>NZ_JBFUCS010000005.1:0-289541 GCF_056405115.1 Allobosea sp. P2_A10 | reverse complement strand
AATGACGACCGCGATGCTCGATCGGCTGACCCATCACTGCGACATCATCGAGACCGGCAACGAGAGCTGGCGCTTCAAAAACCGAGCCTGACAACGTCATCCTCCGTCGCGCACTGGACGCCGAAATCGCCCCGGCCGAGCAACCCCGACCAGCTCAGCCGGGGCGACATCGGCACGTCCGAGCAGGTCCCAAGGGGGCTGACATTCAACGCGATAAGAGGGCTGAGCTTCAACGCGATTTGACAGGCTTTGAAACGATCGAGCAGAAGAGTGTAGTTCGAGGCTCTGCTACAGGTCTTGGGAAACGTGCCCTATAGCTCAGCCTTAGAGTCCGTCCCGAAAGTCATGCCGCTCGTGCGATGCGGCGGATGAGGACTATGGCGGCGGCTGCGTAGAGGAAGGCCGTGGCGGAGGCTATGGTGGCTTCGGCGTCCTTCCAGAGCCGTCTGTTTCGGTTGATCCAGGCGAAGAAGCGCTCGACGACCCATCGCCTTGGCTGGACGGCGAAGCCGATCTGATCGGGCTGGCGGCGGACGATCTCGACGGCGATGCGGGTCGCGGTCGCGACGCGCGGGCCTTGGTAGCCGGTGTCCGCGAAGACCTTCTCGATGAAAGGGAACGGGCGGCGCGAGGCGGCCAGCAGCGGGCCCGCTGGAGCGCACCGTCGCGGTCCTGCACACTGGCGGGATGGGCGAAGAGGACGAGGCCGCGCCCGTCGGTGTCGACGAGGGCGTGGCGCTTGCGGCCCATGATCTTCTTTCCGGCGTCGTAGCCGCGCGGCCCGCCGGCTTCGTTGGTCTTCACACTCTGACTGTCGATGATGCAGGCGCTCGGCGAGGCCGGCCGACCGCTGCGTTCGCGATCGATCATCGGYAGCGCATGRTTCAGCGCCTCGAACAYGCCGCCGTCCCGCCAGGCCGCAAACCAGCGATAAACCGTGCTCTTGGGCGGAAGGTCGCTCGGCAGAAGCCGCCAGGCGACGCCGCCSCGCATGACGTAGAAGATCGCGTTGACGATCTCCCGCAGCGGCCAGGAGAGTGGCCGGCCTGTCCGCTTCGGCGCCGGCAGCAACGGYGCAACCAGCCGCCACTCCGCATCCGTCAAATCSGTTTCGTATCGAAGTCYCGCGCGACTATGCTGCCGGCGAGTGGCTGGGGTCCACATCGCTCGCTCCARGATGGCCTGAACAACCCCTTGGMATCACGAGCGCCCCAGCCGCTCAACCCTTTCGGGACGGGCTCTAAGGTCTCACCTGGCTCACGGACGAGCGCTGGATCGAGCCGCCTGTTCCCGTGTGCGACAAATCCCAACGCCGTGATGGCACCTTCAGCCACTCCGACTTCGCCTGTGATTACGATCGCGATCCTGAAACCTGACCGACGGGCCAAGAGTTGCGACCGCGCCAGAAACGCCTGTCGAACCGAGCCGCCGCTCATCGGTGACGATGTCATGATGCATACCGCCAGCAAGCCCGAATGCGATGCCTGCCCCACAAGCAGGACTGTTGTCCGAAGGAGCTTGCCCGCAAACTTCTGTGCTCCATCCAGGGGGGAGGCGTGACAGTGCGCGCCACGTCTTGGCCATCGATCCCTACGTCACCTGGCAACGGAGCGCATACGCATTATCCAATTTACAGAGTGAACGTTGCGTTAACCTCAGGACTAGTGCTAGCTCCTAATCGCGCATAAAGGTCTCATTCAGAACACCTGCCTTCGGGTTAGCGCAAGGGTTGGGAAACAGCCGCCGCGAGCGGCGCTCGGGGGCTGCATATGACGAATATCCTTGGCCTTGTCTTGGGCAATCTCCAGATTGGCACCAATTCTGGCGACAATCTTAGTGGATCCGACAACCGCAACGATATCGTGCTTGGCCTGAACGGCAACGACGTCATTTCGGGTCGTGGTGGCGCGGATATACTGTTCGGCGGCAATGGCGACGATCAGATCGATGGCGGCGCCGGCAACGACAGCTTGTTCGGTGGCAACGGCAACGACACCCTGCTTGGTGGTTCCGGCCGCGATCTCCTTGATGGTGGCAACGGCGACGACATTCTCGATGGCGGCGCTGACGACGACATTCTCGACGGCGGCGCGGGCAATGACCGCCTTCTCGGCGGCTCCGGCAACGACACGCTGGCCGGCGGCAGCGGTGACGATATTCTCGACGGCGGAGCCGGCGCCGATACGGTTTCCGCTGGCAGCGGCAACGACGTCGTCATCCATCGCGCCGCCGAGAACGTTGGTGTCTCGAATGTCTATGACGGCGGCTCGGGCAATGACACCCTCAGGCTTTATGTCAGCCAAAGCATCTTCAATTCGGCGCTCTTCCAGGCAGACATCGCACGCTTTCAGGCTGCACTTGCCCGCGGTTCGGCCTCGGGCGTGTTCCAGAGCTTGAACATCACCGTCACGTCGTTCGAGCGCATCGAGGTCATCATCGAGGGGGCTGCGAACTCTGCGCCCGTCGCGGTGCAGGACACAGTCAATGCGACCGAGGACACCGCGCTCGTCATTTCGCCGGCGACGCTGCTCGCGAATGACATCGATCCGGATGCAAACGACATCAGGACGCTGGTGTCGGTTCAGGGCGCGCAGAACGGGACAGTGTCGATCAACGCACAGGGCTCGATCGTCTTCCAGCCCGCCAGCAATTTCGCCGGTTCGGCCAGCTTCACCTATACGATCAAGGATGCGGCCGGACTGACCTCGACCGGCACTGTGATCGTCGCCGTCGCCAATGTGAACGATGGTCCGACCGGCACCGTTGCGATCACCGGCAGTGCGACCGAAGACCAGACTCTCACGGCCTCGAATACCTTGGCCGACGCCGATGGGATCGGCGCCGTTTCGTATCAATGGCTGAGCAACGGCGCAGTCATCACCGGAGCGACCAGCGCGACCTACACTCTTGGCGACGCCGATGTCGGCAAGGCGATCTCCGTGCGTGCGAGCTACATCGACGCGCGCGGCACCGCCGAGAGCGTGACCAGCATCGCGACCGCGGCGGTTGCGAACGTCAATGATACCGTGACAGGCGGCGTCGCGATTGCCGGTTCAGCGGTCGAGGACCAGACTCTCACTGCCTCGAACACGCTGGCTGATGCCGATGGCCTTGGAACTATCGCGTATCAATGGCTGCGAAACGGGGTTGCGGTCTCGGGCGCGACCGGCGTGACCTATACGCTCGGCGATGCCGATGTCGGCAAGGCAATCTCGGTGCGTGCGAGCTATGTCGATGCCCGGGGGACGGCGGAGACCGTCACCAGCGCCGCGACCGCAGCCGTCGCAAACGTCAACGATGCGCCGACCGGCGGCGTTACAATCTCCGGCGTCGCCAGCGAAGATCAGGTTCTGACGGCATCGAACACCCTGGCCGATGCCGATGGGATCGGCGCCATATCTTATCAGTGGCTGCGCAATGCCAGCGCCATCGGTGGCGCGACCGGCGCGACCTATACGCTCGGCGATGCCGATGTCGGCAAGGCGATCTCGGTGCGTGCGAGTTACAGCGACGCACGCGGCACGACCGAGAGCGTGACCAGCGCCGCGACGGCGGCGGTTGCGAACGTCAATGACGCCCCGGTTGGCAGTGTAACGATCACAGGCACGGCGATAGAAGACCAAACCCTCACTGCATCGAACACGCTGGTCGATGCCGACGGCCTCGGCACGATATCCTATCAGTGGCTGCGCGATGGCGCGGTCGTGTCGGACGCGACCGGCGCGACCTTCACGCTTGGCGATGCCGATGTCGGCAAGGCAATCTCGGTGCGAGCGAGCTATATCGATGGCAACGGCAAAGCCGAGAGCGTCACCAGCACAGCGACCGCAGCAGTCGCGAATGTCAACGATGCCCCGAATTCACTGAGCCTCACCGCTGCGGCGCCGGTCAACGGCGCTCCGGCAATCGCGCAGGACACGCCCGGCGCAATCGTTGGCACATTGCAGGCGACCGATGTCGATACCGGCGACGTGCTCAGCTTCTCGGTCGACGATCCGCGTTTCGAGATCTCCGGCAACAGCCTGAAGCTGATCGACGGCCAGACCGTCAGCGACGCCGGCACCCTCACCCTCAACGTGACCGTGACCGACCAAGCCGGCGCGACGCGCATGCTTGCCGTCGCGGTCCAGGTCCAGAGCGTCGATGACGGCGTGGCGGCCGACGGCTATATCGCCGGCGCGACCGTGTTTAAGGACGCCAATGGCGACGGCCTGCTCTCGGCCGGCGAGATCTCGACGACGACAGATGCAAACGGCAACTTCCGCCTCGTCGGTGGTTCGGGCCAGCTCGTCATGTTCGGCGGCAAGGACATCTCGACGGGGCTCGACTTCAACGGCTTCCTGCGCGCGCCGGCCGGTTCTTCGGTCGTTACGCCCCTGACGACGCTGGTCGCGGCCGTGCTCGCAGCCGGAGCCACGGACGTGGCCTCCGCCAACGCGACCGTGCTCGCCGCGCTCGGCTTACCCGCGGGCGTCGATCTGGCGAATCTCGATCCGATCGCGGCGACCGTCTCGGCCGACCCTGCTCAGCAGGTGCTCGGGGCGCATGCCATCGCGGCTGCGATTCAGGTTCAGAACACGATCATCCAGGCAGCCGCCGTGCTCGACGGAGCGGCCGGCGATCAGCTTGATGCGGCCGCCGCCCAGGCCGCGATCGCAGCTCAACTCGGATCGCAGCTCTTTGCCGCGCCGGTCGGTCAAGCTCTCGACCTCAGCAGCGAAACCGCGCTGTCGAACCTAATCGTCAACACCGCAACGGTGCTGTCGACCGGGCCGGCGCCTACGATCTCCGCCGCCAGCGTCGCCAAGGCGGAGGCGGTCGCCGATGCTTCGGCAAGCGTGATTTCCGCGACGAACGCCGCGATCGACGCGGTCTCCGGGCAGAGCGGAGCACAACTGCTCCAGTCGCTGGCGCAGGTCGCCTCGGTTGCCCAGAATGACGCTGCACAAGCACTGCAGACGGCCGCCACCACCGGCGATACTACGGCGGTGACGGACAACTTCACCGGGACGACGCTCACCGACGCGATCGGCGACGCAACCGTCGGCAACGTTCTCGGCGCCAACACCGCCGACACGATCAATGGCAGCAACCTTGCCGATTCGATCTATGGCTATGGCGGCAACGACTCGCTCTACGGCTTTGGCGGCAATGACCGCCTCGACGGCGGCGACGGCGCCGACACGCTTTACGGCGGCGACGGCGACGACGCTCTCTATGGCGGCCGCGGCAACGATACGCTCGATGGGGGCCTTGGCGTCGACCAGGTGCGCTACGACGAGGACGCGCTGGCGGGCGGGACGCTCGGCGTCACGATCAATCTCGACAATGGCAACGCGGCAGATGCGCTTGGCACAGCGACGGACGGCTTCGGCAACACCGACACGTTGATCTCGATCGAGGAAGCGCGCGGCACCAGCCAGAACGACACCTTCATCGGCGACAACCAGGACAATTATTTTGCTGGCGGCGCCGGCAACGACACGATGAGCGGCGGCGCCGGCTTCGACGTGTTCCGGCCGGGCGCGGGCAACGACATCATCAATGGCGGCGCCGATGCCGACGATCTCGACTATGCCGACTGGACCGGCCCGGGCGGCATCAATTTCACGCTCGGCGCGACCGGCGACGGCACCTTCATCGATCCCTGGGGCGGCACCGACACCTATACCAGCATCGAGCAGATCCGCGGCACCAACGGCAACGACACCCTGACCGGCAACAGCCAGGCCAACCGCTTCCGTGGCATCGGCGGCGCCGACACGATCGATGGCGGCGGCGGCGTCGACGAGGTGGATTACCGCCGCGACATCAATGTCGGCGGTTCGGCCGGCGTAACCGTCAATCTCGGACAGGGTTTTGCGATCGACGGCTTCGGCCAGACCGATACGCTGATCTCGATCGAGAATGCCCGTGGCACAAACGTCACCGACACACTGATCGGCAGCGGCGTCGCCAACCGGCTGCGTGGTGAAAGCGGCGACGACTCGCTCGTGGGCCTGGCCGGCGCGGACCAGCTCGACGGCGGCGCGGGCATCGACGAGGTGCGCTACGACCTCGACGCGGCGGCCGGCGGTACGCTGGGCGTCACCGTCAATCTCGACAATGGCAACGTCGCCGACGCCAATGGCGTCGCGACGGACGGCTTCGGCAACACCGACACCCTGATCGGCATCGAGGAGGCGCGCGGCACCAACCAGAACGACACCTTCATCGGCGACAACCAGGACAATTTCTTCACAGGTTTTGCCGGAAACGACGTAATGAGCGGCGGCGCGGGCTTCGACGGCTTCCGGCCGGGCGCCGGCACCGACACCATCAATGGCGGCGCCGATGCCGACGAACTCGACTATTCCGACTGGACCGGTCCCAACGGCATCACGCTGACGCTCGGCGCCAACGGCGACGGCACCTTCCTCGATCCCTGGGGCTTCACCGACACCTATACCGGCATCGAGCGCCTGCGTGGCACGATGTATGACGACGTGCTGACCGGCAACGCCGCTAATAATCGCCTGCGCGGCCTGGCCGGGGCCGACACGCTGGATGGCGCTGGCGGCATCGACGAGGTCGATTATCGCCGCGATGCCAATCGTGGCGGCCTCGCGGGCGTCACCGTCGATCTCGACAATGGCAACACCAACGACAATCTCGGCCGGGCCGTCGATGGCTTTGGCACCATCGACACGCTGATTTCGATCGAGAACGTGCGTGGAACCAACCAGGCCGACGTCATCTACGGCGACGCCCAGGCCAATTCGCTGATGGGAGAGGGCGGCAACGACCTGATTGAGGGGCGCGGTGGCAACGACACCATCCGCGGCGGCCTCGGCGACGACACGCTGCGCGGCGAGGCCGGCAACGACCAGCTCTTCGGCGAGGACGGTAACGATCTCGTTCAGGGCGGCGACGGCGACGACCAGGTCAATGGCGGCAACGGCAACGACCAGCTCGAAGGCGGGACCGGGAACGACTTCCTCTCGACCGACAGCGGCAACGACATCCTGATCGGCGGGATCGGGAACGACTCGACCTTCGTCAGCCTCGATGCAACGACGCCCGGGACGCTGTCCTATCGCGTGGTCGATGGCACGGTGCTCGTAGACGTAACCAATGCGAGCGTCGCGACGACGATCTACGAGATTGCGCCCGAGACCGGCGGTTGGCAGATGCGCGATCTGCGCACCAGTTCGCTCTACGGCACCGATCATCTTCAGGGTGTCGAGACCGTTACCTTCGGCTTCGGCTCCGCCGTGAGCCTGCAGGTCCAGCTTGGCGCGACGACATTTCTCTCTACGGATTCGCTCACAGGCAACATCACTGGCGGAATCGGCAATGAGACGCTGGATGTCGCCGCGCTGCTGCCCGGTCTGCTCACTTCGGGTACCAACGCTGGCGGCATGACCGTCACCGGTCAGGCGAATGTCGATGGCGGCCTCGGCAACGACACGCTGATCGGCTTTGCCGGCAACGATTTCCTCAGGGGCGGTGCCGGCAACGACATGCTGATCGGCAATGCCGGCACGGACACTGCCGCCTACGAACTTCCGGCCGGAACAGCCGGGACGCTCGCGGCCGTGCAGACCGCGACCGGCGTCACCATCCAGATCACCAATCTGGGTGTCACGACGTCGCTGTTCGCCGTGTCCCCGATCCCCGCCGGCGGGTATCTGGTCGAGGATCTGCGCCCGGGCTCGCCGCTCGGACTCGATACGATCCATGCGAGCGTCGAGACCTTGGCTGTTCAGGTTGCGGGAGGAGGACAGAATATCTTCCTGCCGCTGGCCGTGCAGCTCTTCACTCCTGGAGGTGTCGGCCTCCCGTCGGTGACGGGCAGCATCGGTGACGACGTGCTCAATGTCGCGACGCTGGTTCCGCAGGCGACTGCCGCCGATTCCATCTTCGTCAACGGCAATTTCGGCAACGACACGATCACCGGCCATGCCGGGGCCAACAGCCTGAACGGTGGCGCTGGCAACGATACACTCATGGGGCTCGGCGGGAACGATTTCCTCGACGGCGGCGCCGGTGCGGACGTTCTGGACGGCGGGGCCGGGTTTGACGCGGCCTCCTACAACTCGGCCACGTCGGGCGTGACTGTCGATCTGACAACGCCGGGCCTCAACGCCGGCGACGCAGCCGGCGACAGCTATATCGACATTGAGCAGATCGGCGGCTCGAACTTCGACGATATCCTGCGCGGCGACGTCGCGGACAATTCGATCTTCGGTGGCATGGGGGCAGACCGTCTGGAAGGGCGCGGCGGCAATGACAACCTTAGTGGCGGTCAGGGTGCCGATACTCTGATCGGCGGTGCCGGCAACGACTTCCTGACTGGCGACGATGCCGGCTTCTTCGCCGACGACACCTTCGTGTTCGCGACGGGCGACGGCGCCGATACGATCAGCGATTTCATCGCCGGCGCCGGTACGCTCGACAAGATCGACCTGACTGGGGTGGTAGGCCTCGATACCTTCGCGCAGTTGCAGGCCCTGATCTCGCAACCGGTGCTGGGAATGACCGTGATCAATTTCGGCAATGGTGACCAGATCACGCTTTTGAACGTCGCGCCGTCGCTGCTGCACCAGGATGATTTCCTGCTGTAAGCGTGCCGGGGTCCGATAGACCGGAACGATGCAAACGGCCACGGCAGCCCGTTGGTCTGCCCCCATCGTGTGGCCCGCTGGAAACACCAGCGGGCCTGATGCTTGACCGATATAAGCTCATACACGCATTCCGATGGATGCGATGGTGCTGAGCTGATCGTTGCGGCGGTTCCGGGCGTCGCAGACGGCCTCGATAACGAATCGTAACTGTCGAAGACGAGGTTTGAGCGCCAGTTGGCGCACAGAGACCGCGAGATGTTCTCGATCGGGTTCAATTCGGGCGAGCGCGAGGGCAAGACGATCAGCGAGATGTTTTTCGGAACGGCGGGTTTGACCATCGTGTGCCATCCGGTGCGGTCGAAAAGCACGACGGCATGGAACACGATTGAGACTGTCCTGGCGATCTCGTCGAGTTGGACCTGCTTGGCGTGGGTATCGGGAACATGGCGAGCGCCGCGCTGACGCTCCGTGCCGGGCTCGGCTGCCGTCAGGAGCGCACGAGCCACCACGGTGTGCCAATGGTCCGACGGATCTGGCGCATCGATTTGCGCACCGCGTCCAAGACCGCGTCCAAGAAAGTGCGGCTGGCATTCTCCATCAGGTGCCAGCGATCTACGACCTGCATCGCCCTTGGCAAAGCCCGCGCTACGGCTTCCCCGTATCCGCCGCCGCGATCAAGAGGGATAACTGGACAGCGGCTTGATGCCTGAGCCAGGCTGCTGACGTCGCCGGCTCCCGCTCCGGCATCAGAACCATTGGCCGACGGCGCTCAAGATCGCAGACGATCGCGTCGTAGCGGTGATTGTGTCGCCAGGTAAAGGCGTCGATGCCGATCACGTTCAATGATTTGATCGGCGTCTTTGGCACGCCGACGGACCACGCGGAGCAATATGACGTTGCTAGCCGTCAGCATCATCCTGGCCACAAGGCTCGCTGCGGGCCTGCCGCCCAAGGCGAGGCCCAAGGTGCTCGACGATAGGGTAGAGGCGCTCAGTCCGGCGTGCTCGCGCCGCAAGGACGCCGGTCTCAAAGCGCTCTGTGACGATCTGGCGGCTGCGTAAGACGCCGTCGCATCGAAAGCGCCGACCATAACCTTCAAGCTCGACACGCCGACCAGCAAGCGGCAGGTCCTTGGCTCGTCGCCAGTACCGGCTCTGGATCCGTGGCGAGATAGCTACACAATCAGGATATCGGCAGACGTCTCGGTCGCGATCAAATCAGCAAGCGCACGACTTCCTTTTCATTAGACTGCGCCGTTCTCGAAGTGGCTACCTGATGGCGTCGGCAAGTGGCGAGAGACTTGCTTCGTGACGGGCCATCGGGCAATGCACCGCGACGAGCGGATATGAACAGCCGCTGTCGAATGATGTCTCGATGTCGATCTCTCTGAAATTGGACTAGTGCGTGTATCCGGTCCCTCGTCCTCATCTTCTGTCCAACACGCTCGCGTTCGAGCCGCTCCCGGAGGTGAAGCCGACAGGCTTTCGTGAGTATGATGCGCGCTTGTTCTTCGGCGAGGAATTGAACTTTATGGGCGTTCAGGCCGTCGGACTGGGGCTGGGGACGCTGATCCAGCGCGTGGGTGTCACGCCGGAGATCGTCACCGGCCATACGGCCACTTCTTCGTCAACGCGCCATTCGGGCGCGGTTACGGCGATGTCGTGGTCACGGCCATCGCGGTGATCGATATGCTCGACCGCAATCCCGGGAAATCCATGGCGGAGCTCTATGCCTCCGTGCCGGAGACCTGGGGCACGCCCACCATGGCGGCTAAATGCGCCGACGAGATCAAGTACGAGGTCAGCGACCGCTTCACCAAGGCGATCAAGGCGCTGCAGGCCGCCGGTGGCAGCATCGCGGGCCAGCCGATCCGCGACGTCATCACCGTCAACGGCGTGCGCATCGTCAACGCCGATGGCCCCTGGGGGCTGGTGCGGACGTCGTCGAACAAGCCGGAACTCGTGGTAGTCTGCGACAGCCTGGTCTCGGATGCCCGAATGCACGATATGTTCGCCGCCGTCGGCAGATTGTTGCGCCAGAACCCAAAAGTCGGCGACCACAACCAGACGATTTGAGCCATGCGCGCCCGCATTTTGCATGCGGCGATGTTACTGCGGCCAAGGAGGCCATCTGCGTGACCAAGACCATCACCCCCGTCATCCTGTGCGGCGGCGCGGGCTCGCGGCTCTGGCCAGCCTCACGCGAGACCTATCCGAAGCAGCTTTTCGCCTTCGGCGGCGGGCGATCGCTTTTTCAGGAAACGGTGTCGCGAGTCAGCGGCACGGGCTTCGGCGACCCGATCATCGTGACCGGCAACGACTACCGCTTCCTCGTTGCCGAGCAGTTGCGAGCGCTTGGACTCCAAGGCGTGATCATGCTTGAACCGATGCGTCGCGACAGCTGCGCGGCGATTACGGCTGCCGCCGCGCTGGCCGTTTCGCGCGACCCCAAAGCGGTGCTGCTGGTGCTCGCCGCCGACCACGCCATTCCCGATCTCGCGGCATTCCAGGCGCACGCGCTGCGCGGGCTGACGGCGGCGCTGGCGGGCCGGATCGTGACGTTCGGCATCAAGCCCGGACATCCGGCGACCGGCTATGGCTACATCCAGCCGGGCGCGGAGATCGCGGGGATCGCCGGCGTCTGCGACATCGCCGCCTTCGTCGAGAAGCCTGATGCCGCGACGGCCGAGCGCTATGTCGCATCGGGTTATCTCTGGAACTCGGGCAATTTCCTGTTTGGGGCGCAGGTCTTCCTCGATGAGTTGGCGCTGCTTGCGCCCGACATCCATGGCCCGGTCCTCGAATCGGTTGCCGCCGCGCGCAAAGACCTCGACTTCCTTCGCCTCGATCCGGCGGCTTTTGCCAAGGCGCGCGCCACTTCGGTCGACTACGCCATTATGGAAAAGACCGAGCGCGCGGCCGTAGTGCCAGCGGACTTCGCCTGGTCGGATATCGGCTCATGGTCGGCGGTCTGGGAGCTGTCTGCCAAGGACGACGACGGCAACGGCGCGGAAGGCGACGTCGTTTTTCACGACGCGCGCAACTGCTATGCCTATTCGCCCAACCTGCTCGCCACGGTCGTCGGGCTCGACGATGTCGTTGTCGTCGCCACGCGCGACGCCGTCCTGGTCGCGGCGAAGGACAAGTCCGAGGAGGTCAAGACACTGGTCACGCGACTGGCAAAGATGGGCCGGCGCGAGGCAGCCGAGCATTTGAAGAACTATCGGCCCTGGGGCAACTACGAGCAGATCGACACCGGGGCGCGCTATCAGGTCAAGCGCATCACCGTGCAGCCGGCCGGCAAACTATCGCTGCAGAGCCATTTTCACAGGGCCGAGCATTGGGTCGTCGTCTCCGGGACGGCACGCGTCACGGTCGACGGCGTCGAGAGTTTGCTCGGGGAGAACCAGTCGATCTATGTGCCGCTCGGCGCGGTGCACCGGCTGGAAAACCCCGGCCAGATCGCTCTGGAGCTGATCGAGGTGCAGTCGGGCGGCTATCTCGGCGAGGACGACATCGTCCGCTACGAGGACGTCTACAACCGAAGCTGATGCAGCGGTCGCTGGCGGCAGCCGCAAAGCGACCCGCGCAGCAGCAGGCCTGCCGATCGAGGCGCGGCGTAATCGACCGCGGCGGGCGCGTTAGCCAGCCGAAAACCAACGCTGCAGATTGCCGGACGCAACGCGCGAATTCGCGCAATTTGAAGCAATCGCGTAAGGCTGCCGTAAAGGATCAGGCCGATAAAGATCGAGGTGTGGAGCACCCGGTCATGATCTATCTCGGCATCGTCTGGCTGGCCTGTACGGCCATATTCCTTGAACTGGCCGACCGGGCGCCCGTCATAGATTGACGCTACCGCAATCCAGAAGCGGTCCGGTAGTGGATGCCACCGGCTGCAGATGCTTTTCGAATGCGGGTCGCGGACAACGATCGGTCCGCCGGAGCAGCGCTGCCTCAAGCTGAGCTAGCAGCAGCGCTGTGTTGAAAAACAATGCCCGGCAAAAACCAGGTGACTAAAGAAACGTCAGCTTGGCCGCGACAAAACCCAGCAGACCAATCCAGCCAATATTAAGAAGCGCGCCGAGGCCGACAACGGCGACGGCCCAGGACGGTTTCTTCCCGGCTGTTTGCGTCTCCGACAGCCCGATTTCAGCGCTTTGAGGCCAGGCAGAGGTGTCGATGTGTGCCGTCGTCATGGCAATCTCCTCATGCACCGCGCGAAAGGGCCTGCCAAGGCGTCTTCCAAGCCCGAATTCAATGCGAATAGATGGCGTCGTCGCAGCAAGTGTTGTGCCACTCGCAACGATCTATGTTGCGTCGCACAATATGGCGCCTTCGTGACGACGCGCGCAACTGACCGACTTGCGCAATCGGGATTGGCGCAACGTGCCTGAAAATCGCTAAGGCACAGCATTCTGCGGTTGTCTGCCTTAGTCGCCGTGGATGTGCCTGGCGTCGAATATCATTCTCCCGAGCCGGCTTCGGGTTTTCAGCAGCCATTTCGCGCAATCGCCGCCGTCATGACACGGCCATTTCGTCCTGCGCTCCCCAGGCCGCTTCTGGCCTACCTCATGCTTGGGACGACGCAAACCTTTACTTGGAGTTTACATTCGGAGCCGCTTGAGCGAAAACCGGAAACGTCGTAAACGGTAGGTTAACGGCGTCAGTTGCTGGGGATTGCGCATGACCATCGAGTTGACAGCCACCGCCGGCCGTGCCGGTCGGCGGTGGTTCCGGTACGATGCGATCGGCGCGTTCGTGGCTGTCGCAGACGTCGTCATCATCGTCTCGAGCAGCCTGTTCTGCGGACTGGCCTATCGCAATCTGACGGCTGCCACGGCGATCGACGTCGAAGACCTTCTGGCGCTGGGGGGGTTGTTTGCCGCACTGTTTCTGCCGCTGGTGCAGATGCGCGGACTCTACCGGCCCATCGCGCTGTTGAAGCCACTGCGCCATATCGGCCAAATTTTTGTGCTCTGGGCCGTCGTCGCCGGGTTCCTGATGCTTGTCGGCTTTGCCCTGAAGATGGGCCACACCATGTCGCGCGCCGCGACGATCTCCTTTATGGTCTGCGGCGTACTCGTGGTCATCGGAACGCGCCTACTCTGGCGGGGCGTCATCGAGCGCGCCCTGGCGAGCGGCGCCTTCGCCACCCGCCGCATCGCCATCTTCGGCGACGCATCCGCGCTGCAGGACAACAAGCTTGCCCGCCAGCTCGCGCCCTTCGGTCTGACCGTCGTCTCCCGCGTGGAGTTTGACGCCGGTATGGGGGGAGAGGCGGTCGATGTCGTTGTGCGCGAGGCCGTGGCCTCGCTGAGAGGCTCGCATGTCGAGGAGGTCATCGTCGCCTTCGACAGGGGCCGGTTCGATCTGGCGCAGAACGTCGTCGCCGGCCTGCGCATCCTGCCACTGCCGATCAGGCTGATGCTCGATCCCGATCTCGGCGATCTCGTCTCGCGTCCGACGCAGCACCTGGGCCAACTGGTTTCGGTCGAGATGCATCGGGCGCCGATGACGGCGGGCGAGCGCGGGGTGAAACGCGCACTCGACGTTGTCATCGCCGGCTCTACCCTGTTTTTGTTTTCGCCCTTGCTAGTGCTCACAGCCCTGGCGATCCGGCTCGATAGCCCCGGCCCGGTCTTGTTTCGCCAGTCGCGCAACGGCTTCAACAACCGGTCCTTCAAGATTCTGAAATTTCGCAGCATGCGGGTGATGGAAGAGGGTGTCGACGTCATGCAGGCCTCTCGCCACGACAGCCGCGTCACGGCGGTCGGCAAGATCATCAGGCGGCTTAGCGTCGACGAGTTGCCTCAGCTGTGGAACGTCATTCGCGGCGATATGTCGATCGTCGGACCGCGCCCGCACGCGATCGCGCATGACACGCATTACGAAAAGCTGATCGGCGACTATCCCTACCGGCAGCACGTCAAGCCCGGTCTGACCGGGTGGGCGCAGGTCAATGGCAGCCGCGGCGAGACACCGACCATCAACAGCATGGAGAGGCGGGTAGAGCTCGACATCTGGTATGTCGAGAACTCCAGCATCTGGCTCGATTTTGTCATCATGGCGCGAACGTCCATTTTGCTGCGGAACGTCAAGGACACTTACTGACGTTTTGCCTGCGGTTGAGTCGCACTGCTATCGGCCGCGACTCGCCGCATAATCGGTCTATGCGTCCAGACCGGAAAACCATCCCCACAACACGCTGTAGACCCGATAACCGTGGAACCGTCGGACGCGGTCACGCTCTAAACGTCGCAGGGATGCTAGAATGATCCGAATGTCGGAGCCGCTGAAGCGGTGGACCATTGATACCGCCCTGCCATTCTGGTCCGTGGCCGGGGTCGATCAGAAGACCGGCGGCTTTTTCGAGCGGATGACGGAGAGCGGCGAACCAGACCGGGCCGCCTCGTTGCGGGTTCGCGTCCAGGCCCGCCAGATTTATGTGATGTCGCATGCCGCGCTGCTCGGCTGGCTGCCCGGCGGCGTCGCAATCGCGCTTCGCGCCTTCGATCGGCTTCTGAAGACGGCGCGCTCGCCGGACGGCGCGCCAGGCTTCGTGCATCTGCTTCATGCCGACGGTTCGGTCGCCGATAGCAAACGCGACAGCTACGACCATGCCTTTATCGTGCTGGCTTGCGCGTGGTTGGCGAAAGCCAGCGGCGAGGCGCGCGTTCGCGCCGTGCTTGAGGAGACGCTGTCGTTCATCGCTGCTGATCTGACCGCGCCTGACGGGTCTTTGTTCGAGGGCCTGCCGCGCAGCCTGCCGCGCCGTCAAAACCCGCAGATGCACTGGTTCGAGGCCGCGCTCGGCCTGCACGAGACGGTGGCTCATCCCGATGCGGTCGCGATGGCGGCGCGTGGCATCGCGCTGCTGGAAAGCCGGCTCTACGACCCCGCCAGCGCCACCATCGGCGAGTATTTCGATGATGACTGGAAGGTCGCCACCGGGCGAGAGGGCGAGGTGATCGAGCCCGGCCATCTCGCCGAATGGGTCTGGCTGTTGCGCAAGGCCGAGCCGGTGCTGGGGCGCTCGACGGCCGATCTGGCGCAGGCGCTGCTGCGCTCGGTGTCGCGGTTTTCGAGCCCGGGCAGCGGCCTGCTCGTCGATGAGGCGCTGCGAGGCGGCGAGGTTCTGCGCGGTACGCGCCGGTCATGGCTGCAGACGGAACTCGCCAAGGCCCATCTCGCGCAAACCGAGCGCGGGATAGCAGGCGCCGCGGAGCAGGCAGATGCCGCGCTGCGGCATCTGTGGGAATTATATCTCGGGAAGCCGTTCGCCGCCGGCTGGATCGACCAATTGGACGAGCAGGAGAGGCCACTTGCGGGTCCGGTCTCGGCCAGCACCTTCTATCATATCTTCGTTGCCGTCGTGGAAGCGGATCGGCTGTCCTGAAACGAAGCGGATCGACTGTCCTGAAACCGGCCGGCGGTCGCGCGCGCGACGGTTGCGCTAGCTGGACGTCTGCTTTCGCGCGTCGGCCCGGTCGGCGCGCCGGTAGACAATGCCGGGCAATGCGTTCGGGGACCGGATGAAGAATTTTGCGGCTGCGAGAAGCACCATCCCGCCCAGGATCAGCGGCCAGCCCAGGCCGACGCCAAGAATGATCGCGACGTCATGGAGGCTCGACTTGCCGGCGGGCAATTCCATGATGCTGTTGATGATCAGCAAGGCGCCGATCACGCAATAGATGCACAGGAATGCGAGTGTCATACGGACATCTTGCCGAAAAATGAGTGCGAAGCATAGAATTTGAGCGATATGTGTAAATAATTGTAACCTCAAATTCAAGCAATCGGAGATTGCGCGTGGGGCGTCGCCGCCCAGGTTTTGGGCAGTGGAGCGACCTGCATAAACGGGCGGCGTTATCGTGCCGTCGGAAGCCTCATTTCACGCGTGCACCGAAGCTTCTGCGCATAATGGTCGCAATCATGTTGCGGTGCACGCTGTCTGGCCTTTATCTTGCTGCGGGTACTCGCTGATCGCGTCGCAGGGAGTTTGCCGATGGCCGGGGGAGAGCAGATGAACCGCTTCGTCTGCCGCGATTGCGGCTCGCCATCGATCGTGATCCCGCCACGGCTGGTTGACGAGGCGCCGGTGTCATGCGGCGGCTGCTACAGGGTGATTTCGAGCTGGAGCGAGTACAAATCCCGTATCAGCAGCCTGATCGTATCCGAATTCGACACGATCCCCGGGTCGTCGCGCACCTGCATCGATCCGCTGTCTGTCCGGCTGTTGCCGCGCGAGATCAGCATCTGCCAGCCGGCCTAGCCGGCGAAGCTCGCAATGGCCATCGCGACGCCGATGTCCCAAAGTGGTTGGCGAGTCTCGATTCGAGATGCCGATGCTTGTGGCGGCGAGAGGTTGATGCAGGGTTTCATCATCGAGAGCACCCGGTCCGGCCGGCCACCAGGCATTTTGCCATGAGCCGCGGCATCGCGCGTGGTGGCAAGGCGATCTATGGCGCGCCGCTTGGCATCCTGATGCTGGAGGCGCACTTTCCACGCATTCCCGGCGATATGGGCAATGGCACGACCTGGCCGTTTCCGGTGCTTTATCGTGTCGTGACAGGGGCAAGTCCCGACCGGGTCGTGCTGCAGGGCGCGGCAGGCTTGCTGCCCGATTTTATCGCCGCCGCGCAGGATCTGGTCAGGCTCGGTGCGGAGGCCATCACCACCAATTGCGGGTTCCTGTCGCTGTTCCAGCGCGAGCTCGCTTCGGCCGTCGGCGTGCCGGTCGCGACTTCCTCGCTGATGCAGGTTCCGTGGGTGCAGGCGACATTGCCGCCGGGCAAGCGCGTCGGGGTCGTCACGGTGAGCGCATCGAGCCTGACGCCGGCGCATCTCGCCGGTGCGGGCGTGCCGCTGGATACGCCGGTGACCGGAACCGAGAATGGCCGCGAATTCTTCCGCGTGCTGATCAAGGCGGAGAAGGACGATATGGATGTCGACCTCGCCGAACAGGATGTCGTGCAGGCCGCGCGCGATCTCGTGGCTGGTCATCCCGAGGTCGGCGCGATCGTGCTCGAATGCACCAACATGCCGCCCTATGCCGCGGCGGTGCAGGCCGCGACCGGGCTGCCGGTCTATGACGTCTACTCGCTGATCACCTGGTTCCATGCTGGCCTGAGACCGCGCGTTTTCGCTTGAGCCCGGCGCGTCGCGGCGATTGCATTCCGATCCGTTTCCAGCAGAATGAGCGCACTCTGCATACAGAGTGTATTTTCAAGCGCCAGATTGGTAGCGGGCGACCGCGCCGTCCGGCGGTCGCGCTACTCCAGGACTTTGCATGGCTTACGACCTCATCATCGCCGGCGGCACGATCGCCACCGCGTCGGATACTTTTTCCTGCGATATCGGGATCAGGGACGGACGGATCGCGGCGCTCGGACATGGACTGGGGGCTGCGACCGAGACGATCGACGCCAGCGGCAAGCTAGTCCTGCCGGGTGGCATCGACAGCCATGTCCACATCGCCCAGCCGAGCGGCGAGGGCATCGTCATGGCCGATGATTTCGCCTCGGGCACGCTCTCGGCGGCCTTCGGCGGCAACACCACCGTCATGCCGTTCTGCGTGCAGGAAAAGGGCACGAGCCTGCGCGAGACGGTGAAGGCCTATCACGGCCTCGCCGACGGCCAGTGCCATGTCGATGTCGCCTTCCATCTCGTGATTTCAGACCCGACCGAGCAGGTGCTGGGGCAGGATCTGCCGGCGCTGATCGAGGATGGCTACACCTCCTTCAAGGTCTTCATGACCTATGACGGCCTCGCCCTGAACGACCGCGAGATGCTCGAAGTGATGTCGGTCGCGCGCGAGACCGGCGCGCTCGTCATGGTCCATGCCGAAAATTACGACGCGATCCGCTTCCTGACCGACCGGCTGGAACGCGGCGGGCACATCGCGCCGAAATTCCATGGCACCTCGCGGCCTATTCCGGTCGAGCGTGAAGCGACGCATCGCGCGATATCGCTCGCCGAACTCGTCGATGTCCCCGTGATGATCGTCCATGTCTCGAACCGCGAGGCGATGGAGGAGATCGCGCGGGCGCGCTCGCGCGGCCTCAAGGTCTATGGCGAGACCTGCCCGCAATATCTCGTGCTGACCGAGGCCGACATGGACGGGCTCAACATGGAAGGGGCGAAATATGTCTGCTCGCCGCCGCCGCGTGACCGGGCCAGCCAGATCGCCTGCTGGGAGGGGCTGGAGAGCGGCATCTTCAACGTCTTCTCCTCCGACCATTGCCCGTTCCGCTATGACGACCCGGCCGGCAAGCTGACGCCGAAGGGCCGGACCTCGTTCCGCTGGGTGCCCAACGGTATCCCCGGCGTCGAGACAAGGCTGCCGATCCTGTTCTCGGAGGGGGTGGGCAAGGGCCGGATCACGCTGAACCAGTTCGTGGCTCTGTCATCGACCAACCACGCAAAGACCTATGGCCTGACCCATAAGGGCTCGATCGCGATCGGCATGGATGCCGACATCGCGATCTGGGATCCCGACCGCGAGGTTACGATCAGCCAGTCGCTGCTGCATCACGGGGCCGACTACACGCCCTATGAGGGCATTCAGGTGAAGGGCTGGCCCGTCACCACGATCGTACGCGGGCAGGTCGTGGTGCAGGACGGCGCGCTCAGGGGCAAGCCCGGCCAGGGCATGCATATCGCCCGCGAGCGCTCGGCGCTGGCTGCGCCTTCCGGACGGCTGCCGACCTCGTTTGAACCGGCCGGGCGGCGGGTATGAGGTCGCCCCGACTGCCGGGGCTTGATAGCAGCGGCGTGCGGGTTCAAAAGCGCGTTTGCAACCTGAGCACGAAGACTGCGCCATGACCCTGATCGAGCCGGCCGAAGCACCCGAGCAGACCGGCGGCTACAACCTCTCCAACCTCGCCTACAGGGCGGTGTCGGAGATGATCCGCGGGCGGCGTCTCAAGGGCGGCGAGCTGATCGTCGAGGCCAAGCTCGCCGATGTGCTGGGCATCTCGCGCACGCCGCTGCGCGAGGCGCTGCAGCGGCTGGAGGGCGAGGGGCTGGTGGTCAAGGCCGCCAACCGCTCCTTCATGGTCCGCAATGTCGATCTCGGCGAATATCTGCAGAGCCTCAAGGTCCGTGAAATCCTCGAAGGCGAAGCGGCTTTCCTCGCGGCGGGGCGGCTTTCGCTGTCGAAGCTGCTGATGGTGCGCACCGAAATCGAGGAACTGATGGCGGCGACGACCTATCACACCGACGCGCATTGGCGTTCCGACGACACCGTGCACGGGCTGTATATCGATGGCTGCGGCAATGCGGTGATGGGGAACATGATCCGCTCGCTGCGCGTCACGACGCGGCTGTTCGAGATCGCGCGTCTCGCCGACCGTGTCGGGCAGGATGCGGTCGAGCATCTCGAGATCGTGCTGGCGCTGGAGGCGGAGGACGCCAAGCGGGCACGCAAGGCGGCGCAGGCGCATATCAAGAGCCTGTCGAAATACTCGTTGGCGAATGTGTCCTGAGCGATCTGCTCCGATCGTTCCACGACCTCCGTCGTCATTCCGGGCCAGCGCAGCGCAGACCCGGAATCCATCGTAGGGCCTAAGTCTTCGCAGGGATGGCTCTACGATGGATTCCGGATCGGCGCCGCTTCGCGGCTTGTCCGGAATGACGCGCACTTCTGAAGCCAAGATCCTCACGCTCTCGACCGGATCAGCGCGACGCCGCTCGCGATCACCACGCCCGCGCCCAGCAGCGTCGCCGGCGTCGGCACTTCGCCGAAGACGACATAGCCGAGCAGGCAGGCCGCGATGATCTGGGTGTAGATCATCGGCGAGACGATCGCGGTCGGGGCCATGCGGAAGGCCTGAATCAGCAGGAGATGGGCCAGCGTGCCGAATGCGCCGCCGATGGCGAGCAGGCCCCATTCCCACGCCGCCATGCCAGACCACGACCAGGGCAAAGCGAGCGTCGTGATCAGCAACGCGAAGAAGCCGACATGGAAGAGCATGGCGAGCGGGTCTTCGTCTCCTGCGATCGCCCGCGTCAGGACATGATAGCCGGCATTGGCCAGCGCCATGGCGAGCGGAAAGACGAGATGTCCGCCGGCCTCAGGCGCTCCGGGCTGCAGCGCGACCATGACGCCGACAAAGCCGATGACGATCCAGAGCCAGCGCCGCCAGGACGGTCGCTCGTGGAGGAAGATGGAGGCAAGGATCGTCGCGATCAGCGGAGCCGAGAAGGTGATCGCATAGGTCTGCGCCAGCGGCATCGTCTTCAGGGCCAGCACGATGAAGACGGTAGTGCCGACCAGCATCGCACCCCGGCAGAACTCGATCAGAGGGTGGCGCGTCGCCAGCATCCGCCGCGCTCCAAGAAACGGCATCAGCGCGACGAGATAGACGACCTGAAAGAGATTGCGGCCCCACGCCAGGAACAGCACGTCGTGGCGCTGCGCCAGCGATTTCAGGATCGAGTCGAGGCTGACGAAGCAGAAGGTCGCAACGACCATCAGCAGCGCGCCAATCAGGACGGCGCGCTGCCGGGGAGGGGGAGCCGGATCAGAAATAGGGCGTGAACCCGGTCGGGTTGATCATCTTGATGCCGAACCACTTCACCCAGAGCGCATCGGTGCGGCCACGACGATGCATGTCGAAGATCGCGACATTGAGCCAGTCCTTCAGCCCGGTCGAATTCTTGGCGAGGCCGAAGCTGCAATAATAGACGTCGACCGGCGTCTCGACGACCTTCCACTTCACGTCCTTGAAGCGGTTCATCTGCTCGCCGACGAAATCGATCACGTCGATCATCGCGTCGCCGCGCCCTTGCGCCAGCGCCCGCACGGCGTCCGGGTAGTTGTCGAGCAGCGTCACCTTGGCCTGCTTGAGGTTGTCCTCGATGAACTTGACCGGCGTCGTGCCGCGCACCTGGATCAGGGTGACGCCCGGGCTGTCGAGTTCCTTCCAGTCCTTGTAGGGTTTGGCTTCGGTCGTCAGCACGCCGAAGACCTCGGTGTGAACAGGCACGGTGAAGTCGATCACCTTGGCGCGTTCGGGATTGCGCGTCATCGCGCCCATCACGAGGTCGATCTTGCCGGAAGCGACGAAGGGGATGCGGTCGGGCGAGCCGGTCTGGACGATCTCCAGCTTGACGCCGAGCGTCTTGGCGATCTCGGTGGCGAAATCGACGTCGAAACCGACGATCTCGTTCTTGTCGTCGAATTTGGCGAGCGGCGGCAGCGTCGGGTTGACGCCGACCTTGAGCGTGCCCGATTTCAGGATGTCGTCGAGCGGGCGCGCCTGTGCGGCCGGCGGGCTGAGCGTCGCGAGGCCGAGCAAGGCTGCGAGGCTGAGAGCGTATGTCTTGAACATGGTTCCCCTCTGGATTGTCTGGTCCGACGCCCTGATGCGCCGCCTCGTCGGCATCGTTCCGGGCTGGACAGGCAGCGCCGATTGTCTATGATTTGTATACAATATGAGTGCCGTGCAAAAGGCAAGACCACGAGGTTCGCGGATTTCGAGATGAATGCAATGCGGTTCGACAATGGCTTTCGGCGCGGCGAGACCCTGAGCTTCAGCGCCGATGGCGTGACGGTTCGCGCGCATCGCGGCGAGACGGTCGCGGCTGCGCTGATGGCTGCCGGCATGCTGGGTCTGCGCCGGAGCCCGCGCGACGGCGCGGCGCGTGGGGCCTTCTGTTTCATGGGGGTCTGCCAGGAATGCGCGGTGCATATCGAGGGCGCGTTGAAGCGGGCCTGTCAGGTTCCTGCCAGCCAAGGCCTCGTCGTCGAACTGCGGGGCGCAGTCTGAGATGGCGGCCGCCGCACATCAGTCGGCCGATCTGATCGTCATCGGCGCCGGGCCTGCGGGCGCTGCAGCCGCGCTTGCGGCGAGCCATGCGGGCATGGAGGTGGTGCTGCTCGACGAGGCGGCCGCGCCGGGCGGGCAGGTCTACCGGGCCCGGCCGGCCGGGCTTTCGCTAGCGCCGGAAGCTTCTGGGCCGGACGATCGCGCCGGCGATGCGTTGCGGGCCGCTGTCGCGGCCTCGTCGGTGACGTGGCGTGCCTCGGCGCTGGTCTGGTCGATCTCGGGCGCGTTTCGCGTCGATGCGGTGACGCCGTCGGGCCATGAGAGCTTCACCGCGCCGCGCCTGATCGCGGCGACCGGCGCGCATGAGCGGGTCGTGCCATTCCCGGGCTGGACGCTGCCGGGCGTGATCGGGCTGGCGGCTGCGACGATCCTGCTGAAGTCGCAGGGCATGGTTCCCGGTCGCCGCACCGTCGTCGCCGGTTGCGGGCCGCTGCTGGCGGCGGTGGCGGCCAAGATCGTCGCCGGCGGCGGGACGGTTGCGGCGGTGGTCGATCTGGCGGGCCCCAGCGACTGGCTCAGAGCGCTGCCGAAGCTCGCCTCGCGGCCCGATCTGCTGAAACAGGGCGTTGGCTGGGCGCTGAAGCTCAGGCAGGCGCGGGTTCCGGTATTGTTTCGTCAAACGGCGCTGCGAGCCGAGGGCGGCGAAGCGCTGGAGCGCGTCGTGATCGGCAGCGTCGATGCCGTAGGCTGCCCGACCGGCGGCGCTGAGCGGGTTTTCGAGGTCGACGCGCTGGCGGTCGGGCACGGGCTCGTGCCGGGCTCGGAGATCCCGCGCCTGTTGCGGGCCGCGCATCGTTTCGACGCGGCGGCGGGCGGCTGGGTGCCGGAGCGCGATGGCTTCGGGCGCTGCTCGGTTGCGGGACTTTATGCGGCCGGCGACGGCGCGGGCATCGCCGGCGCGGAGCCCGCCCGGCTCTCGGGCTACCTCGCGGGGCTGGCCGCCGCGCATGATTCCCGCTTCGTCGACGCCGCGACGGTCCAGCGCGAGGCCGCTACCATTCAGGCCGAACAGGCGCGGCTGCGGGGTTTTGCCGGCGCGGTCGGGCGGCTGATGCGAGCGCGCCCGGCGATGGTCGGGGCGATAGCGCCCGACACGGTGGTCTGCCGCTGCGAGGATATCAGGCGCGCCGAGATCGAGGCGGCGATCGCGGCCGGCGCGCGCGAGGTCAACCAGCTCAAGCATTTCACCCGCTGCGGCATGGGGCCGTGCCAGGGCCGGTTCTGCGGCGAGACGGCGGCCGAACTCCTCGCCCGCCATGTCGGCTCGCGAGAGGCGGCGGGGTACTGGACCGGCCGGCCGCCGCTGCGCCCGGTTCCGCTCGCCGATCTGCTCGGCACGTTCGATTATTCGGACATCCCCGTGCCGGAGGCTGCGCCGCTATGACGGCTGCCTATGATCTCGCGGTCGTCGGCGGCGGCATCCATGGCGCGACCGTGGCGCTGTTTTGCGCGCGCGCCGGGATGAAGACCGTGCTGTTCGAGCGCGGCAGCCTGTGCCGCGAGGCGTCGGGCGTGAACGCCGGCACGCTGACCATGCAGATGACGCGGGTGGCTCTGATTCCCTATGCGCTCAAGGCGCATGCGATGTGGGCCGCGGCGCGGGACTGGCTCGGACACGATGTCGGGGTCGTGGTCTGCGACGGGCTGTCGCTCGCGTTCACGCAGCGCGAGGCCGAGCTGCTGAGTTTCCGGGCCGGAAAACGCCGCGAGGCCGGCGCGCCGATCGAGCTGATCTCGGGCGTGGCCGCCCGAGAGGTCGAGCCCGGCGTGGCGGAAGGCGTGCTGCTCGCCGGCCATTGCAAGGTCGACGGCTACGCCAACGCCTATCTGACGGGGCTGGCCTATCGCCGCGCGCTGATCGAGGCCGGGGTGGATTTGCGCGAGCAGACTCCTGTGTCCGGCGTCGCGCGCGAGGCGTCGGGTTTCAGCGTGCTGACCCAATCGGGGGCCGTCGCGACCCGGCGGCTGGTGCTCGCCGGCGGCGTCTGGCTGGAGGAGATGACGGCCTGGCTCGGCATCGATTTAGCCATCAAGGTGTTGATCAACCAGCTCGCCGTGACCGAGCGCGTCGCGCCGGTAATGCGCACCGTGGTCGGCATCGCCAGCGGGTTGCTCTCGCTCAAGCAGTATCCGCACGGCACGGTCGTGATCGGCGGGGGCTGGCAGGGCAAGGGCGACCGCGCGCGCGGCGGGGCCGAACTCGTGCCTGAAAGCCTGATCGGCAATATGCGCCTCGCCTGTCATGCGATACCCGCGTTGAAGCAGGCCCGGCTCGCCCGCGCCTGGGCCGGGCTCGAGGCCGAGACGCGCGACGCGCTGCCGGCGGCCGGGCCGATTCCCGGCATCCCCGACGCCTATGTCTGCGGCAGCGTCCATTCCGGCTACACCAGCGGCCCCTACATCGCCCGGCTGCTGGCGCAGCGCATTCTCGGCCAGGAATCGGTCGATCCGCTTTTCCCGATCGACCGCCTGCTGACGCCGCCGGTCGCTCCTCTTCTTCCATCCGCCGCAGGCAGGGCCGCCGATGAACAGCCACACCATGTCTGAGCCCTTCGTGGCCGATGCGAAGGTCGCGGCCGCGATTGCGCGGCTTACCGGCATCCATGCCGCGACTTTGTGTCCGCTGAAGCCGGATTTCAGCCTCGACGAAGCGGCGCTCGCCGAACATGTCGGCGCTGTCGGGCGGCATGATGGCATCGAGGGGCTGCTGATCAACGGCCATGCCGGCGAGAATTTCCTGCTGACCCGCGAGGAGAAGCGCCGCGTCGTCGAAATCTGCCGCGAGACACTGGGGCCGGACGTCTTCCTGACCAGTGGCGTCAATGCAGAATCGAGCCTCGACGCCGCTTTGCATTCGGCAGACGTGGAGGCCGCCGGCGCGGACGCGATCCTGCTCTTCCCGCCCAATGCCTGGGGGCTGTTCCAGGACACGGATTCCGCGCTGCTGCATCATCGGCACGCGATGGCGGCGGGCAGTCTGCCGTTCCTGCTCTATCAGGCGCCGGTCGGCGCCGGCGCGATGCCCTATGACCTTGCGACGCTGGCGCGGCTCGTTGTCCTGCCGCGCGTGTGCGGCATCAAGGAGGGCAGCTGGGAGGTCGCGACCTATGACGAGAACCGCCGGCTCGCGAAGTCCCTGCGGCCCGATCTCGCCGTGCTCGGTTCGGGCGACGAGCATCTGCTGACGAGCTATCTGATCGGCTCCGAGGGCAGCCAGGTCAGCCTCGCCGCCGTCACGCCCTCACCGCTTGTGGCGCTCTGGCGTACGGCGCAGGCCGGCGACTGGGACGAGGCCAGGCACTGGCACGAGGTCATTCATCCGCTCGCCTGTGCGGTCTATC
This sequence comes from Allobosea sp. P2_A10, assembly GCF_056405115.1. Taxonomy (NCBI): domain Bacteria; kingdom Pseudomonadati; phylum Pseudomonadota; class Alphaproteobacteria; order Hyphomicrobiales; family Alloboseaceae; genus Allobosea; species Allobosea sp. P2_A10. The sequence goes on along the minus strand of NZ_JBFUCS010000005.1, from coordinate 263,763 downwards.
GCGAAGCGCCGGGCGGCCGGGCGACGCCGCGGCTCAAGGCCTGCCTGAAAATCCTCGGCCGGCTCGCCTGCGACGCTGTGCGCCCGCCCTTCATGCCCTTGCCCGTGGAGGAGTATCGCCGCCTGGAAAAGGCGCTGGCGCATGTCGAAAAAGCCGGCGCGCTCCGTTGACAAGCGTCTGCGCCAATGCTCCGATTGCATGCTGATCGTATACAATTAGTCGATTGCCTACCCGCCATTGTCGTTGAGGAGGAGGCCTGAATGTCCGTTTCGCGCTTTGCTTGCCTGCTCGCCGCCTGTGTCGCGCTGGCGGGATTTTCCGCTCCGGCTTTGGCCCGTTCGCTCGACGACATCCTGAAAGCGGGCGAGCTGCGCGTCGGCGTCAACCCGACATTGCCGCCGCGCGCGCTGTTCAACGAGAAGAACGAGATCGACGGTTTCGAGCCGGAACTGGCCAAGGCGGTGGCAGAGAAGCTCGGCGTCAAGCTGACGCTGGTGCAGGTCGGCTCGCCCGATCGCATCCCGTTCGTGGCGGCCGACAAGGTCGATGTCGTGATGGGCGCGATGAGCCGCACCTCCGAGCGCGCCAAGGTGATCGACTTCACCGCGCCGATCCATTCCGAGAATTACGGAATCGTCACCACCGACGGAAAGCCCTTCACCAAGCTCGCCGACCTCAACAGCGAGAGCGTGACGCTGATCCAGGTCCGCGGCACCACCGCGATCCCCTACATCCAAAGGATGCTGCCCAAGGCCAAGCTCGTCCTGCTTGACAACTACAACGATCGCGACCGGGCGCTGGCGCAGGGCAGGGGCGACGCCTCCTTCGACGGCATCGACGCCGTCGCCTATCGCTTGAAGATATTCCCGGCGATCAAATGGAAGATCATTCCGTCACCGGAATATGGCGTGACCTATTCCAGTTTCGGCGTCGCCAAGGGGAATTACGGGCTTCGCGACTGGCTCAATATCGCGCTCTACGAGCTGCATGTCGCCGGGGTGGTCGAGACGATCTGGGAAAAGTGGTTCCTCAAGCCGATGGACACGAAAGTGCCCGTCACACCGTATTTCTGATGGCCGATCGCGCTCCATCGATGACACCATCTCCGTCATTCCGGACAAGCCGCGTTAGCGGCGCCGATCCGGAATCCATCGTAAGGCGCCGTTGTGCTCCAGGATGGATTCCGGGTCTTCGCTTCGCTGCGCCCGGAATGACGGAGCCGGTGCCGCGATACATGCGGTCGCCCTGATGTCCTACACCCTCCAATACGGGCAGGTGACGCCCTATCTCGGCTATCTCGCCGGCGGCGCGTGGCTTGCCCTGCAGCTCGCCGCGATCGCCTTCGTCATCGGCTGGGCGGTCGGGATCGTCTGTGCCTCCGTGCTCGAATACGGGCCCAGGCCGGCGCGCTGGCTGGTCAAGGCGTATGTCGTGTTCGTGCTGAACACGCCGCTGCTGGTGCAGATCTTCTTTTTGTATTTCGCCTTGCCCGACTGGGGCATCGTGCTGAGTTCGTATGGCGCGGTGCTGCTCGGCATGTCGCTTAACGCCGGCGCCTATCTCACCGAAATCCAGCGCGCCGGTTTCCGCTCGATCCGCAAGGCCGAGGTCGAGGCGGCAGAGACGCTGGGCTTCTCGCGCGTGCAGACGATCCGCTACGTCGTCCTGCCGCATATCTGCAAGGTTTTGTTTCCGCCCCTGTCGAACCAGTACATCATCCTGACGATGACGACCTCGATCGCCGCCATCTTCGGCGTCGAGGAGCTGACCGGGCGGACCTACAACATCAACGCCCAGACCTTCCGCTCGCTCGAGATCTTCTCGATCGCGGCGGTCTACTACATCGCGCTGACGCTGGTCGCGAGCGCGGCGCTCTACGCCGTCGGGCGCTATTTCTTCCGCATCAAGGGCAAGGTGTTCTAATGGGAGGGCAGCTCTGATGGCGGCGCTCCTGGAGGAAGCCCCGCGCTTCTTCAGCTACTACAACATGATCTTCCTCGGGCAGGCCTTCGCGTTCACCGCGCTGCTCTCGCTCGTCGGCTGTGGCATCGGCTTCCTCGTCGGCTTTGGGCTCGCCGTGCTGCGCAACGACCGCATCACCGGCTTTGCGCCCCTGCGCTGGTTTGCGACCCTCTATGTCGAGATATTCCGGCGCATCCCGTTCCTGGTGAAGCTGATGGTGGTGTTCTTCGCCTTCCAGCTCGTCGGGGCCGATCTCGGCATGTTCGCGGTTGCGGCCACCACGGTCGCGCTGTCGTCATCTGCCTTCTCTGCCGAAAACATCCGGGCGGGGCTTGAATCGGTCCACAAGAACCAGTGGGACGCCGCCGAAGCGATGAACATGGGCGGGCTGACCGCTTTGCGCCGCGTGATCCTGCCGCAGTCCTGGCGCGTGATCATCCCGCCGTCGATGACCTATTCGGTCGGGCTGGTGAAGAGCACCTCGATCGCCTCTCAGATCGGCGTGCTGGAGCTGACCTACGCCGCCAAGATCCTGAATCAGAAGGGGTTCTCGGCCGCGATCTGCTTCGGCACCATCCTGATTCTGTATTTCGTCCTCTGTTATCCGCTGAACCTGTTCGCATCGCATCTGGAGCGCCGGCTTGCCCCATCTCGTCATCGATAGGCTTTCGGCCGACTACGGCGCGACGCCCGTCCTGCAGGATGTGAACCTGTCGGTCGAGCGCGGCGAGATCGTCTCGATCATCGGACCCTCCGGTTCGGGCAAAAGCACGCTGCTGCGGGTGCTGACCGGGCTCCTGAAGCCGCGCGCCGGCGTCGTGCATGTCGCCGGCGAGCAGGTCGACTATGGCAGCGCCAAGACGCTGAAGAAGGTGCGCGACCGCTTCGCCATCGTCTTCCAGCAATACAACCTGTTCCAGAACATGACGGCGCTGCGCAACGTCACCATCGCGCCGACCATCGTGAAGAAGCGCGACGCCGGCGAGGTCGAGCGCGAGGCGCGGGCCCTGCTGGAGAAGGTCGGCCTCTCGCATCGCATGGAGGCCTATCCCGACGAGCTCTCGGGCGGGCAGCAGCAGCGCGTCGCGATCGCGCGCGCTTTGGCGCTGCGGCCCGAAATCCTGCTGCTCGACGAGGTGACCTCGGCGCTCGATCCGGAACTGGTGGCGGAGGTGCTGGACACCATCCGGGTGCTGGCGGCGGAGGGCATGACCATGCTGATCGTCAGCCACGAGATGGGCTTCGTCCGCGAGGTCTCAAGCAAGGTCGTGTTCATGGCCGATGGGCGCGTCGTCGAGGTTGGCCCGCCGGCGCAGATCTTCGACGCGCCGCAGACCGAGCGCTGCGCCGATTTCGTCCGCCGCATCCTGCGGCATTGAGGGAAGAGCCCGATGACCTATGGCATGCACTATCTCAAGGGCGCGGTGGATTGCCATGTCCATAGCTGCCCGCATCTCAACGGCCGCAGCGCCAATGTCTTCGAATCGGTGCGCCAGGCGGCGGCGGCCGGCATGCGCGCCATCGGGTTGATGGACAACTTCCAGAACTCGACCGGCTATGCCGCGCTCGCCGCGGCCGAACTCGGCCATCTCGGCATCGAGGTTTTCGGCGGGCTGATCATGCAGCCGACCGCAGGCGGCGTGACCTATGAGGCGGCGCGCAACGCGGTCGATTACGGCTATGGGCCGGGCACCGGCGCGCGCTTCCTGTCGCTGCCGACGCATCACACCAAGGCGGTGGCCAGGCGCGAGGGGCGCACGGGCCTGTATCTGGAAGCGGCCTTCGGCGTGCCCGAGAGCGGCAAGGTGCCCGATCCCGTGCCGGCGATCATGGATCTCTGCGCAGAGCGCGACATCGTCTTCGATTGCGGCCATGTCGAGGGCTGGGAGGCGGTGGCCCTGGCGCAGGAGGCCAAGCGGCGCGGCGCGACGCGGGTCCGGACGCATTGCGGGCGCTACGACGTCGACGTGATCCGCGAACTGGTCTCGCTCGGCGCCTATGCCGAGTTCTGCTTCTTCCTGCTGACGCATGCGACGCAGGTCGGTCTGACCCATGTCGACCAGGAGAAGCACAAGGCGCCTGGGCAGACGGTGCAGGATCTCGCGCCGCGCGTCCGGGCGGCGGGCGACCGCGCCATCGCGTCAGGTGACGCCGGCATGTACCTGCTGCCGCCGCCGGTCGAAGCCTTCCGCGAATTCATGCTGCTGCTGGAATCGGAGGGCTTTACCGAGGCCGAGCTCAGGCGGATGAACACGGACAACCCGACCGCCCTGTTTCGGGTCGGGGCGTTCCAGTGATGCGCGACCGGGCGTAAGCGCTGCGACTTATCCCCGGCCCCCGACTGCCGAAGAATACTGGCCTCGCAACCGGCGCGCGCTTTGCCCGCCCAACCCGCGAGGCCATCCATGACCGCAACGCCGCGGCTCTCCCTGCCCCTGCTCGCCGCCGGCCAGGCGCAAAAACACGTCACGCACAATGATGCGCTCGTCCGGCTCGACGGGCTGATCCATCTGATGGTCGCCAGTCGCTCGCAGACCGTGCCGCCATCCTCGCCGGCCGAGACTTCGGCCTACATCATCCCGGCTGGCGCGACCGGCGTCTTCGCCGGGCGCACAGACGAGCTTGCGCTGTACGAGGATGCCGGCTGGACTTTCCTCGCGCCGCGCAAGGGTTGGCAGTGCTGGGTCGAGGATGAGGCGGAACTGCATGTCTGGACCGGCACGGAGTGGCGTCGCGCCAGCCCGCTGTCGAGCCTCGGAGCGAGCCTGTGGGGCGTCAACGCGACTGCCGACACGACCAACCGCCTCGCGGTCTCGTCATCAGCCAGCCTGTTCAACCATGCCGGCGCCGGCCACCAGATCAAGCTCAACAAGGCCGCCGCCGCACAAACCGCGAGCCTGCTGTTCCAGGACGGGTTTTCGGGCCGCGCTGAAATCGGGCTTTCCGGAGACGACGATTTGCGTTGCAAGGTCAGCCCGGACGGAGCGAGCTGGATCGAGGCCATGGTGATCGACCGGGCGACCGGCTCGGTCTCGCTGCCGGCGACCTCCTGGGCGCATGACAACCCGCTGCCGAACCTGCTGGTCAATGGCGACATGCAGGTCAACCAGCGCGGCTTTGCCGGCGGCGCGCTCGCGGCCGGTCTCTATGGCTTCGACCGCTGGAAGGCGCATAGCGGCGGCGCGACGCTGTCGCTGAGCGGCTTCGATATCGGCCTGAGCGTGGGCGCGATCGTCCAGCCGGTCGAGCCTTCGCTGTGGGGCGTGGCGTCCTTCGCCTCGACGCCGCTTTGCGTCTCCGTCGAAAATCTGAGCGGCGGCAGCCTTTCGGTGACGCTCGGCAGCGTGTCGGGTACGATCACGGCCGGGACGGGGCGTCGTTCCGTAACATTGACGCCGGCTGTCGGCGACAGCGGCACGCTGTCCCTGCGGCTTGCGCCGGCTTCGGGAGCGGTCTCCTTCCGGCGCATCAAACTTGAATTCGGAACGGCCGCGACCGGCTGGCCGGTCCGGTCTCTGGAACAGGAGCGGCAACTCTGCCGGCGCTATTTCTGGACGCATGAGGGCATCGTGTTGATCGACGCCTATCAGGTCGCGGCCGGCACGTTCCGGCAGCAGATCGCCCTGCCGGTGCGGATGCGGGCTGCGCCGTCGGTGAGCTATGCGATCTCGCAGGAGATCAACATCCAGGGCGGCACCGATCGTGGCGTCACCGTGCAGTCGCCCGACCGCGCCTATGCCCATATGGCGGCCCAAGTGACGGGGCGGGTTCGCGCCGCCTTCGACGACATCGTCTTCGACGCGGAGCTGTAGCTACTCGCTGACGAGCCTGCGCGCCTTGAGCAAGGCGAGCAGGCCTTCGTCGCGGCGCGCTTCAAGCTCCGCGATCGAGCGGCCGGCGGCCTCCTCGGCGACGCCCGCGACGATCGCCTGCTGAACCTCCGGCCCGAGTCCGGGATTGCCGAGCGATTCCCAGCGTCGGAGCTGACTCGGGCCGAGATGGGCGAGATAGCCGGCGATGCCGCCTTCGCCGCCGCCTAGATGGTAGGTCATGTGCGGCCCCATCAGAGCCCAGCGCAGGCCCGGCCCGTTGCAGAGCGCGGCGTCGATGTCGGCGACGCTGGCGACGCCCTGCTCGACCAGATGGACCGCCTCGCGATAGAGCGCGGACGCCAGCCGGTTGGCGATATGGCCTGGCATTTCGCGGTTCAGGATCACCGGCCGGCGGCCCTGCGCGCGATAATAGGCAGCCGCCCGCGCGACCACGCCGTCGTCCTCGCCGACGATCTCGACCAAGGGCACGAGATGGGGCGGGTTGAACGGATGGGCGACGATGATGCGGGCCGGCGTCGCGCAATCTGCGACGATCGCGCTGCGCACGAGCGCAGACGTGCTGCTGGCGATGATCGCGTCCGGCGCGGCGAGGCGATCGATCTCGGCAAGCAGCCTGCGCTTCACGGCCTCGTTTTCGGGGCCGTTCTCCTGCACGAAGCCAGCGCCGTCGAGCGCCTTGCCGAGATCGGTCGAGAAACTTATCGCGCCCGTGCCGGTCAGGCCGAGTTCGACAAGCTGGGCCCTGGCGCGCTCGACATAAGTCAGGAACTTCGCTTCCGCCGCTGGCGAGGGATCATAGGCGGAGACTGTGAGGCCATGCGCCGTTGCCAGCGCGGTCCAACTCGCGCCGATCATGCCGGCGCCGACGATGGCGAGGTGCTGGACAGGAGTTGTCATGATGCTTTGGCCTTCGCAATTGGCAGCGCGTCATTCCGGGCGCAGCGAAGCGGAGACCCGAAATGATGCGTAGGGAGACCCCTTTTCACTCCGGCTTCAGCCCGGTCGCCTTGATCAGCTCGCTCCATTTCTTCATCTCGCTGTCGATCAGCGCGGAGGCCTCCGCCGGGGTGCCGGGTCTGGGCGTCACGCCCTGGAGCTTCATGGCGTCCAGCGCTTTCTGCCCGCGCAGCGCCTTGCCGATCTCGGCATTGAGCTTGTCGATGACGGGTTGGGGCGTTCCCGCAGGGGCGAGCACGCCGAACCAGGAGCCGATCTCGAAATCGGGCAGGCCCTGCGCGATCGCGGTCGGATAGTCCGGCATGAAGGGCGAGGGCTCGCGGCCGGTGGTGGCGATCGCCTTGAGCGAACCAGCCTGAACGTGTTGAAGCACCGAGGGGATGGTGTCGAACATCACCTTGACCTGCCCGCCAATCATATCGGTCATCGCCGGGCCGGAGCCGCGATAGGGCACATGGCCGAGTTTCGTGCCGGCGCGCGCGTTGAACATCTCGCCGGCGAGATGCTGGGGCGAGCCATTGCCGGACGAGGCGTAGTTGAAATCATCGGGTTTGGCCTTGGCCAGCGCAATCAGTTCGGGAATGGTTTTCGCCTGTACCGAGGGGTGGACGACCAGCGCCAGCCCGACGGTGCCGGCCAGCGTCACCGGAGCGAAATCCTTCTTCAGGTCGAAGCCGGGCTTGGCCTGCAGGCCCATATTGATCGAGTGGCTGGTCAGCGCGCCCATCAGCAGCATGTAACCGTCAGCCGGAGCGCGTGCGACCGAAGCCGCGCCGACGCTGCCGGCCGCGCCCGCGCGGTTCTCGACGATGACGCGCTGGCCGATGCTTTGCGACAATTCCTCGGCGATGACGCGGCCGATGATGTCGGTCGCGCCGCCCGGCGCATAGGGCACCAGCAGCGTGATCGTCTTTGTCGGATAGGCCTGCGCGAAGGCGGGTGCAGCGGCGGCGATGGCGAAGACGGCGAGCGCGCCGCCCAGAAGCGAACGTTTCAGCATGGACGATATCCTCCGGTGGGGCGCGGGCCGGTTGCTCCGGCCTCGCATCGGGTTCAGCAGAAGTCGAAGTCGCAGCCCTCGTCGGCTTGCAGGACGCTTGAGAGGTAAAGCCCGCGATAGCCGCGCGACGGTTCGGTCAGATGGGCCGGGGCTATCCATTCGCCCTGCCGGCGCTCGAGTTCGTCGGCGTCGACCAGAAGCGCGATCTCGCGGGCGGGAACGTCGAGCCGGATCATGTCGCCGTCGCGGACGAGGCCGAGCGGGCCACCGACCGCCGATTCCGGCGTGATGTGCAGCACGATGGTCCCGAAGGCCGTGCCGCTCATGCGGGCGTCGGAGATGCGGACCATGTCTTTGACCCCGGCCTGGGCGAGCTTCCTGGGGATCGGCAGATAGCCTGCCTCGGGCATGCCGGGCGCGCCCTTGGGGCCGGCATTGCGCAGGACGAGCACATCGTTTGCCGTCACGTCGAGCGCGGGATCGTCCATGCGCGTCACCATATCCTCGACCGAATCGAACACCACGGCCCGGCCGGTGTGCTGGAGCAGGCCGGGGGAGGCGGCGGAATGCTTGATGACCGCTCCGCCCGGCGCGAGATTGCCGCGCAGGATCGCCATTCCGCCGGTCTGCTTCAACGGGTCGGCGGCGCTCCGGATCATGGTCTGGCCAGGCACGATCTCGGCTGCGTCGGCGATCTCGCCGATGGTCTGGCCTGTGATGGTGACGGCGTCGCAATCGAGATGGGCGCGCAGTTCCTTCATCAATCGGGGCACGCCGCCGGCCCAGTGGAAATGCTCCATGTAATGGTCGCCCGAGGGCTTGAGGTCGATCAGCACGGGAACCTGCCGGCCGATCTCGTCGAACTCCTCCAGATCGATGGTCATGCCGGCGCGGCGGGCGATGGCCGACAGGTGGACGAGCCCGTTGGTAGAGCCGCCGATCGCCTGCAGCACGACCATGGCATTGCGGAAGGCGGCTTTGGTGAGCAATTCGCCGGGCTTGAGTCCGCCCCTGGTCAGTGCCACCGCCTGCTTGCCGCTGGCTTCGGCCGCGCGGATGCGGTCGGCATGGGTTGCGGGGATCGTGCCCGAGCCGGGGAGCGCGATGCCGAGCGCCTCGACGAGGCAGCCCATGGTTGAGGCAGTGCCCATCACCATGCAGGTGCCTTGCGTCGGAGCGAGCCGGCCGCTCAGCACCTCGATCTCGGCTTCGTCGATCTGGCCGGCGCGGTGCTGGCCCCAAAGCCTGCGGCAATCGGTGCAGGCGCCGAGCACCTCGCCCTTGTGATGGCCGACCAGCATCGGGCCGGTGATGAGCTGGATCGCCGGGATATCCGCCGAGACCGCGCCCATCAGCTGGGCCGGTACCGTCTTGTCGCAGCCGCCGATCATCACGACCGAATCCATCGGCTGGGCCCGGATCATCTCCTCGGTGTCGATCGCCATCAGGTTGCGCAGGAACATCGAGGTCGGGTTCGAGAAGCTCTCGTGGATCGAGATCGTCGGGAACTCCATGGGCAGCCCGCCGGCCAGCATGACGCCGCGCTTCACCGCCTCGATCAGGCGCGGCACATTGCCGTGGCAGGGGTTGAAGTCGCTGAAGGTGTTGGTGATGCCGATGATGGGCAAGTCGAGCGCGTCGTCGGAGAAGCCCGCCGCCTTGATGAAGGCCTTGCGCAGGAAGAGCGAGAAGCCCGGGTCGCCATAGCTGGCGAGATTGCGGCGCATGCCGCGCGGAGCGGGCGTTTTAGGGTCGTTGGAGGCTGTCATGACTGGAAGAGACTTGCTGTCGCCAGGATTGTCAACAATCATGTTGGAGCTGGAGGCACTCATATGATCATGCTCGCCGCGATACCCTTGCCGGCCGTTAAACCGGCGACGCCCGAGCGCACGCGTATCGTCGCGGACGCGATCGAGGAGGAGATCGTGCTCGGCTGGCTGTTGCCGCGCGAGCGGCTGGTGGAGGAGGATCTTGCCGCCCGCCTCGGCGTGAAGCGCCATGTCGTGCGCGAGGCGTTGGCCGAACTGGAACGGGTCGGGCTGGTCGAGCGCGTGCCCAACAAGGGTGCGGCGGTGCGGTTGCTGGAGCCGCATGAAGTCCGCCAGATTTATTCGGTGCGTGAGGCGCTGGAGACGCTGGCCGCGCAGCAGATAGCGCTGCCGGCCGATGGCGAGGTCGTCGCGGCGCTCAAGGCGATCCAGACGCGCCATGCGGCGGCAGTCGCGGCAAGCGATGCGCGCGCCGCCTTCCGCGCCAACATGGCCTTTCACGAGGCATTATTTGCGGCCTGCGGCAATCGTCATCTGGTCGAACTGATTCAGACGATGGCCTCGAGGGTCCACGGCGCGCGCTCGATCACGGCGGCGAGCCCTGAGCATCTGGCGCTGGCCCGCGAAGAGCACTGGGCGATGATCGCCGCGCTCGAGGCCGGCGACCGGGAGAAGCTGGTCGCGCTCTGCCGGGCGCATCTGACGCCCTCGCGCGACGCCTATATCGCCGCCGTCGAGCGCAGGCAGGCGGCCGCTCAGTCCTTGTAGATGCTTTTCACATGCGCGTTGATCGCCGCGATCTCGGGCAGAGTTCCGCCGTTGCGGGCCTTCAGATGGTCCTCGTGCCAGTACCAGTCGTCGAAGCCGACATTGAGAACCTGATAGCCGGCCTCGCGGAGCAGCGTCCGCATCTCGCTGCGGCGCGGCTCGACGAAATTATGCTCGATGGTGAAGAGTGCGACGGCGTGCCGCTTGAGATCGATGGTCCTGAGGATGTCGAGCTCCGAGCCTTCGGTGTCGAGCGAGACGTAGTCGAAGCCGTATTCCGCAAAGCCGTCGGCAGCGGCCATCTCCTCGAAGGTGATGGTCTCGACGGTGATCAGGCCGTTGTCGCTGATCGCCTGACGACGATAGTCGGCGTAGCCGTCTGATTCGGCATATTCGGCGAGCGTGCCGATCTCCTGCGAGGCGACGAAGGAGAGCTTCTGTCCGCCTTCGCGGTGTACCGCCTTTTCGAGGCAGGTCGAATGGCGAAAGCGCTTCAGATCGGCGAACAGCACGGGATTGGGCTCGACCAGCACGCCACCCCAGCCATGCTCGGCCTCAAGGAAGCGGGTGTTGCTGTGGAGCACGCCGTCGAAGGCGCCAATCTCTGCAAAGCGCCCGCCGGTCCGGCCCAGGCACATCGCCAGAACCCAGCGCTCCTGCTCGATCTGCGAGTTGGTCAGGGTCTCGAAAGCGTCCTGCCAGGTCATATGGGGGGAGGATTGCATCGGCTTCCAGGCTATCGGTCTGGAGCCGCGCTCCCGTTTCTGGACCATAGCCGAGGTACGATCCCCGACAAGCGAAACGCGCCGTCAATTCCGGCGATGGGTGGCCGTCATGGTCGGGCTTGACCCGGCCATCTCTGAAACCAGAGCGAACTGGTCATGAGATTCTCGGGGCAAGCCCGAGAATGACGCGCTTGGTTCTCGGCGTCCGTGCGCAGTCTCAATGGATCTCCGGCTCGGCCACCTTCGCGGTGCCCTCAAGATAGTCGAAGTCGCAACCCTTATCGGCCTGCCGGATATGGGCGGCAGACATCTTGCCCCAGCCGCGCGGATAATCACGGTCGGGCGGTGTCCAACTCTTCAACCGCGTGGCGATCTCCGCATCGCTGAGATTCACCGAGATGGTGCGCGCCTCGACATCGACGCTGATGATGTCGCCGCTGCGCACGGCTGCCAGCGGGCCCCTGATATAGGCCTCGGGCGCGACATGCAGGACGCAGGCGCCGTAGCTGGTGCCGGACATGCGCGCATCGGAGATGCGCAGCATGTCGCGCACGCCCTGCTTGAGGAGCTTCTTCGGGATCGGCAGCATGCCCCATTCCGGCATGCCGGGACCGCCGACCGGGCCGCAGTTCTTCAGCACCATGATGTGGTCGGCGGTGACGTCGAGATTCTCGTCGTTCACCGCCTTCATCATGGCATCGTAGTCCTCGAAGACGATGGCCGGGCCCGAATGCCTGAGCAGGCGCGGTTCGGCGGCGGAGGGCTTGATGACGCAGCCATCGGGCGCGAGGTTGCCGCGCAGCACGGCGAGGCCATTGGCGGTCGAGACCGCCTTGTCGAGCGGGCGGATGACGTTGTCGTCATAGACGGTGGCGAGCGCGATCGTCTCCGAAATCGGCTTGCCGGTCACGGTCATGGCGTCGGTGTGGAGCTTGCTCTGCAACTGCTTGAGCAGCGCGGGCAGGCCGCCGGCATAGAAGAAATCCTCCATCAGGAAATCGCCGGAGGGGCGCAGGTTGGCGATGACGGGAACCGTGCGGGAGAACTTGTCGAAATCGTCGGGCGTCAGGCTCACGCCGGCGCGGCCGGCCATGGCGATCAGATGGATGATGGCGTTGGTCGAGCCCGCCACCGCCATGTGCACGGTCAGTGCGTTCTCGAAGCTCTTTCGCGTCAGGATGCGGTCGGGCGTCAGGTCTTCCCAGACCATCTCGACGATGCGCTTGCCGGCGGCAGCCGCCATGCGCGGATGGGCTGCGTCGGCGGCGGGAATGGCGGAGGCTCCCGGCAGCGTCAGGCCCAGCACCTCGGCATGGCTCATCATGGTCGCCGCCGTGCCCATCGTCATGCAGGTGCCATAGGAGCGCGCGATGCCGCTCTCCATGTCCTTCCACTGGTCTTCGGTGATGTTGCCGGCCTGCTTCTCGGCCCAGTATTTCCAGACATCGGCGCCCGAGCCCAGGATCTTTCCGGCCCAGTTGCCGCGCAGCATCGGGCCGGCCGGCACGAAGATGAAGGGCAGGCCGGCGCTGCATGCGCCCATGATCAGAGCTGGCGTGGACTTGTCGCAGCCGCCGAGCAGAACCGCCCCGTCGAGCGGATGGGAGCGGATCGATTCCTCCGCCTCCATCGCCAGGAAGTTGCGATAGAGCATGGTCGTGGGCTTCTGATACTGCTCGGAGGCCGACATCACGGGGATTTCGACCGGGAAGCCGCCCGCTGCCCAGACCGCCCGCTTCACGGCCTCCGCGCGGTCGCGCAGATGGGTGTGGCAGGGATTGATCTCGGACCAGGTGTTGAGGATGCCGATCACCGGCTTGCCCATGAACTCCTCATGGCCGAAGCCCATCTGCAGCGCCCGCGAGCGATGGCCGAAGGAGCGTAGGTCGCTCGTGCCGAACCAGCGATGGCTGCGCAGGGTTTCCGGCGTCTTGCGGGGGTGGGAGGTCATGGCGTTTCCTTGGGCGGTCTTCTGGTGTTGGTATCGGGAACACCGTCATGCTCGCCCTTGTGGCGAGCATCCACGTCTTCATCACAGGGCTCGGCGACTGAAGACGCGGATGGTCAGGACAAGCCCGACCATGACGGGGGAGGCGATAGGCCGCGTTACTCAGCCGCCGCGCGCATTGCGCCCCAGCCGGCGACGATGGCGCGCAACTCGGCCCGCTCGGCATCATTGAGCTCCGGCAGGCCCGGCAGGCGGACGGGGCCGACATTCGTGCCCAGCAGGCCAAGCGCCTCCTTGACCACCGTCACGTTGGCGCCATTGCCGTATTTCGTCCGCATCGTCTCGAAGCCGGCGATGGCGCTGACCTCGGCGCGCGCCGTGGCGTAGTCGCCGGCCTCCAGCGCCCGCCAGATCGCCAGCGATCGTTCCGGCGCGACATTGACGAGGCCTGAGGTGAAGCCGCGCGCGCCCAGCGCATGGAATGGCGCGGCCCAGCCTTCCGCCAGCCCGCAGATCCAGTTGGCGCTGGTGCCCGCGGTGGCGCGAACGCATTCGGCCAGCAGCATGACGTTGGTCGAGGCGAATTTGACGCCGGCGACATTGGGGTGGGTGGCGACCCGCGCAAGGTCCTTCAGCCCGATCGCGTCCGAGCGGATATAGGCCACGACCGGCAGGTCGAGCGCCTCGGCGATGGCGACGATATAGTCGGCCTGCGATTGCGGCGCGGCGAAGGGGTCGAGCGGGTGGTGGACCATCACCGCATCGCAGCCGGCCTTGGCCGCGAGCTTTCCGGTCGCGACCGCTTCCCGCAGCGAGCGGCCGATACCCGCCGTGACCAGCGCCTTGCCGGCCGCGGCTTCGGCTGCGACCGCATGGCTGCGTACGACCTCGTCGGTCGTCATCGGATAGAACTCGCCGGTATTGCCGGCCGAGACGACGTTGTGGATACCGGCTTCGGCGATCCGCCGGACGATTTTGCCCGTAACCGCCCAGTCGGCCTCGCCGTCGCTTTTCCATGCCGTGACGTGCACGCCGGAGATGCCGCGCAAGCCGCTGCGAATTTTGTCACTCGTCATAGTTCAACCCTTCCGCATCGGCGCCGAAGACCTGCCGCACATGGGCTTTCGCCGAACGGACGATATGGCGGCGCATTCTCGTCTCGCTGAGCCCGGCGTCGCGCCCGGCCAGAGCCTCGTAGATCGACCTGTGTTCCTCAAAACCCTGGCGGCGTTCGTCCGGCTCGGCCAGCAGCGCGATGCGCTGGGCATGGTCGTACATGCGCTGGCCGTCGAGCCGGCGTTCGAGATAGCCGCAGCCGGAGATGCGGTGGATCGCGCCATGATAGGCCTCGTTCAGCATGACGAGATCCTCCAGCGCGCTGTGCTCAGTCGCATGCGCCATCTCCTCGATCAGCCTTGCCATCTCGGCGATATCGGGCGCGCCGATCCGGTTGGCGGCGATATGGGCCATGACGCTTTCGAGCGCGGCGCGTCCCAGCGCCATCTCCAGAGCCTGCTTGGCGGAAAACTCGACGAAGACGCCGCGCCGTGCCTCCGTGCGAACCAGTCCCTCGCTTTCGAGCTTTCGGATCGCGTCCTTCACCGGCGTCGTGCTGACGCCGAGCATCTCGGCAAGATGGCGCTCGTTCAGCCGTTCGCCGTTCCGGAAGCGCCCGGCGACGATCGCGCGGCGCAAGCGCTCATGGACATGTTCGCGCAGCGAACGCAGCAGGTGCGGCGCAACGGGTTCGATGGCGATCGGTTCAGGCATGTCGGTCCCGAGGCGGCTGAGCTGTCTCCGGGAGGTTAACCCCGGTCAGACGTGCTGGCGACAGCATCGCCGCATCAAACATCACAAACGGCAAGGACCGGCAAGTCTGAAATTTCAGATTTCAATTCTGGAATCCCATGCTATGTCGGTGGTCATGAGACCCGGAAACAGGGTCGGGCCGGCGCAATGCGCGGCCGAGGGAAACGCACGAACGGGAGATGTTCAGATGTCTTTGAGCCGACGCTGCCTGCTTGCCGCCACCGCGTGCCTGATGGGCGCCTCGCTGGCGCAGGCCCAGACGGCCTATCCGTCCAAGGTCGTGACCATCGTCGTGCCATTCGCGGCGGGCGGCACCACCGATATTCTCGGCCGGCTTCTGGCAGAGCGGCTGAGCGCGCGGATGGGCGGGCGCTTCATCGTCGAGAACCGGGCCGGTGCCGGCGGCAACACCGGCGTCGCGGCCGTCGCGCGCTCCGAGCCCGATGGCTACACGCTGACCATGGGGACGGTCTCGACCCATGCGATCAATCCCGGTGTCTACGCCAAGATGCCGTTCGACCACATCAAGGACTTCGCACCGATCTCGCAGGTCGCGAGCGTGCCCAACATCCTGATGGTCAACATCGATCTGCCGGCCAAGACGGTGCCGGAACTGATCGCGCTGCTGAAGGCGAACCCGTCGAAATATTCGTTCGGCTCGTCGGGCGCCGGCACCTCGACGCATATGGCGGCCGAACTGTTCAAGGTCGCGACCGGCACCGAAATGGCCCATGTGCCCTATCGTTCGAGCGGGCAGGTGACGCAGGATTTGCTCTC
This sequence comes from Allobosea sp. P2_A10, assembly GCF_056405115.1. Lineage (NCBI taxonomy): Bacteria > Pseudomonadati > Pseudomonadota > Alphaproteobacteria > Hyphomicrobiales > Alloboseaceae > Allobosea > Allobosea sp. P2_A10. Next base: position 248,215 of record NZ_JBFUCS010000005.1, on the reverse strand, counting down.
GGGCCAGATCCAGGTGTCCTTCGACAACATCACCATCGCCTGGCCTCATGTCGAGGCCGGCAAAATCAGGGCCCTGGCGACAGCGACGCCTGAGCGCCTGGCTGTCGCCAGGGACCTGCCGGCGCTGGCCGAGTTCATTCCCGGCTATGCCGCGACATCCTGGCACGGCTTCTTTGCTCCCTCGGCCGTGCCCAAGGAGATCGTCGCGCGGCTTTCGACCGAAACGCAGGCGATCATGCGCGAGCCCGGCACGATCGAGCAGATGAAGAAGCTCGGCGTCGATCCGGTCGGTTCGACGCAAGAACAGTTCACCGCCCATATCGCGTCCGAGACCAAGCGCTGGGCCGAGGTCGCGCAAAAGGCGAATGTGAAGATCGAGTGATCGATCGCCGTTTCCCAACGCGCCGTCGTCCCGGGCGGAGCGTAGCGGAGACCCGGGACCCATTCCCGAACCGTTCAGGAATGGATCCCGGATCGGCGCGGCTTTGCCGCTTGTCCGGGATGACCCGTTTTGGAATGGCTCGCGCAAGCGGCGAAAGCAGAAGACAATGACGACCACCCTCACCGACGAAAACCGCGCCAAGCTCAAGCGCGTCTCGACCGCGACCCTGACCACGGCGCTGTTCAAGCGCGGCTTCCGAAACGTCTTCATCCAGGACGTCAGGCCGCTGAGCCTGAAGAGCGAGAGCATGGTCGGCGAAGCCTTCACGCTGCGCTATATTCCGGCGCGGGAGGATCTCGACCATCTCGGCATGTTCGAGGGCACGCAGCATCCCCAGCGGCGCGCCGTCGAGGATTGTCCGCCGGGCCATGTCATGGTGATCGATTCGCGGAAGGACCCGCGCGCGGCGTCGGCCGGCGGCATCCTGGTTTCGCGGCTGATGCAGCGCGGCGTCGCGGGCGTCGTCACCGATGGCGGCTTTCGCGATAGCCCCGAGATCGCCGCGATGGCGATCCCGACATATCACAACCGCCCGAGCGCCCCGACCAATCTGATCCGCCACCATGCGCTCGACATCAATGCGCCGATCGCCTGCGGCGATGTCGCGGTCTATCCGGGCGATATCTGCGTCGGCGACGGCGAGGGCGTCTGCGTGATCCCGGCCCATCTCGCCAACGAAATAACGCCCGAGGTCTACGAGCAGACGGCCTATGAGGATTTTGTCGCCGAGCGCGTGCGCGGGGGGCAGGGCATCTTCGGCCTCTACCCGGCGAATGCCGAGACGAAGGCGGAATTCGCCAAATGGCGGCCAGGCTGGTCGTGAGGGCGGATTAACCTCGCCTTGAGCCAATCCGGCTAGTTTGCATGCAGTCCCAACACGCAAACGACAAGCAAAGCTGGACATGGAGAGAACGAGGCAGCCGCGGCAGACGCCGCAGAACGGCGGGCTCCTGACGCGCTATCACGCGTGGATTGGCCGCGTGCTCCGGCTGCCTGTGCTGAACGAGGCGGAGGCGGCCTTGCTGCGGCAGTCGCAGGCCAGCATCTTCACGACGATCCTGCCGCCGATCCTGATCTCGAACGTGCTGGCCGCATGGGTGATCGCGCTTGCGGCGATCTATTATGGCTGGGTTGTGCTGCCTGTGCTGTGGGCGGCAAGCGCCACCGCAATCGGGCTGCTCGGGATCAGGCGCATCGGTCAGATCAAGGCGCGGCAGCGCAACGAGCCGCCTTCGGAACGTTTCGTCGCGCGCATCATCGCCGATTCGGCAGTCATGGCGCTGCCCTGGCTGGCGATCGCCTTATGGCTCAATCCTGGCGTCGCGCCCCAGATGGAGGTGCTGTTCTCGACCATTCTGGCGGGCCTCGTCTTTGCCGGCATCTTCACCATGGCGAGCGTGCCGGCGGCGGCGCTGATGTTCTCGGGGCTGATCATGTTCGGCCGGATGACGCATCTCGCCTTCACCGGGCTCGATCAGGCGCTCGCCAACCTCGCCATGCTGCTGATCTACAGCGTCGTTCTGGTCATCTCGCTGCGGGCGTTCGCTTTGCTGTACATCGAGCGTGTCCGGGCTTCCATGGGCGCGGCGAGCTTGCGCGAGGAGGCGCAGGCGCGGGCGCTGGACGAGGAACGGCGGCGCCAGCAGGTCGAAGCTCAGGCTGCGGATTTCCGCGACGATGTCGGCGATATCCTCGGCGGCTTTTCGCATTCGGCCAGTCGAATGAACCAGGCGGCCGAGGCGCTGCGGACGATCGCACGCAGTTCGCATGAATCGCTGTCTGGAGCGCTCGGGCGCGTCGGCTCGGCCAAGAGCGACATCGCCTCCGTCGCGGTCTCTTCGCAACGACTCACTGATACGATCGGCCTGATCCGTCGGGAAGCTGACGCCACAACGCAGCTCGTGCGCGCCGCAGCGATCGATGTCGCGGCGTCGGTCGCGATCAAGACGGAGCTGACCGGCGCGGTGCGCGACATCGGCCAGGTCTCCAATCTGATTCGCGACATCGCCTCGCAGACCAATCTGCTCGCGCTCAATGCGACGATCGAGGCGGCGCGCGCCGGGCCTGCCGGCCGGGGCTTCGCCGTCGTCGCCAACGAGGTCAAGGATCTGGCGGCGCGCACGGGAGCAGCGACTGAAGACATCGCGAGACGAATCGAGGAGGTGCGCCTGGCGACCGAGCGGTCTCTCGCGGCAGTGATGAACATCAGCAATTCGACGGACGCGATCGTAGGCGCGACGGGCGGCATCGTGGTGGCCGTCGATCAGCAGGCCGAGGCGATCGAAACCATGCTGGCGTCACTGGCGCGCGCCGTCTCGGAAGCCGAGCAGGCGGCGAGTGCGATCGAGCGCGTCACGACCGAGGCCGCACGGACGCTGGAGAACGGCGAGGAGATTTCGCAGGCCGCCGCGGGCGTCGATGGCTCGGCGCAGCGGCTCGACCGGTCCGTGGCGCAGTTCTCGCGTCAGGTCGTGAAGCGCTGAAACCGACGGCTCAGACTCCGTAGAAGTCCCGGTACCACGCCACGAAGCGGGCGATGCCGGTTTCGATCGGCGTATCCGGCCTGAAATCGACCTTCGCCATCAGATCGTCGACATCGGCATAGGTCGCCTGCACGTCGCCGGCCGGCATCGGCAGATGACGCTTGATCGAAGGCCTACCGCAGGCGGCTTCGATCACGGCGATGAAGCGGTCGAGCCTGACCGGGCTGTGGTTGCCGATGTTGTAGATCCGCCAGGGCGCGGCGGCCGTGGCGGGGTCGGGCTTCGATGCGTCGAAGGCCGGGTCGGCGGTCGGCGGTAGCGCGGCGAGCCTGACGATCGCTTCGCTGACATCGTCGACATAGGTGAAATCGCGGCTCATCTGTCCCTCGGCGTAGACATCGATGGGGCTGCCTTCGAGGATCGCCTTGGTGAACTTGAAATAGGCCATGTCGGGCCGGCCCCACGGGCCGTAGACCGTGAAGAAGCGCAGGCCGGTCGCGGGCACGCCGTAGAGATGGGCGTACGAATGCGCCATCAACTCGTTGGCGCGCTTGGTCGCGGCATAAAGCGAGACCGGATGGTCGGCGCCGTCATGCTCGCTGAACGGCGTCCTGGCGTTGACGCCATAGACCGAGCTCGACGAGGCGTAGATCAGGTGCCCGACCGGGACACGCCTGCAGGCCTCCAGCACCGAGAGGAAGCCGTCGAGATTGGAGCGGGCATAGGCGCGCGGATTGTCGAGCGAGTAGCGCACGCCCGCCTGCGCCGCGAGATGGATGACGATGTCGGGCCTGTAAGCCTCGAACGTCGCGAGGAAGAGATCGTGATCGGCGATATCGAGCGGCTCGAAGGAAAAGCCGTTGCGCGGCGCGAGCCGGTCGAGCCTGGCCTGCTTCAGCGTCGGGTCGTAATAGGGGGTGAGGTTGTCGATGCCGAGAACCTGGATGCCCCGGTCGAGCAGGGCCTGCGTGACATGGAAGCCGACGAAGCCGGCGGCACCGGTCAGCAGGACGCGTCGCAATGGGGCATTGGTCATCGATCAGGAATAGCACCGAAAGGCGAAGCGGGCGGGCGCCGGCCCCAGGGGAACGCACCTAGGTTTCGTTCAACCGCCATGCGCTGGCAAGTGCCTGTCGCGGCTGCGCTTGTCGGCGCGACAATGCGATGCCTGTCCTTCAGACGCCACAGGATCGAATCCGAATCAGGAAACAGGCCAGGATGGAGGGGAGTCGCCGTTCGGGATCAATCCATCAATGGCGCGCGATCGGCCAGCTCCAGAAATACCGCAGCGCACGCCAGCCACATGATCATCGTGTAGGCCAACATAGTCTCCTCCGCCCGGTTTTCTTATTGCCGCCGCAACCGCGATTCAGTCTTCTCCATTCCCTGAATTTTTGTCAATTTTCTGCCGCGAAAGCCAGAAAATTCGATGATGCGTTGCAATAGGCCTGTTCGCTGGCGCGGCATGAAACCCGGCCAAAGCGGGCGATCTCTCAGGCCGCGATCGAACCTGCTGAGATGTTATCAGTCCCGTCCGATGGCGACGGCATCCAGCGCGTCAAGGCGGCGCGACCGGCCTCGGTCAAGGCGTAGATGCCGCGATCGGCGCGCTCGAACCAGCCATAGACGTTGCGGCGCAGGATCTTCTGGGCATCGGGGAAGGATCGCTTCAGATCGCGCGGCCGTTGTGGCGCTACCATCATCGCGGCGGCGCAGGCGAGCGCCTGCTGGCGATAGGCCGTCATGACGGGCGCGCGCGTGCCGCCGCCGGCGACGGGATCGCCCTGGCGGCGTTTGTGCTCGTCGACCAGTCGTGAGCGCAGCCTGGCGTTCTTGCGGGGCGTCGGCGCGGCCGGCGAGACCAGAATATCGACGCGGCCCGACGCGGCGACGCCAAGCAGACCGAAGCCGAGATGACGGCATAAATTGCGATAGCGCTTGTCGCTTTCGCGGCCCTTGCCGCGCGCCGAGAGGCAGGCCGCGAGCCAGATCTCGTCGCCCAGGCCCATCCGGTCGACGCCCTGCAGGATGAGTTCGAGATTGAAGCTCAGCTTGAGTTCGCCGATCACGACCAGCCCGGGGTCGTCGTCGCGCAGCGCGACGAGATCGCAGCGCCCGATCTCGCCCTTCACGGTGTAGCCGAGATCTTCCAGGAAGCGCTTGACCGGCGGATAAAGGGTGGTCTCCATGCGGCGTCTCCCGATGCGGCCGATGCGCCGGTCTGTGCCGATCAGCCGCTGAGAATCGATTCTGCGCCGGCAGCGGTTTCGGAATGGCAAACGGTAGGGCCGTGACGATCGGCCTATAACCTGCCGGAATGCGTGGCAGCCGATTTCGACTTTGACAAGCATGGAAGCGCCACGCCAGTTTTTGACTGGCAAAATCAGGGAGAAGTCCATGTCGTTTCGTGATTTGAAGGTCGCGTGCCTGGCCTCTCTGCTCCTGATCGATGTCGCGTCGGCGCAGGAGAGCGTGCTGCAGATCAGCGCCGGCGCGGCCGACATCGCGACGCTCGACGCTCACCGCGCCAGTGCGACCAACGACAAATCGATCGTCGGCTGGATCTATAGCGGGCTCGTCCGCTTCAAGCCGGGCAGCGCCGATCCCAAGGATCTCGAGCCCGATCTCGCCGAGCGCTGGGAGACCTCGCCCGACAGCAAGGTCTGGACGTTTCATCTGCGCAAGGGCGTGAAGTTCCACGGCAAATGGGGCGAACTCACCGCCGACGACGTGGTCTATTCGCTGACCCGCTCGGGCGATCCCAAGCGCTCGACCTTCTCGTCGGATTTCGCCGCCATCGCCGCCATCGACAAGGTCGACGACTACACCGTCCGCATCACGCTGAAGTATTCGGACGCCAGCTTTCTCGGCCGGGTTTCGAACTATCACGGCGGCAACATCGTCAGCAAAAAGGCGGCCGAGGAGCTGGGTGACAAATTCGGCGCGAACCCCGTCGGCACCGGCCCGTTCGCCTTCGCCGAACACGTCACGCAGCAATTCGTGAAGCTCGTCGCGCATGAGGGCTACTATCGCGGCAAGCCCAAAATCGGCACGATCATGTCGCGGATGATCCCCTCCGACAGTGCGCGCGAACTCGCCTTCTCCTCGGGCGAACTCGACGTGATGTACGGCAAGCGCGAGCAGCGCTGGGTCGATTCCGCACGGCGGCGGCCGGGCTTCAACGTCGACATCTTCCAGCCCGGCGAATTCCGGCTGCTGCACATCAACCGCTCCATCCCACCGCTCGACGATATCCGCGTGCGACGCGCCGTGGCCATCGCCGTCAATGTCGACGACCTCGTGCGCTATGTCGGCCGGGATGTCGGTCCAAAGGGCTGCTCGGTGGTGCCGCCGGGCTATCTTGGCGAGGACTGCTCGGTCGGCAGCTACGCCTTCGACACCGCCAGGGCGAAGGCGCTGCTGGCGGAGGCCGGCCACCCCAACGGCATCACGCTGAAGGCCATCGTCTCGAACATCTCGGCGCAGCAGCCCTTTATGGAGATCATCCAGGCCCAGCTCGCCAAGGCGGGGATCAAGCTGGAAATGTCGGTCGTCGACCACCCGACCTATCAGAGCCAGATCCGCAAGGACCTCAGCGCGCTGGTGTTCTACGGCGCGGCGCGCTTCCCCATAGCCGACACCTATCTCAGCGAGTTCTTCCACTCGAAGGCGATCGTCGGAACGCCGACGGCTGCGACCAACTTCTCGCATTGCGCCATTGCGGACGCCGAGATCGAAGCGGCGCGCGCCGAACCCAACGCCGACAAGCAGAAGGCGTTCTGGAAGGAGGCGCAGCGCAAGATCCATGACGATGTCTGCGCGGTGCCGCTGTTCGACCTGCGCCAGGTCTGGGCGCATAGCGACCGGGTCGATTTCGGCTACGAGCTCAAGGGCGCGATGAACCTTGCCCCGCCGATCACCGAAGCCACCACGGTGAAGCCGCGCTGACCCCGGTCGCCCTGGGCTTGGCGGCGGAGCGGCCATGACAGCCCATGTCGTGAGCAGGTTCGCCGAGCATGTCGCCTCAGCGCGGGATCGCGAGCTCGCGCCGCAAGCGCGGGCGGCGGCGATCGCCTGCATTCTCGACCTCGTGACGGCGGTCGTGGACGGGCTCGATGCGCCGGGCGTCGCCGCGGTCCGCAAGGTCGCGCTTGCGAGCCATGGCGCGGGTCCCTGCGCGGTCTGGTTTGCGGGCGCGTCGAGCAGCGTCGCCGGCGCGGCCTGGTGCAACAGCGCAGCCGCTGCCGTGCTCGATCTCGATGACGGCAACAGGCTCGCAAGGGGGCACCCCGGTGCCGCCGTGATCCCGGCCGCCATCGCAGCGGCGCAGGAATGCGGCGCCTCGTTCGAGGAGCTGATCGCCGCCATCGTCATCGGTTACGAGATCGGCGTGACGGTAGGCGCGGCGCGGCGGTTCTACGCCAATACTGGCATGTGGTCCTGCCATGGCGTCGTCGCGGCGGTCGGCTTTCTGCGCCGGACGCCGCCCGAGCAACTGGCGCATGCCTTCGCCATCGCCGGGATGAGCGCGCCAAACCAGCTCCATGTCGGCGGTGGGCCGAAGCAGGTCTTCCCCGTCGGCAGCGATGTGAAAGAGGGCATTCCTTGGTCGACCGTGACCGCGATCAATGCGGTGCTGCTGGCGGAAGCCGGCGCGACCGGCCCGCTGAACCTGCTCGACAGCGAGGCGCACTATGCCTTCGGCGATCTCGCGGGGCTTGGCGACCGCCTCCATATCTGCGGGACCTATTTCAAGTTCCAGTCGTGCTGCCGGCATGTCCACGCGCCCGTCGATGCGCTGTGCGGGCTGATCGACCAACATGGGCTCGATCCGCGCGAAATCGAGGCAATCGAGGTCGGAACCTATAGCGGAGCGCTGCGGCTGGCCAATCCGCCCGAGCCGGTCAATCTCATCGATATCCAGTTCAGCATTCCCTATTGCCTCGGACTTGCGGCGCTGGATGGTCCCGAGGCGCTGCTGCCGCTGACCGATGCGGCGCTGGCGCGCGCCGACGCCAGCGCCTTCGCGAGAAAGGTTACGCTGGTTCTCGATCCCGATATCGAGCGCGTCTTCCCGGCGCAGACGCTGACGCGAATTATCCTGTCATGCGGCGGGCGGCGCTATGAATCGCCGGTGACCGGGCCGCGCGGCGAGGCGAGCGACGCGCCATCCTGGGCCGAGCTGGAGCAGAAATTCCGCATGGCCAGCAGGCTCATGGCGACATCGGAGCAGCAGGAGAGGCTGCTTTCGGTGATCGGCCGCCTGCAACAAGGCGAGGCTGAACCGCTGCTGGAGGCGTTCGCGGCGATGCGGCTCACGCGCCGCTGAGGATCGTGCGCGAGATCTGCTCGGCGGTCTGGCGCGCCTCCTGCAGGAACGCGTCGACGAGCCTTGCATTGCGGCTGTCGCGCAGGCGGCAGAGTTGGAAATCGAGCTGCACCGCCGGCTCGAAGCGCCGGATCGCGAGCTGGCTGCGCAGCCCGCTGACGATCAGCGGGTGCACCAGCGACACACCCAGCCCCGCCGCGACGAACTCGCATAATGTCGGCGAGACATTGGCGACCAGCACGGTGTTGCAGGCGACGCCATGCTCCTTGAACACGCTCATCACGCGCTGGCTGGTGTGGCTTTCGGGATCGAAGGCGATGAAGGGCTCGCCGTCGAGATCCTGCGGCGTGATCACCGTCTTCTTCGCCAATGGGTGCCCAAGCGGCATGATGCAGACGACCGGATGGGCCATCAGCGGCTCGGCGACGATATAGGGGTTTTCGATGGGGAAGATCACCAGCCCGACATCGAGCTGGCGCGTCACCAGTCCATCGGCGATCCATTGCGAGCTGCGCGACTGGATCGAGCAGAACACATTGGGCTGGCGGCGCAGGAAGCCGCAGGTTGTCTGCTGGATGAAGGAGCCCGAGAGCGCCGGCATCACCCCGACCAGAAGCCTGCCCTGCTCGTCGCGCCGGATGGTGTCGACCGCGTTCTCGACCTGGCGCAGGCCGGCGAAGATCCTGTCGATCTCCTCATAGAGCCGCATGCCGCGCTGCGTCGGCGCGAGCCGGCCCTTCAGCCGGTCGAACAGTCTGAGGCCCGTATCCTCCTCAAGATGGGCGATCAGCTTGCTCATCGCGGGCTGCGAGATCGCCATGATCTCGGCGGCGCGGCTGACCGTGCCGTGCTCGATCACGGCCTTGAAGGCCTCGATCTGGCGGAGGTTGATGCGGCGCGGCATGCCATAACCCACACGAATACGGAGCCCAAAAATACGACTTTGACGAAATACAGGATGGGTCCCTAACCTGCGATCACGCAAGAGGGAAATCGATGCGCCCGGACGTGGTTGTGATCGGCGGGGGAACGGTTGGAGCCGCGATCGCCTATGGGCTGTCGAGCCGGCGCCTGAAGGTGCTGCTGCTCGACGGCGACGACGGCGATTTCCGCGCCGCCCGCGCCAATTTCGGGCTGGTCTGGCTGCAGGGCAAGGGCATGGACATGCCGGCCTATCAGGCGCTGACGCGCGAGAGCATTGCGCTTTGGGGTGCGTTCAGAAGCGACCTGACCGACACGACCGGCATCGACCTGCAATACGAGCAGAATGGCGGCCTGAGCTTCTGCCTGGGCGAGGCCGATTTCGAGAAGCGCGCACTGCAATTGCAGCGCCTGCACAATCAGTGGGGCGGGGCGCAACCGGATTGGGAAATGCTCGACCGGGCCTCGCTGCAGCGGCTGCTGCCGAAGCTGAAGCTGGGGCCCGACGTCACCGGCGCGAGCTTCGGGCATCGCGACGGCCATGCCAATCCATTGCGGCTGCTGGCGGCGCTGCATGCCGGGCTCGTCGCGCGCGGTGGAGAGCTGCGCAGCCACGCCACCGTTCGGGCGATCACAGGCGTCGGGGACGATCTGCGGATCGAGTTCGGCGACGAGCAGGTCACGACGCCAAGGCTGGTGATCGCGGCCGGCCTCGGCTCGCAGGCGCTGGCGCGGCAGGTCGGGCTGGAGGTTCCGTTGCGCCCCCAGCGCGGGCAGGTGCTGGTCACCGAGAAGCTCGAACCGTTCATGCCGCTGCCGGCGAGCGGGCTGCGCCAGACCGGGGACGGCACCGTCATGATCGGCGCGACGCAGGAAGAGACCGGTTTCGACGTCTCCACCACCGGCGCGGCCGCAGCCCATCTCAGCCGCAAGACGGTGCGGGTCGCACCGGCGCTCGCGGATGTCACACTGGTCCGGCAATGGGCTGGCCTGCGGATCATGACGCCCGATGGCTACCCGATCTATGCGCAGTCGCGGAGCCATCCCGGCGCCTTCGTCGCGCTTTGCCATTCGGGCGTGACGCTTGCCGCCGTGCATGCGGGAAAGCTCGCCGACGCCATTGTCTCCGGCACCTTGCCGGCGACGCTCGACCCCTTCCATCAAAGGCGTTTCGATGTTCCGAAAGCTGCATGATCCGGCAGGCCAGCCGGTGACGATCTATCTCGACGGCGAGCCCGTCGCCGCCACGCTCGGGGAGAGTATCGCGGCCGTGATGCTGCGCCAGAAGGAGTGCTGGGTCCGCACCACACCGGTGTCGCAGAGCCCGCGCGCGCCCTATTGCCTGATGGGGGTGTGCTTCGAGTGCCTCGCCAGGGTCGACGGCACGTTGTCGGTGCAGACCTGCCTGACCCAGGTCGCGGCCGGCATGCGCGTCGAGCGCCAGCACGGCAAGCGGAGCCTCGAGGTATGACCGAGACCGACCTCCTCATAGTCGGCGCGGGACCGGCCGGCATGGCGGCGGCCGTCAGCGCGCGCCAATGCGGGCTCGATGTCCTGGTGATCGACGACCAGCCGTCGCCGGGCGGCCAGATCTGGCGCGGTGTCGAGACCGTGGCGGCGACCGATCGCGGCAGGCTGCTCGGCGACGCCTACGCCGCGGGGCAGGCGAGCGCTGCAGCCTTTCGCGCCAGCGGCGCGGTCTATGAGGCCGGAGCGCAGCTCTGGCAGGTCGAGCCCGGTTTTCGCGTCTTTCTCACCAAGCAGGGCAAGGCGCGCGTCGTCGCCGCCAAGGCCGTGATTCTCGCGACGGGCGCGCAGGAGCGCCCGGCGCCGTTCCCGGGCTGGACGCTGCCGGGGGTGCTGACAGTCGGCGCGGCGCAGATCATGCTGAAGAGCGCGGGGCAGATTCCGGAGAAGCCGGTCTGGGTCGCCGGCTGCGGCCCCTTGCCCTTGCTCTACATGACGCAGCTTCTGGCGGCAGGCGGCGCGATCGCGGGCTATCTCGACACGACGCCGCGCGGTCGGCTGATGGCGGCGCTGCCGCATCTGCCGGGCGCGCTGCGCGGCATCGGCGATCTTCTGAAGGGGCTGTCGTGGACGGCGGCGCTGAAGCGGGCCGGGGTGCGCGTCGTCAGACACGTCGCCGAGATCGAGGCGCGCGGCGAGGGCCGGCTGGAAGCGCTGCACTTCCGCACTGCGGACGGGCAGGATGAAACTGTGCCGGCCGAACTGCTCTTGACCCATGAGGGCGTCGTCCCGAGCATCCATCCGCCACTGGCGCTGGGCTGCGAGATGGCGTGGTCGCAGGCGCAGGCCTGCTATGCGCCGGTTCTCGACGCATGGGGCGAGAGCTCGCAGGCCCGCGTGTTCGTCGCCGGCGACGGGGCGGGCATTGCGGGAGCAAAAGCGGCCGAACTTCGTGGGCATCTGGCCGGGCTTGCGGCCGCAATGAAGCTCGGACGGCTGGGAGAAGCGGACGCCGCCGCGCGTGCCGCGCCGCTGCGCGGGGCGCTGGCCCGCGAACTGGCTGTCCGTCCCTTTCTCGATGCGCTGTTTGAGCCGCGCGCGCAGGTCTTCGCGCCCGCCGACGAGACGATCATATGTCGTTGCGAGGAGGTGACGGCGCGCCAGATCCGCGACCACGCCAGGGTCGGCCGGCCCGGCCCCAACCAGGTCAAGGCTTTCACCCGCGCCGGGATGGGGCCGTGCCAGGGTCGGCAATGCGGCTACACGGTCAGCCATCTGCTGGCGCAGGCGGAAGGACGCCCCGTCGAGGAGGTCGGCTTCTATCGCATCAGGCCGCCGCTGAAGCCGGTGACGCTCGGCGAGCTCGCCTCGCTCGACCAGCAGGACGACGCCGCGTGATCGGGCAAGCCTACGATGCCGTTGTGATCGGCGGCGGGCTGCACGGCCTGTCGGCGGCGCTGCATCTCGGCCGTTCGGGCCTGCGCGTCGTCGTGCTGGAGCGCGCCTGGGTCGGCCGGCATGCCTCGGGCGCGACTGCGGCTGGCGTGCGTACGCTCGGGCGCGACCTCGCCGAACTGCCGATTTCGCTGGAAGCGATGGCGATGTGGCACCGCATCGAGGATATCGTCGGCGATGATTGCGGCTTCCACGCCCATGGCCAGATCAGGGTCGCGGAATTCGAGGACCAGATGCCCTCCCTGCAGCAGCGCCAGGCGAAGGTTCGCGCGCTCGGACATGACCATGAGGAGATCATCGACCGGGCCGAGCTGCTGCGTCTCGTGCCGGCGCTGAGCCCGCATTGTTTCGGCGCACTGATCGCGCGCCATGACGGCGCGGCCGATCCGCACAAGACGCTGGCCGCCTTCCGGCGCAACTGCGAGGCGGCCGATGTTGTGATCGTCGAGGGCTGCGGCGTCGAGGCGATCGAGCGCCGGGGCTCCGACTGGCTCGTTGTCTGCGGCGAGCGCAGCTTTTCGGCGCCCGTCATCGTCAACGCCGCCGGGGCATGGTCGGCATGGCTCGCGGCGATGATCGGCGATGAGATCGAGCTTGGCCACAAGGCCTCGATGATGATCGTGACCGAGCGGCTGGCACCGTTCCTCGATCCGGTCGTCAGCGTCGTCGGGCGCTCGCTCTCCTTCAAGCAATCGGGGCAGGGCACGCTCGTCATCGGCGGCGGCCTGCAGGGCTCGGCCGATATCGAGGCGCAGCGCAGCGCCGTGAATTTCCTCGAACTGTCGAAGGGCGCGCGCGCCGCGACCGACCTCTTCCCGGCGGTCAGGGATGTCAGGATCGCGCGCAGCTGGGCCGGGATGGAGGCGAAGACCCGCGACCTGCTGCCAGTCATCGGCGCTTCGCCGCATGCGCCCGGCATATTTCACGCTTTCGGTTTTTCCGGGCACGGTTTCCAGCTCGTGCCGGTCGTCGGCGCGATCCTGCGCGATCTCGTCGTCGATGGCGGCACCAACCGGCAGATCGCGGCCTTCCGACCCGAGCGCCTGATGCCGGGAAGGGCGGCGGCATGACCGGCTACGCGCTCAGACGCCTGCTGCTGGCGATCCCGACGCTGTTCGTCATGCTGACGGCGATCTTCGTGCTGGTGCGCCTCGTGCCGGGAGATCCGGCGTCGGTGATTCTCGGCGACCACGCCAACGCAGCCTCGCTGGAGGCGCTCAGGCTGCGGCTCGGTCTCGATAAGCCGCTGCATCTGCAATATCTCGCCTTCATCGGAGACGTGCTCTCGGGCAATCTCGGCCAGTCGCTGAGCAGCGGCCGCAGCGTCGTGCAGGAGGTGCTGCTCGTGCTGCCCTCGACCATCGAACTGGCGCTGGCGGCGATCGCGATCGGCATCGCGCTCGGCCTGCCGCTGGGGATCGCGGCGGCGATCCATCGCAATGGCTGGATCGACTATGTCACCCGGCTGATCTCGCTGATCGGCCTGTCGCTGCCGGCCTTCGTCTCCGGCATCCTCTTGCTGATCGCCTTTGCGATCCAGCTGCGCTGGTTTCCGGTGCTGGGCGGTGGCTCGGGCAGCGCCTCGGAGCGGCTGCGCGGGCTGGCGCTGCCAGCCTTCAATCTCGGCATCATCATGATGGCCTATGTCGTGCGCGTCACGCGGGCGGCGATGCTGAACGTCCTGACCGAGGATTATATCCGCACCGCGCGCGCCAAGGGCGTCGGCTCGACGCAACTCGTCCTGCGCCATGCCCTGCGCAACGGGCTGATCCCGATCATCACGGTCGTCGGGCTCTATTTCGGCACGCTGATCGGCAATTCGGTGCTGACCGAGATCATCTTCAACCGGCCCGGCCTCGGCAAGCTGATCCTCGGCGCGCTGAATGCGCGCGACTACACCCTGCTGCAGGGGTTGATGATCATCTTCGCGATCTGCGTCATCGTCGTGAACACGCTGACCGATCTCGCCTATGGCCTCGTCGATCCGCGGGTGAAATACAAATGAGCGACGCCGCCGCGCCGACCGAAATGCTGCGCCCCGGCGGTCTCTGGGTCGCCTTCTCACGCAACCGGCTTTCCTGGGTCGGGCTCGTCCTGCTGGCGGCGATCGTGATGGTCGCGATCCTCGCGCCCTGGCTGGCGCCCTACGATCCGCTCGAGCAGAACCTCGTGGCGCGGCTGGAACCGCCCTCGGCCGAGTTCTGGCTCGGCACCGACAGCTATGGCCGCGATGTGCTGTCGCGGCTGCTTTACGGCGCGCGGATATCGCTGATCGTCGGCTTCGTGGCGATCCTGATCGCGCTCATGGCGGGTGCGACGCTCGGCATCCTCTCGGGCTATATCGGCGGTGCCTTCGACCAGTTCGTGATGGGGCTGCTCGACGTGATGCTGTCCTTCCCGACGCTGCTGCTCGGGCTGATGATCGCGGCGATGCTGGGGGCGAGCCTGGAGAACCTGATCATCGCCATCGCGATCACCGAGATCGCGCCCTTCGCCCGGGTCGCACGGGCGCCGACAGTGACGCTGAAACAGCGCGAATTCGTGGAGGCGGCGCGCGCCTATGGCTGCAGCCCCTTTCACATCATGCGCGTGCATATCCTGCCCAATATGCGCTCGGACGTGGTGGTGATGACCTCGCTCTGGATGGCCTCGGCCATCCGCACGGAAGCGGCGCTGAGCTTCATCGGGCTGGGCGTGCCGCCGCCGACGCCGACCTGGGGCAGCATGATCCGCGAGGGCTTCGAGAACATCCTCGACGCCTGGTGGCTCGCGGTGTTCCCGAGCCTGGGCATCCTCGTGACCGTGCTGGCGCTGAATCTGCTCGGCGATGCGCTGCGCGACGCCTCCGACCCCCGCTCGCGCGAGGCTTGAGCGGCCCGAGGAGCCGTCAGTTGCCCGCCGCGTCGGCGACGATGCGCTCGAAGATCGGGTCGAGCTCTCGACCCAGCGCCTTGATCGCGTCGCCGTCATAGCGGCCGAACACCGCGCCCGGCCGATGGTAGCGGATGCTGGCGGTTCCGTCCGCCTCCTCGACCAGATGCAGGCGCACCGGCGCCTCGATGCCGGCGTCGAGATTGGCCGAGAGCATGCGGGTCGCGAAATCATTGCGGAAGACGCCGATGACGACGTCGCCGCGAATCGTCAGGCCGCGCGCCTTGGCGCCGTCGCTGGCGGAGGCGCGCGTGACGGCATTCATCCCGCTCTTGGCGATCGCCGCCGTCAGCCGTTCCTCGATCTGCGCGAACGGCACTTTTGTGGAGACGACGCGGTAGCCCTCGCCGGTCTGCGCCAGAGCGCGCGTGGGCGCGCCGAAGAGCGCGGCTCCCGAAGCGAGTGCGGCAACGACCGCGAAGGCGAGTGACAGGCTGCGACGCGACATGGCGATTGGCTCCGGGTTGTATCGCCCTCACGATAGAGGTCTGCGGCCCAACGGGCCGTCACTATGGCGTTACCCGCTGGCCGCCTCTTTGATCTCTCCAGCTTGTGACTTCGTCCCGGCCTGTCGTCCCGGCATGAACGGCGATGAGGGGGCCTTGAGATGAGTTTGTCGAATACCGCTGCGCCGCTTGAGGGAATGACAGGACGAGCGCTGCCGTCGCAAGGCGTGGTCGTGCGGCTTGCGCTTTTGTCGGTGGGCGTCGTCGTCGTCCTGGCCGCCATCGCAGGCGCAGGCTGGCGCGAGCCTGTTCTGGCGCTGGTCGGGGCAGGGCTTGGCTTCGTGCTGTTCCAGTCGACCTTCGGCTTCGCCGGCAGCTTCCGAGCGGTTCTGGAGCGGCGCGATTTCGGCGGCTTCCGGGCGCAGGCGATCGCGCTGGCGCTGACCAGCGTGGTGTTCTTTCCGCTGCTGGGAACGGGCCACGCCTTCGGCCTGACGCTGAGCGGCTTCGTCACGCCGATCGGGGTGTCGTTCGTCATCGGCGCGGTGCTGTTCGGCATCGGCATGCAGATCGGCGGCGGTTGCGCCTCGGGGACATTGTTTGCGCTCGGCGGCGGCAATCTGCGGCTGGTGATGACGCTGGCCTGCTTCATTCTCGGCTCGGCCGTCGGAGCGTCCCATCTCGGCTTCTGGCAGCTCCTGCCGGTGCTGCCGACGGGAACGACGCAGGACCTGCTGGGCTGGCCGGCGGCGCTGATCGTCCATCTCGCGATCTTCGCCGCTATCATCAGGACCGTACCCGCACCGCCGCCCGAGCCTGAGCCAAGCTCGCTCAGTGGCCTGCTGCGGACGCCGTGGCCGCTGCTCTGGGGCGCGGTCGGGCTTGCGGTTCTCAATGCGCTGACGCTGGTTCTGGCCGGCCGACCATGGGGCGAGACCGCCGGGTTCACGCTCTGGGGCTCAAAGCTCGCCGCCGCGATCGGTTTCGAGCCGGCGTCATGGGCCTATTGGCAGGGCCATGACGCGGCGCTGTCGGCCAGCGTCTTCTCGGACATCACCTCGGTCATGGATCTCGGCATCGTCGCGGGGGCTACGCTGGCGGCCGGCCTCAGCGGCCGCTTCCTGCTGCGTTCGGGCGGGGAGGGTCGGGCCTGGCTTGGCGCGGTGCTGGGCGGCTTCCTGATGGGCTATGGCGCGAGGCTGTCCGACGGCTGCAACATCGGCGCGTATTTTTCGGCGCTCGCCTCGGGCAGCCTGTCGGGATGGGTCTGGGTCGCGGCCGCCTTCGCCGGCAGCGCGCTGGGCCTGAAGCTGAGGCCGCTGTTCAGGCTGCCATAGCGTCGCTGCAAGCTCGGCGCGGAACCGCTGCGGACTGGTGGGCCATCGGTCGCGGTTTCGTCATGCAGAGATTTGGTAGCGGGAGAGGGACTTGAACCCCCGACACGCGGATTATGATTCCGCTGCTCTAACCAGCTGAGCTACCCCGCCCCATGATCAGGCCGCCGTGTCTGGCGAGCCGTCAGGACGGCGCGGTATAGGGGGCGAAGCGCGCCGCCGTCAAGCCTCGGGATGCCGGCATCGCTCCAGATGACATGCGCAAGACGCTCGTTGCGCCGTCATCGGTGGGTTTACCATGCGCGCTGAGCATTCTCGTCGCCTTGAAGCGCGGGTTTCCCGGCATAGTTCTCATTGATGCCGGCTGAAGGGGCCGCGGCGAGGATGGCAGGCGATGTCCGTCGCCACCGCTCGCCTGCGTGGCTGGCTTTTTCGGAGACCGCTCTCATGACGATCCACACACAGTCTTTCTCGTTCTCGTCCCGTGCCCTGACCCCGGTGTTCCGGCCGCGTTTCGCAACGTTCGCGGCAGCCGTCGCGCTCGGCGCCGGCGCGCTGTTTGGCTCTGCCGGCAGCCCTGCCTTCGCCGCCGATCGCCCGGCCTGGGAAGAGGGCTGCTCCTACAAGGTGCCGTCCGGCATCCCTGGATTGGGCCTGAGCATGGCCGCCGACATGTGCGCGCGGCTGCGCTTCTGCCAGAGCATGACGGATCAGGGCAAGGACATGTCCCGGATGGCCTGCATCGGCTTTGCGCCTGCGGCGCGTCCGACGGACCGCCGCCTCTGAGGCTGGCCCGTGGCCTGGTGCCCGGCTTGCCGCGTCAGGCCGGGAGCGAGGCGGTCTTGCGCAGGCGCACGACCTTGAAATAGCCCCGGCCGACATGGACCGTTTCATAGCGGCCGGTTTTGTCAGCCCAGCCTGTCAGCCGGCCGACCTTGAAGTCGCTGCTCCAGCCGATGGCCTTGGAGATCGGGGCGAGCGCGGTCCACATCGGCGCAAGCAGACCGTCGTCATCGACGAGGCGGCTCGAGATGATGATCTCGCCACCGGGCTTCAGGACGCGGTCCATCTCGTAAAGCGCCTGTTCGGGATCGGGCACCAGCGTGATCACGAACTGTGCCGTCACGGCGTCGAAGCGCTCATTGGCGAAGCCGAGCCGACAGGCGTCCATCACCATCAGTCCCCGGACATGGCTCAGGCCCTGTCCCGAAACCTTGCGGTTGGCGACCTTCAGCATGTCGAGCGAGAGATCGGCCCCGATGACGTGCGTTTCGGGCGTGAAATAGGGCAGCGTCAGTCCGGTCCCAACGCCGATTTCCAGGATGTCGGGGCCGCAGGCGCAAGCCGCCGCCACAGCCTCACGCTGCGCGCGGGCGAGCAGGCGCTGATAGATCCTGTCGTAGAACTTCGCCCAGGTCGCGTAGACGCGTTTTTGGCCTTCAAGGTCATAGGTCACCGACATGGGCGGCTCGCAGGCTTAACGTAACTGTTCAGGAATGGGCGAGGGCGAGCGAGGGCGCCCTCGCCGGCAGCGCTAGCGGTGGCCGCAGGATCGTGCCGCCGCCGAGCACGCGCGCGCCGGGGCCGGCATCGGTGTAGATCACGCAGGCCTGGCCGGGCGAGACGCCCTCCTCGTCGCTGGTAAGCTCGATCCTGAGCCCATCTACATCGCGGGTCAGACGGGCCTCGCGCGGCGCGCGCGTCGAGCGCACCCGGACGGCGACGTCGAGGCCGTCGGGCGGCAATGCGTCGAGGGCAAAATCGCCGAGCCAGTTCAGGTCGCGCAGGCGGATCTCGCGCACGCCCAGAGCCTCGCGCGGACCGACGATGACGCGGGCGGCGTCGGCGTCGAGGCGCAGCACGTAGAGCGGCTCAGGCGTGCTGAGACCGAGCCCCTTGCGCTGGCCTACGGTGTAGCGCAGCACGCCGTCATGGGCGCCGAGCACGCGCCCGTCGAGGTGGACGATGTCGCCGGGGCGCGAGGCGCCGGGCTTCAGCCGCTCGATGACATCGGCATAACGGCCATTGGGCACGAAGCAGATGTCCTGGCTGTCGGGCTTGTCGGCAATGGCGAGGCCAAGTTCGGCGGCGAGCGCGCGGGTCCGAGCCTTGTCGATGGAGCCCAGCGGGAAGCGCAGCAGGTCGAGCTGCGCCTGCGTCGTCGCGTAGAGGAAATAGCTCTGGTCGCGCGCGGCGTCGGCGGCGCGGAACAGGCCGCGATGGCCGTTGTCGAGCGGCTTGCTCAGGACATAGTGCCCGGTCGCCAGCGCGTCCGCCCCGAGTTCCTGCGCCAGGCCGAGCAGGTCGCGGAACTTCACGGTGCGGTTGCACTCGACGCAGGGGATCGGCGTCTCGCCGGCGAGATAGCTCTCGGCGAAGCGCTCGATCACCGCCTCGCGAAAGCGGCTCTCATAGTCCAGCACATAATGGGGAATCCCGATCGCCTCGGCGACGCGGCGTGCGTCATGGATGTCCTGGCCGGCGCAGCAGGCTCCGGCGCGGTGGACAGCCGCGCCATGGTCGTAAAGCTGCAGCGTCACGCCGACGACGTCGTAGCCCTCGCGCTTCAGCAGCGCGGCCACCACCGAGGAATCGACGCCGCCCGACATCGCCGCGACGACGCGCGTGGCCGCTGGCGGCTTGGCGATGTCGAGGGAGTTGAGGGCTGCGGTCATGCGAAGGGTCCGGTCGGCTGGCGGGCTCTATACCGGCTTTGGCGGCGGCGGGCCAGTCGGGCTGGGCAAATCCTGCCGGGCGGCGGTGATGCAGCAGCGCTTCTTGCCGCACGCCATGCCGCGATCACAGCCCAAGTCATTGATTTTATGTGTGCGGTGCATGGCGCGGGACTTGCTGTCCGAGGGGAGGGGCGCTCCGTCGCCCGTGTTCCGGAATTGCCTGATGTCGGTCCAGTCGCTGCCTTATGTGTCTCCCATCGCCGAGCCGGCTCCGGTGCGCCGTCGCGCGGTCGAGCCGGATTCCAGCCGCGACGACGCAGCTTTCACCTTGCCTGACGACCCGAGACAGGACACCGCTCCCGCCGCCGAACCCGCGAGGCCTCGCGCCAAAGCCGAGCCCGTCGCCGCTGCGGCAAAGGCAGAGGCCGAACCGGTCGCCAAGCCTGCGGCGGCTCCCGTCGCCACGACGGCTCAGGCTGCGGTCGCGGTCAACTCCGCCGAAACGACACAGGCTGCGCCCGCGCCCGCGACAACCCAGCCGGCGAAGCTCGATATCGGTGCGCTGATCTCGATTGCAGTGGCGGTCGCAGGCGAAAGCGCAGCGCCGTCCAAGGGCGAAAAGGACGGCGAGACCAAGAAGGTCGAGGCCGAGGGCGATGCCGTGGCAGCGCCGACCCCCACGGACCTGTCGGCCCTGCTCGCGACTGCGCCGATCGAACCTGCCGCCGCGACGACGGTTCCCGTCGTTCAGGCCGACCTGTCGGCGGCGCTTTTGCTGGCGCCGACCCCGGTGGCGGCTCCAGTTCCCGCCGTCGCCGAGGCTTCGGTCGAGACTGGCGCGATCGACACAGCCGGCGCCAAGGCTGCTGTCGCCCTGCCCGGGATCGCAGTCGCGCTGACAGCCGCCAAGCCCGTCGCGCCGCAGGCCGCGCAGGGCATCCCGGCCGAAGTCGAGACCGACGCGCCGACGACAGGCGAGGGCGACAAGACCACCGCGTCGGGCGCCGGCGAGAAGCCGCTGCTCCATGCTGGCAAGGAAGCGGCGGCTGAGCCCGCCACACCAGCCGCAAACCAGAGCGCCGCATCCGGCGAGTTCAAGCTCGCCGAAGTGCTGCAGCCCGCGCAAGGGCAGATCGACCTCTCGGCGCTGGCGCAGACGCGCCTGGCGAAGCCCGACGCGCTGCCGGGCCTTGCGGAGCTGGATCAGGCGACCGCTGGGCAGACCGCGACGCATGGACAAGCAGCTGCCAACGGGCAGGCGACGCCGCTGCATGTGGTGCCGATCGAGATCGGGCTGCGCGCTCTGGCGGGCTCGCGGCAATTCGACATCAGGCTCGACCCCGCGGAACTCGGCCGCGTCGATGTCAGTCTCGACATTTCCGACAAGGGTGAAGTGAAGGCGCGGCTTGTCGTCGACCGCGTCGAGACCTTGCATCTGCTTCAACGCGATGCGCGCACTTTGGAACGCGCCTTCGAGCAGGCTGGCTTGAAGCCCTCCGATGCGGGCGTCGACATCACCCTGCGCGATCCCGCCGACCAGTCCGGCTTCCGCCAGAACCGCCAGCAGGACGACGCGCCGCGCCGCACCCGCGCCGCCGCGACCAATGACGACGTCGCCATTCCCACCCAGTCCGTGCCGGTCCGCCGCCTCGTCAGGCTCGGCGGCGTCGACCTCAGCATCTGACGGCAAGGAGTTTTCGCCATGGCCGCAGTGACCAACACCACCTCGACGACGGGAACCGGGTTCCAGAACGCGGCCGCTACCGCGGCATCGTCCTCGACCAGCACAAGCGTGACCGGCAGCCAGTCGGCGATCGCGGGGAATTTCGACCAGTTCCTGACGCTGCTGACGACGCAGCTGAAGAACCAGAGCCCGCTCGACCCGCTCGACACCAACCAGTTCACCGCCCAGCTCGTGCAGTTCGCCGGCGTCGAGCAGCAGCTCAAGAGCAACGACACGCTGAGCGCGCTGCTCAGCCTGAGCAAGGCGACGACGACGACCAATGCGGTCGGCTTCATCGGCTCGACCATCACCGCCGATGGCGCGGCAGCCCAGCTCAAGGGCGGCTCGGCCGAGTGGAAGGTCAGCCTGCCCCGCGCCGGCAGCGCCAACGTCACGATCAAGAACGCCAGCGGCAATGTCGTGCAGACCTACACCACGAGCCTCAGCGCCGGCGACCAGACCTATAAATGGGACGGCACGACGTCGACCGGCACGAAGGCGGCCGATGGCGAGTATTCGATCACGATCGACGCCAAGGACGTGTCCGGGCAGGCCATCACGGCAACGACCGAGATCAAGGGCGTGGTCGACGGAGTCGATCTCTCGGGCACCACGCCGATGCTCAAGATCGGCACGATCAGCGTCGCCATCGACAAGATCAAGAGCGTGGTGAAGCCGCAGTGAACGGCGAATCACGATTCGAGACAGGCCTCGGCTTCGTTTTAGCCAATTCTTAAAGCGGCGCCCCTATGCTCATCACAAGTAGCTCTGTTGAGTTGTGTGAGTGTGTCATGACCGAGCCTTTGCGACCGCGGGTGAAATATGTGATCGGGCCGGACGGAAGTCCGCTGACGATCGCCGATCTGCCGCCGATGAATACGCGCCGCTGGGTGATCCGGCGCAAGGCCGAGGTCGTCGCAGCCGTGCGCGGCGGCCTTCTCAGCCTCGAAGAGGCCTGCCAGCGCTACACGCTGACGGTCGATGAATTCCTGAGCTGGCAGATGTCGATCGACCAGCACGGCCTCGCCGGGCTGCGTACGACCCGCATCCAGCATTACCGGCAATAGCGCCAGGCGCATTGCCGAAAGGCTTCAAGGCGTCGGTCCAGCGGGACCGACGCCTTTTTGCATTTCGGAGCCTCAAAGCCGTCAAATTCACAATCGTTAACCCGACGCTAACCATGCACTGGGAAAAACTTGCCTAGTGAGCCGTGCTTCGTGTGCGGTCCGGACGGCTTTGTGGAACGGATGGCGGCGTGAACGGCATCGTCGGTCAGTTTACGAAATTCGGAGCGGCGCGCCTGGCGGCGATGCTGGCGGTGACGCTCGCGCTCGTCGGCTTCTTCGGTTTCGTCATGCTGAAGATGTCCCAGCCATCGATGGGCGTGCTGTTTGCCGATCTCTCGCAACAGGATGTCAGCTCGATCCTGAAGGATCTCGACACGCGCGGGGTCAAATACGAGCTGCGCGGGGACGGGCAGACTGTTCTCGTCGACAGGGCGGCCGTGCCGCGGCTGCGTCTCGACCTCGCCAGCAAGGGCATCCCGGCCGGCGGCGGCGTCGGCTACGAGATCTTCGACAAGGGCGACGCCTTCTCCTCGACCTCGTTTGTCCAGAACATAAACCACCTGCGGGCGCTGGAGGGCGAGCTTTCACGCACCATCCGCTCGATCAGCCGCGTCCAGGCGGCGCGCGTGCATCTCGTCATCCCCGAGAAGCGCCTGTTCGAGCGCGACCGGGAACCCCCAAGGGCCTCGATCGCGCTCAAGCTCGCCGGTGAACTCGACGCCGCACAGGTCAGGGCCGTGCGCCACCTCGTTTCCTCGGCCGTCGACGGGCTGAAGCCCGAGCGGGTCTCGATCGTCGATGAGCGCGGCCGGCTCCTGGCCGACGGCGCCCAGGGCGAGCAGGGCATGGCCGGCGTCGGCCTCGAGGAGCGCCAGTCGGCCATCGAGAAACGCGTCAAGATGCAGATCGAGGACATCGTCGCCAGCATCGTCGGCAGCGGCCGGGCTCGCGTCCAGGTCACGGCCGCCATCGACGCGAACCGGATCGAGAGCCGTTCGGAGACCTTCGACCCGGAAAGCAAGGTCGTGCGGTCGAGCCAGAACCGCACGGAGACCTCAGCCACGACGGAGGCCGCTGCTGGTGCGGTCACCGTCGGCAACGAACTGCCCGGCGCCCAGCAGAATGGCGCCGGCGGGCAGAACCAGAAGGACGCCTCCTCGAAAAACGAAGAGGTGGTCAACTACGAGATCTCGCGCACGACGCGCACCGAGGTACTCGAAGGCGGTCGGGTCAAGAAACTGTCGGTCGCGGTGCTGGTCGACGGCACCTATACGCGCAACGGCAACGAGGTCGCCTATCAGCCTCGCCCCGCCGAGGAACTGGAGCGCATCGGCCAGCTCGTCCGCACCGCCATGGGTTTCGACCAGGCGCGCGGCGACAAGGTCGAGGTCGTCAATCTGCGCTTCGCCGAGGCCCCGCCCACCATCACCGAACTGCCCGAGCTGACGCTGGTGCAGCAGCTGCTCGCCTTCACCAAGGAGGACCTGATTCGCTTCGCCGAGCTCGGCGTGATCTCGCTGCTGACGCTGATCGTGCTCATGGTGGTGGTGCGGCCGTTGCTTAAGCAGGCGCTGGCGGCCGAGCCGGTGCTGCGGCACATCCCTGCCTTCATGCGCGAAGGCGCGGTCGCCGTCCAAAGCGAGGGCACCGGCAACCCCGCCATCCCGCGCGTGAGCACGACAGCCGAGGCGATGGCGCTCGTCGGCGAAGCGCCTTCCGAGCGCATGCTCGCGGTCGCCCAGATCAAGGGACAGCTCAAGGCCCAGTCGGTCGAGAAGATCGGCGTGCTGGTGTCGCAGAACCCGGCCGATTCGGTCGCGGTCCTGCGCGGCTGGATCCATGAAAAGGCTGCGGCATGACGGGTCTTTGAGCCATGGCTGAACGCTCAGTCGCGACACGCAATTCCGGGCTCGACGCCGATGCCGGCTATGGCAACGGCGTCACCACCGTCGCCGAGATGAACGGGCCGCAGCGCGCGGCGGTGATCCTGCTCGTGCTGGGTGAGGATCACGGCCGTTCGATCTGGCAGCAGTTCGACGACGAGGAAATCCGCATCATCACGCGGGCCATGGCGGAACTCGGCACTGTCGATGCCGACGAGGTCGAAAGGCTGATGCTGGATTTCGTCGGCAAGCTCTCCAGCGCCGGTGCGGTCACGGGCTCCTTCGACCGGACGATCTCGCTGCTGGAGAAGATCCTGCCGACCGACCAGGTCGCGATGATCATGGAGGAAATCCGCGGACCCGCCGGCCGCAACATGTGGCAGAAGCTCGGCAATATCGACGCCGTCGTGCTCGCGAACTTCCTCAAGAACGAATATCCGCAGACGATCGCGGTGATCCTCTCGAAGATCCGTGCCGACCATGCCGCCAACGTCCTGCGCAACCTGCCCAACGATCTCTCGATCGAGGTGGTCAGCCGGATGCTGCGGATGGAAGCGGTGCAGAAAGAGGCGCTCGACCACATCGAGAACACGCTGCGCACCGAATTCGTCTCGACCCTGACGCAGACCCGGCGGCGCGATCCCCACGAGATGATGGCCGAAATCTTCAACGGCTTCGACCGCCAGACCGAGTTGCGCTTCCTGACGGCGCTCGACGCCACCAACGAGGAGGCCGCCGGCCGCATCCGCGCATTGATGTTCACCTTCGAGGATCTCGGCAAGCTCGATCCAGCCGGCCTGCAGACGCTGATGGGGCAGGTCGACAAGGACACGCTGGCGCGCGCGCTCAAGGGCGCCAACGAGGAGATGCGCACCTTCTTCTTCAGCGCGATGTCGACCCGCGCCGCCAAGAACATGCAGGACGACATGCAGAGTCTCGGTCCGCTGCGCCTCAAGGAAGTCGACGAGGCGCAGACCAAGATGGTCGTCCTCACCAAGGATCTCGCCGACAAGGGCGAAATCGTCCTGTCCAAGGGCGGCGCCGAAGACGAGTTGGTCTATTGACGATGAGCACCGCGACGAAATTCATGTTCGGCACCGACTTTCGCGAGGGCGGAAGGCGGGCGGCCGGGGAAGCGGAGATCGCCGCCGCACGGACCGAGGGCTTTCAGGCCGGCGAGGCGCAGGCGCGCCGCGAGGCGGAAGGCCAGCTCAACGGCCTCGTCGCGCAACTCGCCCGCAGCGCCGAGCGGCTGCTCGCCCAGGACGACGCCCGCGCAGCCGATATCGAGCTCGAGGCGGCGCGCGTCGCCATCGCGACGGCGCAGGGCCTTGCCGGCGCCGCGCTCGCCGAGAAGCCGCTCGCGGCGATCGAGCATGCGGTGCGCGAATGCCTGTCGCATGCGCGGCATGCACCCCATCTCGTGCTGCGCGTCAATGAGGATGCCGTCGAGGCGGTCGAGGTTCTGATCAAGCGGCTGGCGCAGCAGGGTGGCTTCGCCGGCAAGCTCGTCGTGCTCGGCGAGCCCGATATCGCGCAGGGCGACGGGCGCATCGAATGGGCCGATGGTGGTTTCACGGTCGACGCGCAGGGCCTGTCGCGACTGGTCGAGCAGGCGGTTTTGACCGTTTTCGGCGCCGCCGCTGGTCAGGCCGGGCAACATAATCCCGGCGCGCGCCATGGAGATGACAGATGAGCGACAACGATCTCCATTTGCCGCCGCTGAACCCGGCCGATCTCTCCTTCGATCATGACGCCGCGGCTTCCGTGGCGCGCTCGGGGCCGGTCGCGGTCAAGACCGCCGAAGATCTCGAACAGGTCTTCGACGTGCCCGTTACGGTCTCGGCCGTGCTCGGCCAGACCAGGATCGCGGTCGGCGACCTCCTGCAGATCGTGCCCGGCGCGGTGCTCGAACTCGACCGGCGCGTCGGCGAGGCGATCGACATCTTCGTCAACGAGCGGCTGGTGGCGCGCGGCGAGGTCGTCGTCGTCGAGGACCGGCTCGGCGTGACCATGACCGAAATCATCAAGGCCGACCGGTGATGCCCGGTCGTTCCGACATCATTGCAAGCAGGAAGGCCTGAGCCATGCGCCTCATCATCGTCGGCGGTCTCAAGGGACAGATCATCGCGGCCGCCAAGATCGCGATCTCGCATGGAGCGAGCGTCACGCACACCGAAAGCCTCGAGCAGACGCTCGCGGTGCTGCGCGCCAAGGGCGCCGACCTGCTGATGGTCGATGTCGTCCAGCCGATCGCGAAATTCGTCGCGGCGCTGGAGGCGGAGCGCATCCGCACGCCCCTCGTCGCCTGCGGCACCTCGACCGATGCGCGCGCGGCGGTGGCTGCGATCCAGGCCGGCGCGCGCGAATATGTGCCGCTGCCGCCTGATCCCGAGCTGATCGCCGCCGTGCTGGAGGCGGTCGCCGCCGACAGCCAGAGCCTGATCTGGCGCGATCCGGCGATGGAGCGCGTCGTCAACCTCGCCTTGCAGATCGCGCGTTCGGACGCGCCTGTCCTCGTCACCGGCGAAAGCGGCACCGGCAAGGAGGTGATCGCGCGCCATCTGCACCAGAAGTCGCTGCGCAAGGACAAGCCGTTCGTGGCGGTGAACTGCGCCGCAATCCCCGACAACCTGCTCGAATCGGAACTGTTCGGCCATGAGAAGGGCGCCTTCACCGGCGCCATCGCACGCCGCATCGGCAAGTTCGAGGAGGCGAGCGGCGGCACGCTGCTGCTCGACGAAATCTCGGAAATGGATGTCCGGCTTCAGGCCAAGCTGCTGAGGGCGCTGCAGGAGCGCATGATCGACCGTGTCGGCGGCACGACGCCGGTCAAGGTCGATCTGCGCATCATCGCGACCTCGAACCGCAATCTCGGCGACGCCGTGCGCGAAGGCTCGTTCCGCGAGGATCTGTTCTATCGGCTCAACGTCGTGCACCTGCGCCTGCCGGCGCTGCGAGAACGACCAGGCGACATTCTGGCGCTGGCCGATCATTTCTCGAAGAAATACGCCGAGGTGAACGGGTTGCCGCTGCGGCCGATCGCGTCGGATGCGCGCAAGCTGCTGCTCGGCAACGCCTGGCGCGGCAATGTCCGCGAGTTGGAGAACACGATCCATCGCGCCGTGCTGCTGGCGCAGGGTGTCGAGATCGGCGTCGATGCGGTGCTGACGCCCGAAGGCGAGACGCTGGGACCCGCCAATGGCCGCGACACGGCTTCGCGCGCGGCGCAGACGGCCGAGGCCGTCACCCGCTCGCTGGTCGGGCACACCGTGGCCGATGTCGAGCGCGAGCTGATTCTCGACACGCTCGATCATTGCCTGGGCAATCGCACCCATGCGGCCAAGATATTAGGGATTTCGATCCGCACGCTGCGCAACAAGCTCAGCGAATATGGCGCGGCGGGGATTGCGGTCGCGGAACCGGGTCAGGCGCGCGTCAGCGCCGCCTGACCCCTGTTCACGACGTCGCGGTCACCAGCGGCGATAATAGCCGCGGCGGCCGTAGTAGCGCGGCCGACGCCGGTAGACGACGACGGGGCGGCGATAATAGCGCGGCCGGCGATAGTAGTACTGGCTGAACTCGGTGTCGGCCTTGTCGAGGCCGTCCTTCGTCTCGGCGGCGATCTGATCGTCCGCCTTGGCCGGCTGCGGCTCCGGCATGGGGGCAGGATTGGGAGCAAGCTTGGGCTGGGCGGCTTCCGCGGCGGCCATGCCGCCAACGCTGGCTGCGGCGATGCCGCCGACCAGGGTCATGATGAATGAGCGTCTATCCACGACATCCTCCGAAGGCTGGTTTTCCATCCCGTTCCACACCCCGCATCACAGCGTGAAACCGGTCGCGAACGATAACGTATTTTTCCGGCTTGTATTCCCTCCGGTCAAAATTCTTTGATCATCCCTAAGATGCGCCGGAAGGACCATCGTCGGTTGCATTGAGGGGCCTCGCGATCTCTTCCAGAGAACGGCCTTCGGCCCGGACCGCAAACAGAGCGGCCACGAGCGCCGCGCCCAGCATCAGCGCCGCGCCGAACAAATAGCCGCCAAAGACGCTGCCTCGCGAACCGGTGTCGATCAGCGCGCCGAACAGCCATGGTCCGGCGACGCCGCCAGCGCCTGTGCCGACCGCATAAAAGGCCGCGATCGCCAGCGCCCGCATCTCGACGGGGAAGGTTTCGCTGACCGTCAGATAGGCGGAACTGGCGGCGGCTGAGGCGAAGAAGAAGACGATACTCCAGCACGCCGTGAGCTGCGGAGCGGTGAGCAGGTCGCGCCAGAACAGGTATCCAGTCGCTGTCAGCAAAAGCCCCGACATCGCATAGGTGAAGGCGATCATCGGCCTGCGGCCGACTGTGTCGAACAGGCGTCCAAGCAGCAGCGGCCCCAGCACGTTGCCGGCTGCGAAAGGCAGGATGAACCAGCCGACCGCCTGCGACGGCACCTTGTAGAAATCGGTCAGCACCAGCGCATAGGTGAAGAAGATCGCGTTGTAGAAGAATGCCTGCGCGACCATCAGCGCCAGCCCGACCAGCGCCCGCTGCCGGTGCCGGACAAACAGGACATGGAAGACCTCGCCAAGCGGCGTGATCGCGCGGGGCCGCAGGCTCGTCATGGGCAGGTTTTCCGCCGGGCTCCAGACCACGCCCGCGCGCCGCTCGATCTCGGCGACGATCGCCGCCGCCTCTTCGGGACGGCCATGGCTCAACAGCCAGCGCGGACTTTCAGGAATCCATTGCCTGAGCACGAGCACGATCAGGCCTAGCCCCGCGCCGATGAAGAAGGCGAGCCGCCAGCCGAGCTCCGGATCGACCCGGGCGGGATCGAGCAGGACGATCGCGCCGATGGCGCCGAGCGCCGCGCCGACCCAGAATGAACCGTTGATGACGAGATCGACGAAGCCGCGCACGCGGGCCGGCACCAGCTCCTGGATCGTCGAATTGATCGCGGTGTATTCGCCGCCGATGCCCATGCCGGTGAAAAATCGGAAGACGATGAAGCTCGCGAAGCTCCACGAGAAAGCGGTCGCGGCGGTTGCGGCGAGATAGACGAAGAGCGTGATCGTGAAGAGCTTCTTGCGGCCGAGCCGGTCGGTGAGCCAGCCGAAGAACAGGGCGCCGAACACCGCGCCGGCGAGATAGGCCGCGCCGGCGATGCCGATCTGCGTGTTGGTGAAACGCAGCGTCGGGCTGTCCTTGAGCGCGCCGGAAATCGAGCCGGCGAGCGTGACCTCAAGCCCGTCGAGAATCCAGGTGACGCCGAGCGCGACGACGACCAGCGTATGGAAGCGCGACCAGGGCAGGCGGTCGAGCCGGGCCGGGATGTCGGTGGTGATCCTTGCCTGTGGGGCAATGGCCTTCGCCGTCATGCCGGCGTCCTCCCGGGCAAGCACCGTCCTGCTTCGGGGCGGCGTCGGTCGCCTGACGAAAAAGGCGGCGCCTTGCGACGCCGCCTTTCAACTCGCTGGATATCGCTATCAGCGCACGATCACGCGGCGACGCACGATCACGCGGCGCGGCCGGCGGATCACCGTGCGGCGCACCACGACCGGGCGACGATAGGGGCGGGGGCGGCGGCGGACGACGCGCTCACGCACCACGACCTGATTGAAATCGGCGTCAGCCCGATCCAGGCCAGCCTTCGCCGCCGCGTCGATCTCGCCCGCTGCCGGCATGGCGGGAACGGTATCGAGCTTGCGCACCGCCGCCTGCGCCATCGCCGTGCCGCCGAGGCCCGCAGCAGCGACGCCACCAAACAGGCTCATCACGAATGAACGTCTATCCACGTCTTCCTCCAGGATTTTTGGCTTGTCCAAGCCGTTTCGTTACTTGTGCAAGCCGTTTCGTCGACCCGCGACGAGTTGGGCGGCCGAATGCGGCCGCAACACGGCCATTCGATAACGGTCCGTTCAGGGAAAGGTTCCGGCGCGGCTTTTTTCGACGACCTTAACCACTCGTTCACCATGCACCCGGCAAGAATTGCCGGGCTGCGCGTCTGGTGCGCGACGGACGTTGGGACGTGGAGCGGGCTGGTCGATGACCGATGTGACGGCAGGAGCAGGCGGCGGCTTCGACATGAGCCGCGGGGCGTTGGGGAAGCTCCTCAACCGGCCCGACCTGTTCCTGGCGATCGGCGTCATGGGCATCCTCGTGGTGCTCATCTTCCCGCTGCCGGGCATCATGCTCGACATGCTGCTGGCGCTCTCGATCATCCTGTCGGTGCTGGTGCTGATGACGGCGCTGTTCATCGAGGAGCCGCTGGAGTTCTCGGCCTTCCCGACCGTGCTGCTGATCGTCACCATGCTGAGGCTCGCGCTCAACCTCGCCTCGACGCGGCTCATTCTCGCCCATGGCCATGAGGGGAGCGCTGCCGCCGGCCACGTCATCGAGGCCTTCGGCAATTTCGTGATGGGCGGCAATTTCGTGATCGGGGTGGTGGTCTTCACCATCCTGCTCATCGTCAATTTCGTCGTCATCACCAAAGGTTCTGGCCGCATCGCCGAGGTCGCGGCGCGCTTTGCGCTCGACGCGATGCCCGGCAAGCAGATGGCGATCGACGCCGATCTTTCGGCGGGACTGATCGACCAGGACGTCGCCAAGACCCGCCGCAAGGCGCTGGAGGACGAGGCCAACTTCTTCGGCTCGATGGACGGCGCGTCCAAATTCGTCCGCGGCGACGCGATCGCGGGCCTGCTCATCACCTTCATCAACGTGCTCGGCGGCATCATTATCGGCGTCGCCCAGCAGGGCATGGGCTTTGGCGACGCGGCGCGCGCCTATACCCAGCTCACCGTCGGCGACGGCCTCGTCAGCCAGATCCCCGCGCTGATCGTCTCGACGGCGGCCGGCCTGCTCGTTTCCAAGTCGGGCGTGCGCGGCGCGGCCGACAAGGCGCTCGGCAAGCAGCTCTCGGGCTATCCGAAGGCGCTGGGCATGTCGGCGGCGGTGATGCTGCTGATTGCGATCCTGCCTGGCATCCCGATGCTGCCGTTCCTGACGCTCGCGGGCGGTTCGGCGTTTCTCGCGCGCCATTTCGGCAAGCTCGCCAAGCTCAAGGAAGCCGCCGACGCGGTTGCACCGGGCCAGCCGGATTCGCCGCTGTCGGCCGACGGCACGCCCAAGGAAGAGACGCTCAACGATCTGCTCAAGCTCGACGAGCTCAAGATCGAGATCGGCTACGGGCTCCTGCCGCTGGTCAACGCCGCAGCCGGGCAGGACCGCCTCACCGACCAGGTCCGGGCGCTGCGCCGCCAGCTCGCCGCCGAACTCGGCTTCGTCATGCCGGCGGTCAGGATCGTCGACAACGTCCAGCTCGAGGCGAACCACTACTACATCAAGATCAAGGAGATCGATGCCGGCCATGGTCTGGTCTATGCCGGCCAGTACATGGCAATGGACCCGATGGGCGGCAGCGTGAACCTGCCCGGCCACAATGTGCTGGAGCCGACCTTCGGCCTGCCCGCGACCTGGATCGACGCTGCCCTGCAGGACGAGGCGCAATTGCGCGGCTATACCGTGGTCGACGCCGCGACGGTGATCTCGACGCATCTGACCGAGGTGCTGAAGTCGCACATGCCAGAGCTGCTCTCGCATGCCGAGGTCCAGAAGCTGCTGCGCGAGCTGCAGAAGGACCATGCCGATCTGGTCAAGGAGATCGTGCCGAGCCAG
This sequence comes from Allobosea sp. P2_A10, assembly GCF_056405115.1. Classification (NCBI taxonomy): domain Bacteria; kingdom Pseudomonadati; phylum Pseudomonadota; class Alphaproteobacteria; order Hyphomicrobiales; family Alloboseaceae; genus Allobosea; species Allobosea sp. P2_A10. The sequence continues at coordinate 216,396 of NZ_JBFUCS010000005.1, read as the reverse complement.
ATCTCGACGACCGGCATTCAGCGCGTGCTCCAGCTGCTGCTCTCGGAGCGCATCTCGATCCGCGACCTCGCCACCATCATCGAGGCCATCGCCGAGGTTGCCGGTATCCTGAAGAGCCCGCGCGACATCGCCGAGCATGTCCGGATGCGGCTCGCCCGCCAGATCTGCGCGCAGTTCTCGAACGCGCAGGGCAATCTGCCGATCATCACGCTCTCGCCGGCCTGGGAGAGCATCTTCGCCGAATCGATCGTGGGCCAAGGCGAGGAGCGCCATCTCGCCATGCAGCCTTCGCGCCTGCAGGAATTCGTGCATCACGTTCGCGACAAGTTCGAAGACGCGGCGCGCATCGGCGAGATGCCGGCGCTCGTCACCTCCGGCCTCGCCCGGCCCTTCGTGCGCCAGATCATCGAGCGCTTCCGCCGCGAGACGCCGGTGCTGTCGCAGGCGGAAATCCACCCGCGCGTGAGGCTCAAGACGGTCGGAAGCGTGTGAAAGCCCTGAGGGCTCAGGCTGTGAGCTTGATCGGCTTCAGCCGGATGTCGAGGCGGTGTCCGGTGGCCATTGCGTAGCGCTCCAGCGTGCGGGTCGAGGGTTTCGTGCGCCCGCTCTCAAGCCGGCTGATGGCGCTTTCGGTCGTGCCCATGCGGCTTGCAAGTTCGGCCTGCGTCAACTTCGCCCGCGAGCGCGCCTCGATCAACGCGGTGACAAGCGTGAATCCAGGACCCAAAGCCTCATAGGCCTCGCGATAGGCCGGGTCGTTGGCCATATCCGTGGCATGCGCCTCGCGGTGCTTGATCATCGTACCTCCCTTGCCCGCTGACGGGCCAATTCCAGTTCCTGCGGCGGCGTTTTCTGGGTCTTCTTGACGAAGATGCGCAGGATCACGACGCGCTGCCCGGTCGCCGTGACGTAGATCGCGCGAGCGATGCCGTCCCTGCCGGTGATACGGAGTTCCCACAGCTTGTCGCCAAGCGGTTTGACCCAGTCGCGAGGCAGGTTGAGCAGGCCGGCGGTCTCGATAAGATCGGCCATTCGTCCCAGACGCGCGCGCATGTCCGGCGGCAAAGCTGCTCGTTCGTCGAAAGCTGCTTGCAGATATTCGACGGACCACATGCTCCTGACTTAGCAAAAAAGCTAAGTCAGGTCAAAATCTCAGAACCGCTGTTTACCTACGGTCCTGCAGGCGGCCCATGTCGGCATGCTGCGCGCGCAGTGGTTGTGCCCGGGCGTTGCCGCTAAGCCCTTACCATGTCGCGCAACGCCGTCTTCTTCGCCCTGATGTGCCTGGTCTGGGGGCTGACCTTCCTGCCGGTCAGGATCGCCGCCGAGCATGCGCCGCCGGTCTTCCTCGCCGCGACGCGCTTCGTCATCGCCGGCCTGCTGATCCTGGCCTGGGCCGGCCGCGACGCCTTCAGGGTTCCCCGTCAGGCTTGGCCGAGGCTGATCTTCACGGCGCTGCTGGTGAACACCGGAAACTATGCGCTGCTGTTCTGGGGCGCGGCGCATGCACCCAGCGGCCTCTCGGCCATCGTCAACATGGCGACGATCCCGGTCTATACGCTGCTGGCGAGCCGGGTCATCGAGGGGACGCCGATCAGCGGGCGGCGCGTGCTGGCGATAGGGCTCGGCGGGCTGGGCCTGGGCTTCCTCTTCGCCGCCCGCGCGATGAACGGCCTGAATGCGGCCAGAGGCGATGCGCTGGAACTGTGGGGGCTGGCGGCTGTCGCGGCGGGCACACTGCTTTACGCCGTCGGCGCGGTGCTGACCCGTCCGATCGCGGCGACGATGCCGACTTTGGCGCTGGCCGGCTGGCAAAGCGCGGTCGGAGCGGTCGGGCTCGTGGCGCTCTCGCTGGCGCTGGAGCCGATCGGATCCGCGGATTTCGTCGCGCTGACGCGATGGCCGGTGCTGCCCGCGCTGGCCATGCTCATCATCGCCGGCTCGCTGATCGGTTTCACGATCTATCTCAGGCTGCTGCGCGACTGGGGCGCGTTCCGGGCCGGGCTCTACGCCTTCGTCAGTCCGGTGATTGCGGTGAGCGCCGGCGTCTTCGTGCTGAACGAGCCGTTCGGCCCGGCCGAGGCCGCTGGCGCGCTCTTGATGTTTGCGGCAGCGGCGATCGCGCTCAGGCGATAGGCGGGTCGGCGCTGCGGGCCTTGGCCTCGGCCTGCTCGATTGCGACCGCCATCTTGTGTTTCTTCAACTGATTGCGCTCGAAGGCGAGCACGACCGGCAGCGAGATCACCAGCGGCAGGATCAGGTAAAACAGCCGCCAGATTAGCAGCGCCGCGAAGACGGCCGGGGCCGGCACGCCCGGCATCACCGCGAGAAACACCGCCTCCATCACGCCGACGCCGCCCGGTACCTGGCTCAGGAGGCCTGCCGAAAACGAGAGCAGGAAAGCTCCGAGCACGATCAGGAAGCCCGGATTGCCCTGGTCGGGCAGGGCGAAATAGATGATGCCGGCCGCGCCCGCGAGCTCCAGCGGCGCCGCCAGATATTGCCGCGCGACGATCGGCAGGCGAGGATAGATCACCTCGAACTTGCCGATCCTCAAAGGCCTGAACTTGAGCCATGCGCCGATCGTGTAAAGCGCGCAGAAACCGAGCATGCCGACGCCGATCAGCCGCGCCGTGCCGTCGCCGATGGCGAATCTGGTCGAGAGCCGCTCCAGCGGCCGGAGAATTTCGGGCTCGATCAGGAGGACAAGGCTCATCAGCAGGATCGTGCCGAAGGCGAAGGTGAAGGAGCAGAGCGCGACCAGCACCGCGACTTCGGCCGCTGTCAGCCCCTTGGCGGTATAGGCGCGGAACCGCACCATGCCGCCGGAAAACACCGAGGCGCCGATGTTGTGCGACAGCGCGTAGGTCACGAAAGAACAGAGCGAGATATAGGACCAGGAAATGCCCTTCTCCTTGTGGAGGTGAAGCAGGGCGATGCGGTCATACCAGGCGAGCGCGGCATAGGCGACGAGCGTGGCGAGGCCCGCATGCAGGAAGGCGTCCGATGGGATCAGCGCGATCTTCTGGCCGATGCCGGAGGCGACGATCCTGACCGATTCCCAAAGCCCGGCCTGTTCGAGCCGCGCGCTCACGGCCTCGTTGGTCAGCGCCTCCGCCTTGAGTTTTTCCCAGAGCAGCTCGACCGACCAGACGACCGCGACGAGCCCGATCAGAGGCCAGAGATAGTCGAGGTATTTTTTCATGAAACCGCGAATTGCGAAGGGGCGGAAGGCTGTTCGTCGAACGCCGCCCGCGCATGCTGGACATGCGCGGGCGGCGGCTCAAGCCTTCTCTGCCAGCGGGAGCAGGGGAGGGCAAGCGGCGGGCGCGCGCCGCCCGCCGCCGCGATGTCGGTGGCTACCCTATTTGCCGTTGGCCTTGAGCCAGTCCTGCATCGCTGCGATCTCCTTTTCCTGATCGGTCACGATGCTGGTGGCGAGCGCCTTCAGCTTCGGGTCCTTGCCATGCGCCAGCATGATCCTGGCCATGTCGATCGCGCCCTGATGGTGCGGGATCATGCCGCGAACGAAGTCGGCGTCGACATCGCCGCTGAAGGCGATGTCCATGTCCTTGTGCATCTTCATGTTGGCGGCCTTGAACGCCGCCGTGGCGGGCGTGTCTTTCGCGGTCGCGGCGGGGGCTGCGCCATGGCCGGCATGGTTCTGCTGGGCGAGCGCCGCGCCGCCGAGCGCGAGCCCTGCCGCCAGCAGGGCGGTGAAACGAAGGGAAGCTGTGGCTGTCATGAGGTTGTCCTGATCGATGCGGCGCTAGCGGCCATTATGGAAAGACAGAGTGACGTCAGACGGCGATGGCGCGTCGCGGTGGTCGTTCTGCTGGTTCGAGGGCGATCTCGTCGCCGCTCTCGCGCAGGAGCAGCGTTGCGGTGCGCCATGGCGTTGGCACGGAGACTGGACCTGGAGCCGGTCCCGCCATCAGCAGGCCGCAGCCGAGGATGCAGCATGACGCGCCATAGCGCTTGCCGGCAGCATTTGTCTGTCCGTCTTCGTGGCAGGGCGTGGTCGCTCCGGACACCGACCCGGCATGGCCATGATGTGGCGCGGTCGCCGCCATCGGCATGGCATCGTGCCGCGCCGAGGCGGCCAGCGTCGCATGCGGCAGGACGGCGACGAACATGATTGTCAGCGCGACGAGGACACGCGCGAGACGCAAATTCACCGGCCAGACGCAGCCTGCGGCCGGCTTTATCCGCCTCGCCATTCGAGAACCGTCATGCTTCATGCCGCCTGCTCTTTCAGCCGCGATCATGTCATGATCGCGGCGAAGCGATTTTACGCCGCCGGAGTCCGTCTTGAAAGCCAGCCTGCCCGAGACCCTTTCCATCAGCCTGAAGGGCATCACCGATCTGCCGCCGGGCAAGATAGCCGCGATCGTGACCTCGCTGGAGATGCTCGACAAGCCGCCGGTCCGGCCTGATCCGCCGGGCATGGCCGGCTTTGCTCTCGATCCGATCGGCCGCGCAGACGTCGCGCGCTATCTCGCGGTTTACCGCCTGCTCGGGGAGCGCTGGATGTGGTTCAGCCGGCTGGTCAAGCCGGTCGCCGAGATCGAGGCGCTGCTGGCAGATACGGCGATCGACTTCTGGGCCGTCAGACATCAAGGACACGATGTCGGCCTGCTCGAACTCGATTTCCGCGTCGCCGGCGAAGGCGAGCTTGCCTTCTTCGGCCTCGACGAGACGGTGATTGGGCAGGGCGCCGGGCGCTGGCTGATGAACCGGGCGCTTGCGCTGGCCTGGGCGAAGCCGATCTCGCGGTTTTGGGTGCACACCTGCACGCTCGACCATCAGGGCGCGCCGGAGTTCTACCAGCGCTCGGGGTTTACGGTGTTCAGACGCAGTGTCGAGATCGACGACGATCCAAGGCTCGCCGGGCAGATGCGGCGCGATTGCGTGCCGCATCATCCGGTGATCGCCTGAGGTCGGGTCAGCGCCGGGTGAGCGCCCAGCCGCCGGCCGCAAAGACGGCGAGCCACGGAAAGACCATCAGGTCGAGCCAGTTGATGCCCTGGCGGACCGTGCCCTGGCCCGCCCACCAAGCGAACAGGACGGCGAAAAGCGCCAGCGTCGCGACGGTCATGGCCCCGGCAAGGCGCGCCACGCGCCAACTCCGCCCGGCGGAAGCGGGCTGCGTCAGAGCCAGTGCCGACGCCACCAGCGCGACGGCTGCATAGGTCGCCGCGCCCAGCGCCAGCGCGGCCAGCAGGAACAGCCCGTCGAACCGGATCGAGATGTCGCTCATCGCGGCATCGTATCAGGCGCGCAAACGCGAAGCAGCAGCGAAGGACTGTCCCTCGCTGCTGCTTCGCGTTTCGTGGTGACCTCGGTTCAGAGGCTGGCGCGCGCGCGCAGGCCGATCGAGTCCATCATCGCCTGGTCGCGGGCCGCTTCCGCCGCGCGCTCGGTGGCGCGCTCGCGGTCGTCGAGGATCTCGACCTTCTTCATGTCCTCGAAGGCTTCCTGCAGCTCGGATTTGGCGTCGTCGAGCTGGCCCTTCAGATTGTCGGCCGACTGGCGCAGGTTATCGCGACGGCCGAGCGCGGCCTTGGCGTAGGTCGGGTAGGCGAAATGGGCCGGGTCGGATATTCCGGCCCGCGTCTCCTCGCTCTGGATCTCGCGATCGAGGTCGGACGCCATCCGGTGGAACTCGGCGATCATCATCTCAATCTGGCTTACCCGGCGACGCTTTTCGTCGACCTGGAAGCGTTTGAGACGCAAAAGGGTCTCTCGCGACTTCATGTCGTGTCCAACTCCTGATTACGCATGGCTGCCTGCCGACCCCTCGACACGCAACCGGAACTCCATCCGCGAGACAAAAAGTACAATGGAGCAAGGAGGTTGACCGTTCCTTACCGAAATGGCCCGCTTTTCGCGCATGGCCGGGATTGCATCCAGCCTGCTGACGCTGCTGACCGGGTTGGGCTAAGCAGCGGGCGATAGCAGGGTGCCTTACGTCCCTCGCGTCGCCGGAAACGTTCGCTTGCACGCTCCCCTGCTCCAGCCCCGACACGGCCCATTGCTTTGCGGTCTCGTTCTCACCCGCATCATCGGCTGGGGCTCGACCTTCTATTCCGTCTCCGTGCTGGCTGCGCCGATCGAGCGCGATCTTGGCCTGACGCCGGAACTGGTCTTCGGCGGCATCACCATCCTGCTCATTACCGGCGCTCTGATGGGGCCGAGCGTCGGTCGCCATCTCGACCTTCACGGCACGCGCCGCGCGATGTGCGTCGGCGCGGTGATCTGCGCGCTCGGGCTCGCGAGCGTCGCGATGGCGCAGGGGCCGGTGAGCTATCTCGCCGGCTGGTTCGTCATCGGCATCGGCCACGCGATGACGCTGGCCAATGTCGGCAACATCACGGTGGCGCAGCTGATGGGCGAACGCGCGCGCCGCACCATCGGGATCATGATGCTGGCGACGGGGCTGGCCTCGACCGTGTTCTGGCCGCTGGCGGCGGCGCTGACGGACGCTTTCGGCTGGCGCGCCTGCTGGCTCGTCTTCGCCGCGATGCAGATCTTCGTCGTGCTGCCGATCCACGCCTGCGTCCCGGCCTGGCGCCACGCCTTGCCTTCAACCACCACCGATGCGGTCGCCGACGATCCGGCCGGCGAGACCGGCCGGATCGTGCCAGCCCAGCGCCGGGCGACGTTCTGGCTCCTGGCGCTGATCTTCTCGGCGAGCGGACTCGTGTCGTGGGGGCTGCCGCTGCATCTCATCGGCCTGTTGCAGAGCTCGGGTCTGAGTCAGGCGGCGGCGGTGGGCCTGGCCACGCTCAGCGGCCCGGCGACGCTGCTGGCGCGCGCTGTCGATGCGGTCGCGGGCGAGCGCTTTCCGGTCGAGAAGGTGGCGCTGGCTGGGCTTGCGCTCGGCCCGCTCGCCTGTCTCGTCATGGCGTTCGCTTCTGGCCCCTTCGCGGTCGCGGCTGCTTTCGTGATCTGCTTCAGCGCCGCGATGGGCGTGATATCGGTGGCGCGGGCGACGCTGCCTCTGGTGCTGTTTGGCCGGCATGGGTTCGGCGCGATGCTCGGCCGGCTGGCGGTGCCGCAGAACATGGCCTTCGCCGCTGCGCCGCTGCTCTTCGCCTTCCTGATGGAGGGGTTTGGCCCGCAGGCGACGCTGCTGATCTCGGCAGGCGTTCAGGCGCTGGCGCTGGCGGCGATGCTGATCCTGGTCGTCCGGTTGAGAGCGTGACGACATCGCGCGAGCTCCCTCTTTCGTGATCGGGGCTTCACGGCCGGCTCCGGGTGCGGCCACATTCTCAAGCCAGATCGGCGGCGGCGGAAAGATTTGCGCCGCTACGAGGATTCGCGGTGCTGGAATGGCGTTGACCGACCCGTCAAGACGCCTGCTGCTGCAGGCCTCGTTAGGTTGCCTGGCTGGGCTCGCCGTCGCACAGGAGCGCCCGCCCGTATTCCGGACGTCGCGCTACCAGTTCACCGAGATCGAGCCGGTCGTGCCCATGACGCCGCTGTCGCTGCCGCGGCTCGGCGGCAAGACGGGGCTCGCCGGGCCGGCGGCGGGCCAGGTCACGCTAGTCTATCTCTGGGCGACCTGGTGTCCGATCTGCCGGATCGAGCTGCCGCTGTTCGAGAGCCAGCTGCCGGCCTTCAAGCGCAACGGCGTCAGCCTCGTCACGATCTGCACCGATCGTCCCGCTCTCAAGAGTGTCGGGGATTATCTTGCCCGCCTCGGCGTCAGGCAGCTTCCAGTGTTCTGGGATCGCGACGGCAAGCGGCTGTCGGCGCCGGCAGCAGACGGTGCCGAGGCGCCCTTCACGCTCGCATCCGGCCTGCCGATCACCTATCTCGTCGATCCACGCGGCGGTGTGCGGGGCTATCTGTTGGGGCAGGCGGACTGGATGTCGCCTGAAGCCGTGGCGATCCTGAGCTATTTCGCCAAGGCGTAGGGCGTCTTCAACCGCTCATGATCGCCGAGAGGTGGGCGTAGCCGTCGGGCAGCGAGGTCGCCTCGTCCTTGGCTTGCTTGAGGAACTCCTCCAGCGCCGGGTTGAGCCTGATCGCCTCGTCCACTTCCGCCGACGCGCCCTGACGATAGGCGCCGAGCCGAATCAGTTCCTCCATATCGGCATAGGTCGCGAGCGTCGCGCGCGCCTTCTGCACGACGGGGTAGAATGCCGGGTCGCAGGCTTTCGGCATGGTCCGGGAGACCGATTTCAGGATATTGATCGCGGGATAGCGGCCGCGCTCGGCAATCGAGCGCTCCATCACGATATGGCCGTCGAGGATGCCGCGCACCGCGTCGGCGACCGGCTCGTCATGGTCGCCGCCATCGACCAGCACAGTGAACAGCCCGGTGATCGCGCCGTCGCCGACGCCGGGCCCGGCGCGTTCGAGGAGGCGCGGCAATTCGGCGAAGACGGTCGGCGTATAGCCCTTGGTCGTCGGCGGCTCGCCGGCGGCGAGCCCGATCTCGCGCATCGCCATGGCGAAGCGCGTCACCGAATCCATCAGGCACATCACCTGCTTGCCCTGGTCGCGGAAATACTCCGCCAGCGTCAGCGTCGTCAGCGCCGCCTGCTTGCGCATCAGGGCGGGCTCGTCCGAGGTCGCGACGACGACGATCGAGCGGGCGAGGCCGGCGGGGCCGAGATCGTCCTGCAGGAACTCCTGGACCTCGCGGCCGCGCTCGCCGACGAGCCCGATGATGTTGACGTCGGCACGGGCATAGCGCGCCAGCATCGAAAGCAGCACCGATTTGCCGACGCCCGAGCCTGCGAAGATGCCCATGCGCTGGCCGAGGCAGCAGGTCAGGAAGGCGTTGAGCGCGCGCACGCCAAGGTCGAGCGGCTTGCCGACGCGCCGGCGCGAATGGGCTGGCGGCGGGTCGTTGCGGAAGGTGCAGAGCGTCTCACCCTCGGGCAAGGGCGGCCCGCCATCGACCGGGCGGCCGAGCGCATCGACGACGCGGCCGAGCCAGGCCGAGGTCGGCCTGATGCCAGGCTGGGCCTTGTCGACATAGGCCGGACAGCCGCGACGCACGCCGTCGAGCCCGCCAAAGGGCATCACCAGCGCCTTCTCCCCGGAAAATCCGATGACCTCGCAAGGCACGCGGGTACCCGGCGCGATCTCGATGCCGATGCGCCCGCCCAGGCTCATTGCGCCGATCGGTCCGGAAATTTCGACGAGCAGACCCCTGACCGCGGTGACGCGACCATAGATTGTAACGCCGTCCAGCCCGCCGACGATGGCGGCGAGGTTCGAAAGTCGGTCGGAACTGCGCCTTGCGGTGGACATAAGTCTTTCCGTCAACCTTTCGTTTACCTGTGTGATTAACACTGTGTTTCGAAGCCGCATCGTGCCGCAGGGGTTAACAGGCCCTGTTTTGCGAGGCGGCTTCCGCGAAAGGCGATTTCGCGGGTGAAGGCTCTTCGATCCGTGTCAAATTCGACTCACCTCGGCAAGGATCGTTCACTTTCTCCCAGGAAGCGCTTGCGCACGGGAATCACGGTTTGTTAACCATTTCCCCGTAGCGTGTCGCGTGGCGTTTCATCGGGCAAGCGCGTCGTCGTCCAGGGCCGTGAGGGTTCGGACGGGAAGTACGGTCTAGCTTGCCTGCGGGCGAAATTGGGGACGTGACATGCGGGTTCTGCTGATCGAAGACGATAGCGCAACCGCTCAAAGCATCGAGCTTATGCTCAAGTCCGAGAGCTTCAACGTCTATACCACCGATCTTGGTGAGGAAGGCGTCGATCTCGGCAAGCTCTATGATTACGACATCATCCTGCTGGATCTGAACCTCCCCGACATGTCGGGCTACGAGGTTCTCCGCAGCTTGCGCGTCGCCAAGGTCAAGACGCCGATCCTGATCCTGTCGGGCCTCGCCGGCATCGAGGACAAGGTCAAGGGCCTCGGCTTCGGCGCCGACGACTACCTGACCAAGCCGTTCCATAAAGACGAGCTGGTCGCCCGCATCCACGCCATCGTCCGCCGCTCGAAGGGCCACGCCCAGTCGGTCATCACCACCGGCGACCTCGTCGTCAACCTCGACACCAAGACGGTCGAGGTCGACGCCGCCCGCGTGCACCTGACCGGCAAGGAATACCAGATGCTGGAGCTGCTCTCGCTCCGCAAGGGCACGACGCTCACCAAGGAAATGTTCCTGAACCACCTCTATGGCGGCATGGACGAGCCCGAACTCAAAATCATCGACGTGTTCATCTGCAAGCTGCGCAAGAAGCTCGCCAATGCGTCCGACGGCAAGAACTACATCGAGACCGTCTGGGGCCGCGGCTACGTGCTGCGCGAGCCCTCCGAAGTCGAGCAGCGCATCCCTGCCTGATGATCCGCCGCAGACCGGCCGCTGTCATGCGGCGGTCACGGTCGCATGAGACAAGAATCGCAACCTGATCGTCGGATGTACACGACAGGTTGACGGGGACCCCGCCGAGAGGCGGGGTTTTTGTTTGGGCGAATGCTGGACGGATTTTGGCGCGCCGGTTGCGGAATCGCGGGCCGTCTTTGGAATTCAGCCCCGGACGCCGCCGAGCGCGGGAATCCGGCTGCGGTCGAAGGGCAGGCCGGCGCTCTGCACCTGCGCCTTGGCCGAGCGGCTTTCGCGGTAGAGGCCGCGATGGGCCTTGTCGGGCACGATCGTCGTGGTGATGCCGATCACCGTCTCGGCCGCGCCGAGCACGAAGACGCCGTCCTGCGCCAGACGTTGCGCCAGCGCGGCCATCACCTTCGCCTTGGTCGGCACGTCGAAATAGATCAGCACGTTGCGGCAGAAGATCACGTCGAACTGGCCGATGCCGGCATTGGGTTCGAGCAAATTGTGCTGCCTGAGATCGACCATGGCGCGGATGCGCTCGGAGATCTGCCATTTGTCGCCGTCCTGCCGGAAATGGCGCAGCAGCATCTGGATCGGCAGGCCGCGTTGGACCTCGAACTGGCTGTAGATGCCTTCGCGCGCCTTATCGAGCACCTCGGTCGAAATGTCAGTGCCGACGATGTCGATCTTCCAGCCGACGAGACGTGTCGCCATGTCGTCGAGGATCATGGCCAGCGAATAGGCTTCCTGGCCGGTCGAGACGGCGGCGCACCAGATGCGCAGGCTGCGCGTCGCGGCGTTGGCGGCGAGCTTTTCGGGCAGGATCACATCGCGGAACAGGTCGAACGGCATGCGATCGCGGAAGAACAGCGTCTCATTCGTCGTCATCGCTTCGACCACGGCGCTTTCGAGCGCGCGATCGACGCCATGACGCAGCTTGTTGACCAGCACCTCGAGGCTCTCGATCTGACGCCGGCGGCAGAGCATGCCGAGCCGGCTTTCCGCCAGATAGCGCTTGTCGGCGCTCAGCGAGAGGCCGGAACGAAGGTGCAGCAGGGCCCGCAGGAAATCGAAATCCGCCTCGGTCATGATTGCTGCCCCACGCGAACGAGGCTGCGGATGGCGGGGCCGATCCCGTCGAGAGGAATCACGGCGCTGGCATGCCTGGCGCGGACGACCGAGCCCGGCATGCCCCAGATCGTGCTCGACAATTCGTCCTGAGCGATCACCGCCGCGCCGGCGCGGCGCAGCGCGCCCGCGCCTTCGGTGCCGTCGCTGCCCATGCCGGTCAGCACGAGGCCGAGCGCGGCGGGGCCGAGATGGCGCGCGCCGTCGTTGAACAGCACATCGACGGCAGGGCGGCAGAAGCGGACAGGCGGCCCATCGCTGATGCTGGCGACGAGATGGCCGAGCTTGCGGTCGATGCCGAGATGGCGGCCGCCGGGGGCTACGTATATCGTGCCGCGGGACAGGCGTTCGCCATCATACGGTTCGCGCGTCGGCAGGCCGATCTGCATGGCGACCTGCTCGGCGAAGGAGGCCGTGAACAGAGGCGGCATGTGCTGCACGATCAGCGTGGTCAGGTCGCGCAAGCCGTCGCCGATGTCCTGGAGCACTTTCACGACCGCGCGCGGTCCGCCGGTGGAGGCGCCGATCATCAGGTAGCGCGGCATCACCGTCACCAGGGGCCGGAGGTTGACCGGGCCGGCGGGGCTGAAATCGAAATCGATGTCAGGCGGCAGGGTTCCGGGCTTGGCCTGGGTCTGCGCGATGTTGCCGACCTTGAGCAGGAATTCGCTGCGGAAATCCAGCGACAAGGTCATGCCGCTGCGGCTGTCGGGTTTGGAGACGACGTCCATCGCGCCCTTGGTCATGCATTCCAGCGCGATCCGGGCGTTTCGCTCCGTGAGTGTGGTTGCGAGCAGGATGCCGGTGTTGGGGCTCTGCTTCAGGATCTGGGGCAAGGCGGCGACGCCGTCGACGCCGGGCATGTCGAGATCGAGCACCATCACGTCGGGCTGGAAGCGGCCGGCATGGGCGACCGCCGTCTCGCCGTCGCCTGCAACCGCCACGACATGGAACTGGCCGCTCTCGCCGAGCCAGCGCGCGAACAGGCCGCGCACGACGACGGAATCGTCGGCGATCACGACCGTTTTGGGCCGATGCATCGCGATGGCCATCGCCGGGAGGGAACTCGTCATGCGTCGCGTATCCGTCAGGCCGGTCGCAGCAGGGTCGTCAGGCGCGGCCGCTTGGGTCCGCGCCCGTTCAGGGCGACAGTGCGGACTGTCGCCCCGCTGCTCACAGCAGGCCGACCTGATGGAACTTGGAGGCGACGATCTCCTTGTCGAACGGCTTCATGATGTATTCGTCGGCGCCGGCATGCATGGCGCGGGCGATATGGGCGATGTCGTTCTCGGTCGTGCAGAAGACGACCTTGGGCCGCTTTCCGCCCGGCATCTGCCGCAGCGTGCGCAGGAAGTCATAGCCGTCCATGATCGGCATGTTCCAGTCGAGCAGCACGGCGTCGGGCATCTCGCCCTTGCAGGCGTCGATGGCGCGCGCGCCGTCCTCGGCTTCCGCGATGCGGAACTGCAGGCCCTCGAGAATGCGGCGCGCGACCTTGCGGATCACAGCGGAGTCGTCGACGACAAGGCAATACTTCATGATCTTTCTCCAGATAACGATTTTGCCGCGGGTCAGGCAGCCACGGGCAGGTCAAGTTTCAAAACGGCATCGACGTCGAGAACGACGAGAAGGCGGTCGTCGAGGCGGTGCACCCCGGCCGCGAGCGCGGCCCAGCTGCGATCCAGATGAACGGGGACGGGCTCGAAGGTCGACTGATCGAGCCGCATCACCTCGCCGACGGCATCGACGATCAACGCATAGGCCTCGCCGCCATCGTCGATGCCGACGGCGGTGAGCTCGCATTTCTCGTTGCCCCGCATGTCGGGATTGGCCGGCCTGCCGAGCCGCTTGCGCAGGCAGATCGCGGTGACGACGCGGCCGCGCAGATTGAGCAGCCCGACGATCTCGCTGGGTGCGCGCGGCACGGCGGTGATGCGGTTGGCGATGAAGACGTCGTGGACCCGCCCGATCGGCAGGCCGAGCATCTGGTCGCCGATGGTGACGGTGACGTAATCGAGCGAATCGCCAAATCCGGTGGTGGCGGAGGCGGTCGGCCGCGAGCTGTCGGTTGTCCTTGTGCTCATGCCGCCTGCCTCATGGTCGATTTGCGTTCGGCCAGTTCGCTCAGCAAGGCGCGGCGATCGAACTTCGCGACGATCTCGTCGAGGCGCGCCTTGGCGGCGCGCATGTGCAGTTCGGGCGTGGCGAGCGCGGTCATGCCGAGGATGCGCAGGTTCTCGCCGTCGTCGCCCGCGCGCAGCATCGCGGCGAAGGCGTAGGCCGCCTCGGGATCGCGGTCGAGATCGACGAGCACGGTGCTCATCTGCCCGTGGCTGGCCAGTTTGCGCGCGCTATCGAAATCGGCCGCGAGCGCAACCTGCTGGCCGGACGCCTTCAGGACCGGGTTCAGCATTTCGCGCAGGAAGTCGGAGGGCTCGACCAGCAGGATCTGCGTGGCGCTCGTCGCCGGCTGTTCGCTGCGGCGGCTGCTGAGCCAGCCCGGATCGCCCTTGGGCAGGTAATAGGCGAGGTCGAGGATGTCGGTTGCGCGGCCGCGGATGACGGCGGAGCCGATGACGCCGCGATCGACCGTCGATTCGAGCTCGACGTCGAGCACCTCGTCGACGATGTCGACGATCGCATCGACCGCGAGACCCATGGTCAGTTCGCCGTCGGAGATGATCACCAGGGACTGCAGTCCCTCGGTCCGGATCGCGGCTTCACCCACCGGAATCACCGGCATCAGCTTGTCGCGATAATGCAGCAGCACGCGGCCACCACTGGTCTGGAACTCAGCCGCGTCGACCTCCTCGAGCCGGGTCACCAGCGACAGCGGCACCGCCTTGAATCCGTCCAGGCCGGCGCGGAAGACCAGCATCGTCGTCTTTTCGCCGACGGAGGAACGGACCGTCGCCGGCGCGTCGGCGCGCGTCGCATCGACCGAGACGTTCGCGCCGACGAGCCGGGCGATGCCGTTGGGATCGACGATCAGCACGACCGCGCCGTCGCCCAGGATGGTGTTTCCGGAGAAGAGCGGGATGTGGCGCAGCTTCGTCGACATCGGTTTGACGACGATTTCCTCGGTGTGGAATACGCTGTCGACAAGGATGCCAAACTGGCGCTCGCCGATCTGCGTCACCACGATGAAGCCGTCGATGGCTTCGGCGATCTCGGACCCCATCAGGCCCGCGAGCACGATGATGGGCAGCAGGCGTCCGCGCAGCCGCAGCACGGGCGCGCCGTTGATCTGCTCGACGCGATGGTCGGCGCCGGCCTTCACCCGCACGAGTTCGCGCACCACGATCTGCGGGATGGCGAAGCGCTGCTCGCCGGCGACCACGATCAGCGCGGAGACGATCGCGAGCGTCAGCGGGATCTTGATGGTGATGCTGGTGCCCTGGCCCGCCGTGCTGGCGACGTCGATGATGCCGCCGATGGCGTCGACATTGACCTTGACGACATCCATGCCGACGCCTCGCCCGGAGACGGCGGTGATGCGGTCGGCCGTCGAGAAGCCCGGATGGAAGATGAAGCGGCTGAGCTGCTGATCGCTCATGCGCTCGACCTCGGCCTCCTGGGCCAGGCCCTGCTGGATGGCCTTGCGCCTGATCCGCGCGAAGTCGAGGCCGCGTCCGTCATCCGAGATCGCGATCGTGACCGAGCCGCCCTCGTGATAGGCCGCCAGTCGGATGGTGCCATGCTCGGGCTTGCCGGCTTCGAGGCGCTCGGCTGAGCTTTCGATGGCATGGTCGGCGCAGTTGCGGACCATGTGGGTCAGCGGATCCTTGATCAGGTCGAGGATCTGGCGGTCCAGTTCGGTCTCGGTACCCTCCATCACCAGATCAATGCGCTTGCCGAGTTCGGCGCCGAGATCGCGCACGATGCGCGGCAGCTTCGACCAGGCGTTGCCGATCGGCTGCATGCGCGTCTTCATCACGCCGTCCTGCAGTTCGGCGGTGATCAGCGAGAGCCGCTGCAATGGCGCCTTCAGGCCGGGATCGTCCTGGTTGCGCGAGATTTCCAGCAACTGGTTGCGGGTCAGGACGAGTTCCGAGACCATCGTCATCAGATGCTCGATGGTGTCGACATTGACGCGCAGGGTCGCGGGGCCGACGCTTCGGCTTTCGCGGGGCGCGCCTTCCTCGGCAGCGGCAGTGGCGGTTTCGGGAACCTCGATGCGGCCGTCGCGGCCTCGTTCGGGTCCAGGCGCGCTGCGGAATACGAGGTCGAGACCGTCTTCGGTCTCGATCGCGCCATGCGGTTCGGGCAAGCCATGGCGGGCGAGATAGGCTGCGACCGGGTCCGCGCCGTCGACCGCGGCGGGTTGCGATCGCGCCAGTTCGGCCTTGGCCTCGTCGGCGAGGGCGCGTAGCTCGGCGATCAGGGTCTCGTCGTTGCCGGCCGGCTCCTCGCCCTTCTCGGCGAGTTCGGACAGGATTTCCTTGACGCGGTCGATCGTCTCGAGGACGGCGGTCACGGCGATGACGCTGACGGTGGCGCCGTCGCGAAACTGCCCCATCACGGATTCGGCAGCGTGGGTCAGGGCTTCGAGCCTCGGCAGGCCGATGAAGCCGCAGGTGCCCTTCACGGTGTGCACGAGGCGGAAGATCGTGCGCAGGATTTCGCGGTTGTTGGGCTCCTGCTCGAAGCGCACGAGTTCCCGATCGACCGTGTCGATGTTCTCGCCGGTCTCGCTCAGGAACTCTTGGAGCAGCTCATCCATGCCGGAGACCATCACTCACGCAACAACGCTTCGGATGATCTAAGCAGCAGAAGGGTTTATGATCGGTTGAGATTAAGCGGAAAGTGCAATGTTTCCGCGCTCGCTGTCGGCTCAGGACGCCTTCTCGGAGAGGATCGTGACGCAGTCGCCCTCGATCGCGAAGGCGATCGCCATGTCGGCGGCACGCGCGATCATGCCGGTATAGAGCGGCTGGACGGCATGGGCGTCGATGGTGCCGGTCTCGGAATTGCCAGCGATCAGATCCTCGACATGGGCGGGAATACGCGCATGCGAGCCCGTCGCGGTGATCACGAACCGTCCCTGCTCGCCTTCGACGGTGGCGCGCGAGACCAGCTTGCCGCCGCGCGGGATCGCGTGGGTCGCCAGCACCAGCAGGTTCAGCAGCAGCTTGACCTGGTTCTTGGGCAGCAGCGCGCGCGGAGCGTCCCAGTCGAGCGAAAGCTTCTCGTCATTGAGGAAGCCGTTGGCGACGTTTCCGGCGTCGCCAAGATCGATCATCGCGCCGGCAGAGCCTGCCGCGCCGAAGGCCAGCCGGGCGAACTGGAGCCGGGCCGAGGCGCTGCGGGCGCTTTTCTTGATCAGATCGAGCGCGAAGTCGCGCATCGAGGGGTCGTCTTCCTCAAGCACCTCCAGCGCGTTGACAATGGCGCCGACCGGGCTGATCACGTCATGGCAGACCCGGCTGCAGAGGAGCGCGGCCAGGTCGAGCGGCTCGAGCGAGATGGCGGTCATGGGGCTTTTATCCTGCGATCGGCGGTGCGGGGCGGGCGCAACTGACGGGCCGCCATTGCCCGAACATATGGTGGCATCTTGGTTTGCATGTGGTTAACCCTCATATTCATGGCGGCGAAATCGAAGGTTTCCGTTCTGAAATGATCCGCCTCGACGATCCCCGGCTGCAAAACTGCAACGCCCTGGCGCGATGCCTGGCCGAAGCGGCTCGTCTCAGTTCGACCGTGCTGCTGACGATGCGCGCGGCGCGTGACGTCAAGCTGAAGGCCGACGGCTCGCCGGTCTGCTCGGCCGATCTCGCGGCGGATCGCACCGCCAAGACCGCGCTGGCGCGGCTGCTGCCGGACTTCCCCGTGATCAGCGAGGAGAGCGCCGAGGCCGTCGCGCCCGAACGCGTCTTCATCCTGCTCGATCCGCTCGACGGCACACGCGAATTTCTCGCCGGCGGCGACAGCTATTGCGTCGCCATCGCCATCGTCAGGGACGGCCGGCCGCTCGCCGGAGCGATCGCAGCCCCGCAGATCGGGCGACTCTGGTTTGCCGGAGAGGACGCCTTTGCGCAGAATTTGGCGAGCGATGGCGCCGCGATCGGAGAGCCCGCGCGCATCGGCGTGCGCACAGCGCCGAGCGAAGGACCGGTGACGCTGGTCAGCCGCTTCCATGGCGACGCGGTCAGCGAAAGCGTCGCCGCGACGATGGGCTCAAGCGCCAGAATGCCGGTGTCGTCGGCCGTGAAGTTCGGACTGATCGCGTCCGGCGAGGCCGACCTGCATGTTCGCGTTGGGCAGACCATGGAATGGGACATCGCGGCTGGAGACGCGATCCTCAATGCCGCTGGCGGCACCGTGCTGACGCTGGACGGCTCCGTGCCGCTCTATGGCTGCAGCGAGCGGCATTTCCGTAACCCGCCCTTCGTGGCGGCCGGCAGCGAGGCGATGGCGCGCCGGGCGATCGCGGCCGCCGTGGCGGCCTGAGCACGATCAGCGGGCGATGGTCTGGTAGACCTCCTGCCACTGCGCTTCGGCGGAAGCGAGCAGGCTCGTATCCTTGACGAAGGTCGCGCGGTTCTGCTGCGTGCGAAACAGGAACAGGCGCGAGCCGACCACGGCGAACTGGCGCGGGTCGGTCTCGACGGCGTGGCCGTCGGCGACGCGTGTCGCGTCGAAGCCGGCGAAGGCCGGCTCATAGGCCTCCGGCGCATCGCGGAAGGCCTCGCGATTGGCCGCGGAGGCGAAACGCCAGACCGAGCCGCGATGGACCAGTTCGTAGTTGGGCTGGCCCGGCACGGCGCGCGCCTGCGCCTGATAGGCGACTGGGTCAAAGCCGTGCAAAGCCAGTCCAGAACGCAGATCGCGCTGCATGATTTCGCCGAGGCGCGGCAGCTCCGGCAGGCCGGGCGGCAGGCCGGGATTGGCGCCCATAGGCGTCTTGGCGCCGAGCGCGGGCGGGATCGCCAGGGTCAACGCCAGAACCACGGCTCCAGCCGCGATCGAGACCCAGCGCCGCCATGTTACGGCCTTCATCGCAGCAAATCCTCGAAAGTGGCTGTTGGAGCGTCCCGGCAAGCCGGAATCTTCACGGCTTGGATACACTTGCGTCGTATCTATCCGGTTACCGAAATGGTGCGTATTTGCGCGGCGTCATGATTTTTGAGTTCGGAGCGTCGCGGTCTCGCACGCTCCTTGGTCTCCCCTCCAGAAGGAGGATCGCCACGGGCCGGCCGGCGAGCGCGCCGCCCGGAGCCAGGCCGAGCCGACTTCATGAACTGGCGCCCAGCCCGGAGATGATCCCATGATCCAGACACGCCGAAACTTCGTGACCGGTGGCCTTGCGCTCACTGGCGCAGCGCTTGCCGGATATCCTGTTCCCGCCGCGAGCCAGCAGCAGAACTACGAGCAGAACCGTTCCTTCAGCCAGAACGAACTCGTCGGCTCCGGCCATCAGTTCTTCGGCAACGTTTCGCGCGGTCTCGCGCTGACGGTCGAGGAGGCGGTGCGGCGCTGGGGCGAGCCCAATGGCTATGTCCTGGGGCAGGAGGCGTCCGGCGCCTTCGTCGGCGGCCTGCGCTACGGCGAGGGCACGCTGTTCACGCGCAATGCCGGGGACCGCAAAGTGTTTTGGCAGGGTCCGTCGGTCGGCTTCGACTTCGGCGGCGAGGGCGCGCGCACGATGATGCTCGTCTATAATCTGCCGGCGGTCGATGCGCTCTATCAGCGCTATGTCGGTGTCGACGGCTCCGCCTATTTCATCGGCGGCTTCGGCTTCACCGCGATGGCGGCCGAGGGCGTCACGCTGGTGCCGATCCGCACCGGCGTCGGCTGGCGTCTCGGCGTCAATCTCGGCTATCTCAAGTTCACGCCGCAGGCGACCTGGAACCCCTTCTGAGCGATCAGGGCCGGTGGGCTCTCGCCAGAAAGCCGCCAGCATGGCAGACTATTTCATTGTCTGATCGTATCCGCAGGCGGAGTGGCAAGCCTTGATCGAAGCCGTCATGCTTGTCACGCTGGGCTTCCTGTCGGCGACCTTGCTCGCTTTGGCGGCCGTGCCTGCGTTGGCGCGTCGCGCCGACAGACTGGCGCGTAGGCGAGCTGAGGCTGCCTTTCCCCTGTCGCTCGCCGAAATCGCCGCCGATCGCGATCATTTGCGGGCCGAACTGGCGCTGCGGGCGCGTGGCCTCGAGCAGCAGGCGGAGCGCGGCTTCGCCGTCAAGGCCGGCGCGATGCAGGAGATCGGCCGCCGCGACATGGCGATCGGCCAGCTCGAGCGGACGGTCAACGCCCGCGAAGGCCGCATTGCCGAACTTGAGGGCCAACTGGCCGCGACGCAAAGCGAACTCAGCGCGACGAGCGCGCGTCTCGCCGGGGAAATCGCGGCCCATGCCGCGAGCCAGGAGACGCTGGACAAACGCGTAGCCGACCTTGCCGCCGTCGAGCACAGCCTCGCCGAGACACGCAGCGCATTGACCGGCACGAGCGGCGACCTTGCCGCGCGCAGCGGCGAACTGGCGCAGGAGCGCGCCACGCTCGGCCGTGTCGAAGCGCTGCTGGCCGGGCGCGAGGCCGAACTTGCGGTATTGCGGACCGAGAGCGACGCCCTGCGCGTCCTCCAGGTCGAGGGCCGCACGCAGATCCTGGTGCTGGAAGGCAAGCGCGACGAGCTCTCGATCAGATTAGCCGCAACCGAGGCAACTCTGAAGGCGACGACCGCGGATCGCGATGCCGAGCGGCTGCGTGGCGATGCACTCGATGCCCGCGCTTCACAGGCGGAGTCCGGCCTTGCGGCGGCGAATGCGGCAAGCGTGATCGCCTCAGCCGAAGCGGCGCGGATCGACGGCGTTCTCGGGCAGGAAATCCTGTTGCGTCAGGCCGCCGCCGAGGCGCAGGCGGCAGCCGAGGCCGCGCTCGCCGAGGCCGCGCTCGCCGAGGTCACGGAAGCCGGACAGCGCGACGGGGTGAAACGGACCGGGGAGATCGCGGCCATGCAGGAGGATCTGCGCGAGCGCGAGCAGCGTCTGGAGACGCTCCATGCCGAGATCGTGACGCTGCAGGGCGCGCTGTCGCAGGCGCGGACCGACCGTCTCAGGCTGAAACGCGAACTCGCAAAAGCAGGCAAGGGCGCGCTCGCGCCAGTGGTGCAGGACAATGGCCATGCCGCGCTGCGGCAGGAGATCATGAAGGTCGCCGAACGGCTGATGACCATGCCGCCGAAGCAGGAAGCGGCGGAATAGCGCCGTTTCCCGCGAAAACCGGTTTCCTCTTTCGGGTATGATGTTCTAGGAAGGCGCGCCTGCGCCATGGCGCGCCCGATCGCCCGTCTGAGATGGTTTTCGCCGTGACCGAGCCTGCCCTCGACATCCTCTGCATCGGCGAGCCGCTGGGCGAGTTCAACGCGACGCGGGCCGACACCGGCGCCTTCCAGTTCGGCCATGGCGGCGACACCTCCAACTGCGCCATCGCTGCGGCCCGTCAGGGCGCCAGGACAGGCTTTGCCGGCGCGCTCGGCGACGACATGGCCGGCCGCTCGATCCGCGAGCTCTGGGCGCGCGAAGGCGTCGATGCAGGCTTCGTCTCCACGCATGCGAGCGCGCCGACCGGGCTTTACTTCGTCGACCACGGCCCTGCTGGCCATGTCTTCTCCTATCTGCGCGCCGGATCGGCTGCGAGCCTCTACGGGCCGCGTGACCTGCCGCGCGCGGCGCTTGCCTCGGCCCGCATCATCCAGGCCTCGGGCATCAGCCAGGCGATCTCGGCCAGCGCCTGCGACGCGGTGTTCGAGGCCTTCGCGCTCGCCCGCGCGGCCGGCGTGCTGACCGCCTACGACACGAATCTCAGGCTCAAGCTCTGGCCGCTGACACGGGCGCGCGCCATCATCCACGCCGCCTGCACTATCGCCGACATCGTCTTGCCCGGCCTCGACGACGCGACGCATCTCACCGGACTGAGCGCGCCCGACGCCATCGTCGATTTCTATCTGGGCCTCGGCGCCAAGGTCGTGGCGCTGACGCTTAGCCATGAGGGTTCGCTGGTGGCGACGCCCGAGCGACGCGAGCGGCTGGTGCCGATCAAAGTCGAGGCGATCGACGCCACCGGCGCGGGCGACTGCTATGACGGCGCGTTCCTGTCGGAATATCTGCGCACCGGCGATGCTTTTGCCGCCGGCGCCTACGCCAATGTCGCCGCCGCGCTCTCGACGCAAGGCTATGGCGCGGTCGCGCCGCTGCCGCGCCGCGTCGATGTCGAGGCGCGCATGGCGCTGGAAGCTGAGAAAGCACATTGATGGCCGTGCCGATCCTGAACGAGGCGGGCGCCTTGCTTGCCCGCTACGACGTGCTGATCAGCGATGTCTGGGGCGTGGTGCATGACGGCGTCTGGGCGCTGCCGCCGGCCTGCGCGGCGCTGACGCGTTTTCGCGAGGCGGGTGGGGCGGTGGTCCTGCTCTCGAATGCGCCCAGCCCCTCGGAGCAGGTCGCGGACCTGCTCGACCGCAAGCGTGTGCCGCGCGACTGCTGGGACAGGCTGATCACATCGGGCGACGTCACCAAGGCGCTGATCGCCGCCAGCCGCCATCGCAAGGTCTTCCATATTGGTTGGCAAAGCGACCGCGCCGTGTTTGCCGGCGCGGATATCGAGCTGGTGGGCGAGGACGAGGCCGATCTCGTCGTCGCGACCGAGCTCAATGACTACCGCACCGAGACGCCGCAGCAGTATCGCCCGCTGCTGGAGCGCTTCGCGGCGCGCGGCCTGCCCTTCATCTGCGGCAATCCCGATCTCGTTGTCCATGTCGGAGAAGATCTTTTACCCTGCGCCGGGGCGCTGGCGACCATCTATGAGGACCTCGGCGGCAGCGTCGCTTGGGCGGGCAAGCCGCATCGCCCGGCCTATGATCTGGCGCTCGCGGCGGCGCTGGAAGCGCGCGGCGGGCGCGCTGTCGATCCGGCGAAGGTTCTGGTGATCGGCGATGCGGTGCGCACCGATCTCGCCGGCGCGCTGATGATGGGCTTCGACAGTCTGTTCATCGCCGGCGGCATCCACCGCGACGCGACGATGCGGGGGGTGGAGATCGATCCGGCTGGGCTAGCGCGGGTGCTGGTGGGGCAGAGCGCGCAGCCGGTCGCGGCGATGGGGGCGTTGGCCTGAAGGTCAGCTCCGCCCCGCCCGCACCCGCCTCCCAATATCCGCAAACAACCCCTCGAACGGTTTGAACACGAACCGCACCGTCGTGCGCCCCGGCGGCACGGCCACAGCCCTAAACAGCACATTGGCGCGCAGAAGTTCGGCTGGCTTGCCGTCGATCTCGACCTGCCACCAATGGTGCCAGACATCGTTGAGCACGACGAATCCGCCACGCGGCGCGTCGATCTTCAGCGTCACTTCGGTCGTGCCGTAATCGGCGATGATGACGGAACCGGCTTGCGCCGGGCCGGTCGGCACGGGCGGCGGATCACGGTCGAGTAGCACGGTCTGACGCGGGTCGAAGCCTTTCGGCCATTGCCCGGTCGTCAGGATCGCGTCGAAATCGGCTTTCTCTGCCTTGGTCACCAGCAGCACGCGCGGCAGGGCGCGCGGATTTTCGTAGACATAGGCGTCCGTGGTGCGGGCGATCTGCGTGAGGTCGCCGGGCTTCAGGCTTTTGTCGATCTGCTCGGCGGGCACGCCGGTCGCGATGAAGCGCAGACCGAGCATGTCGGCGAGCAGCGAACGGTAGCCCGGCATCAGCGCGGAGAACTTGCGCTGGTCGGGGAGGGCGACATGGTCCTCCGCACCCGTCGCCCTGCTGTAGAGGCCGAGCCTGAGCGGGTTGTAGCCCAGCGTGTTGTCGAGTTCGTGGACGAGGCTGGCATTGGGCCAGTGGAAATCGATGCCGGCAAGCTCGATGCGGTCGCGCCGATCGGGTGCGGCTGTGCGGGCTGTCTCGCGCTTGAGCAGGGCGATCGTCTCGTTTTTGCTGTCGGCGCGCAGCACGTCGTACATCTGCGAGGGCAGGGCGGTGGACTCGCTTGGCCCGTTGTTGACCGAGAGATCGATAGTCAGGACGGCGCCGAGCACGATCGCGGCCGCCAGCTTCGAGCCTTGCAGGCTCAAGCCCCGCGCCGCCGCCAAGGCCCCAAGAGTCAGCCCGGCGCAGAGCAGGGCCGTCAGCAGCGGCACGGCTGCGACGTTCAGGCGGCCGACCGTCCAGGCCAGCCAGAGCGCCAGCGCGAGCGCGCCCGCGAAGATCGCGATCTCCAGCGCCAGCTGCCAAGGCTTTGCGCGCGGGGCGGCGCAGGTCATGACGAGATGGGTGAGATAGCCGCCCAGTAGCGCCAGCAATGCGCCCAGGACGAACAGCGCGTCCGCCGGCCTGCGGTAGAAGCTGATGCCCGGCAGTTCGAAGAGCAGGCGAAAGCCCGGCGTGTAGCGCCCGAGCGCGAAGATCAGCACGAGCAGTGCAGCCACGCTCAGCGCGACGATCTCACGCCGCAGCAATGCACCGCGCACGATGCCCACAGTCAGGATCAGCCCCATCGGCAGCAGGCCGAGATAGAGCTGGCTCATATTGCGGGCGAGATAGAGTTCGAGCGGGCCGAAGCGTGCCTCCCAGGCCGGGCTCGGCGCGCCCCAGAAATTGTCGAGCGGACCTGCCGCGCCAAACAGGTTGGCGAAGAGCCCGGTCAGCAGGGCGGCGGGATGCAGCGAGCCCTTGCCCGCGCCGATCAGGTCGATCTCGGGACGGTTGGATTCCCCGGCGAAGAAGGCTGTCAGCAGGATCGGCAGCGTGGCGACGAGGACGGCTCCGACGCCGCCTGCGATCAGCGGCAGCAGGCTGCCCTTGAGAGCGCGCAATGGCCGTTGCGCCATCACGACGGCGGCGATGACGAGGCCCGCCAGAACATAGACGCCCAGCAGCGCGACCTGATCGCGGCCAAGAACCATGAAGCCTGCGAAAACGCCGGCCGCGAAGCCGTAGAGCAGTGAGCCGCGCTCCAGCGCCCGCGCGACCAGGACCAGCGTGATCGCGAAATAGCCGAGGCTCAACACCTGCCCGACATGCTGGATGCGCCATGCGGCCGAAGCCCCAAAAGCGAAGGCGAGCGCTGCGACAGTCGCGCCTGCCGGGTGCCAGTCGCGGTCTCGGAACAGCACGACGATGGCAAGCGCGCCGGCCAGCAGCGTACCCAGCACCGCGCCGTCGCCCCAGCGGAAATCCGGCGCGGGGTTCAGCGCCGCCAGCAGTGCGAAGGAGGGTGAAAAGATCAGCGATTGCGGATCGGCGACCTGCGGCGAGCCGGAGAAGACGTAAGGCGTCCAGAACGGCGAGAGGCCCTTGTGCCAGCTGCTGGCGAGGAACTGGAGCTGCGGCTGGAAATGCGCCTTGGCGTCCCAGGGAATGGTGACCGCGCCCGAAAGCCACGGCCACGACAGCGCGGCCCAGGCCAGGATCACGATGCAGACCACGCCGGCCAGTGGCCAGCGTGTCGGCTTGGAGCCGTAATCGGGGCGAGCTGGCTTCGACATCAGGCGGCTGTGCCCGAAGTCCGCGCGTCATTCAATGCCGCGCCGCTCAGTCCTTGGGCGCGGCCCGCGCCATCAGCGCGTCCATGTCGATGAAATGGCCGGCGCGGTCGCGCTTCGAGGCGAGATAGCGGACATTATGGATATTGGGCCGGCCGAGGACGCGCTGCGTCGCCGCGACCTCGAGCCCGGCCGCCTTGATGGCGCCGACCTTGAGCGGGTTGTTGGTCAGCGCGGTCACCTTGCTGACGCCGAGCTGTTTCAGCATCGTGGCGGCGAAATCGAAATGGCGCTGGTCGAGGTCGAAGCCGAGCACCTCGTCGGCGTCATAGGTGTCCCAGCCCTGGCTCTGAAGCTTGTAGGCGCGCATCTTGTTGGAGATGCCGTTTCCGCGGCCTTCCTGATCGAGATAAAGCAAGATGCCGCCCTCGTTCTCGGCCATCCATTGCACGGTTTCGCGCAGCTGGTCGCCGCAATCACATTTCAGCGAGCCGAACAGGTCGCCGGTTAGGCAGGCCGAATGCAGCCGCACCGGAACCGCCTCGCTCAGGTCCGGGCTGCCGACGATGATCGCGACCTGATCGCGCAGACCCTCGCCGCCACGGAAGACGACGAATTCGGTCTCCGGCGCGCCCTCCAGCGGAACCGGCGCACGGCCGACGATCGTCAGCGATGCGGCCTGCGCGGCGCGATAGGCGTTGACGGCCTCGATCGTGGCCTCGATCAGCGGCTCGCCCGCGACGGCCTGCGCCGACACCGGCACCAGCACGACCGCAGGCAGCACGAGCGCGAGCCGCGCCAGCTCAAGCGCGGCATTGTCCAGCGCGGCGGCGGGCGCGATCGGCGCGTCGACCTTGCTGTCGGTTTTGAGCGCGAGCGTCTCGACGCGGGCGAGATCGATGCTCGGCATCGCGAAGATGCCGGTCTCCGACCGGCCTTTCGCGCCAAGACGGCGCAGGCGGGCCGCGCTGAGCACGAGATGGGCATTGCCTTGCGCCAGTTCGTCGAGCCGCTGCACAAGGTCGGCATCCGCGAGTTCGGCGGACAAGGCGAGCGCGAGAGACGCGCCATCGCGAAGCAGCACGGGGCGGCCGGCGCGGAATTCCGAGATTGCCCTATCGACCGCAACCAGACTGGTTTCGTCGGAGCGTCCGAAGAGCGTACGCGACTTAGGCATTGCAGTGTCCGTCAGATTGCGCCGGCACCCGGCAGAGGAGGTACTACGTCTACAGCCGCGATACGGATCGTCTCATATGGGCGTCTCGTCAAACGTGCGGGTGGCATTCCGTGTTCCCGCCGCCGTCACGTTCTCGTCAGCGGATGGTCGGCACGTCCAATCTGCTCGAAGCGCGTATAGGGATGCGAGATTGAACATGAGATGAATATCAGGAAACTGCCGCCTAAGCAGGCATTCCGCAAGGGGAGGGGAAGCATCCATGCGCGCCGACGAACCTGCGAAAAGCCCAGCCGTGCCGGCTGCGTACAGCGCTGTGGCCCGCCATCTGCACTGGCTGACCGCTGGCGCGGTTTTCATCATGATCCCGCTCGGCTTCGCGATGACCTATCGCGGCAACACCCTGAACATTTGGGACGGGCTGACCAATGCGCTGTTCAGCTCGCACAAGCTGATCGGTTTCCTGCTGCTGTGGCTGGTCGCCGGGCGGCTCGCATACAGGCTCGTCCATGGCGCTCCGCCTGACGAGCCGACGCTGCTTTGGTGGCAGAAGGCGGCCTCGCATCTGGTACACTGGCTGCTCTACGGCCTGCTGCTGATCGTGCCCATGCTCGGCTGGATCGGCGTCTCGCTCTATCCGTCGCTGGACGTCTTCGGGCTGTTCAACCTGCCTGCGCTAGCCAAGCCGGATCAGGCGCTGGCGGAAGCGGTCCTGAACGTCCATGGCAACCTCGCGATCGTGATCGCGCTTCTGGTCGGCGCGCATATCGGCGCGGCGCTGTTCCACCACCTGTTCCTGAAGGATGGCGTGCTGAGGCGGATGCTGCCCGGCCTCAGGAAATAGCGCGGCATCAGACGGGCCGCGCCCAGAGATCGTTGTGGCCGACGAGGCCGGAGACCGACGCCGCCCGCTGTTCCAGCCAGTCGGCCACGGTCGCGGCGTCAAGATGCCCGGTTTCCAGCACGGCGTCGGCAATGCCGTGCAGCAGCGCGTCGGCGAGGTCGCGCTGATCGGCCTCGATCGTCCAGGCGCTGTCGGCGGTCGAAACGGCGAAACCTGATTTGCGGAAGGCTTCCGCCATGATCCCGGTCGCCTCGGGGCCGGCCGCCGGGCCAAAGCCCTTGTCGGTCTTCTGGTGGTGGGCGAAGGCCGCCAGCATGCGAGCGTCTGCCGGGTGCGGCGGCTGCCATTTCTCGCGGCCGTCATAGGTCAGAACGGTGTAGAGCGGCAGACGCTGGCTCGCGAGCGCCGCGACGAAGCGCTCTATCCAGCGTTTCGAGGTCAGGTCGAACAGGGCCGCAGCCGTCACCAGATCGGGCTGCCAGCCGAGCACCCATTCGAGATCCTTGTTGAGGTCGGCCTGGCGGAAATCGACTGTGATCGACTTGCCTGCCTTGGCGAGGACGAGTTCCTCGCCCTGCTCGCGCGCCTCGTCCGCCCAATCGCGCAGGCGCTCGCGGGCTGTGTCGAGCAGGCGCTGGTCATAGTCGACCAGCGTCCAGTGCTGGCGTGCGGGCAGCGCCGCGAAGGCCCCGCGCAGGTTCGAGCCCGCGCCGCAGCCGAGATCGACGATGCTCAGGGAGTTCTTCGACGCGAAATGCGCGCCGACGGCCGCCAGCACCTGCTGGTTGCGCGCCGCATGGTCGGCAGGCTCGCGCAGGGCCAGCCAATCGGGGGAGAAACCACCCATCTACATCACCTTCCGGCAAACCTCGGCGACGATCGCCGCCGTCTCGCGCCAGCGCGGCAGCGCGGCCGACGCAGCCCAGGCCGCATCCGCCATCGCCGCCCGGCGGGCGGGTGCATCAATCAGCCCGGCGAGGGCTTTGGCA
Source organism: Allobosea sp. P2_A10 (assembly GCF_056405115.1). Classification (NCBI taxonomy): domain Bacteria; kingdom Pseudomonadati; phylum Pseudomonadota; class Alphaproteobacteria; order Hyphomicrobiales; family Alloboseaceae; genus Allobosea; species Allobosea sp. P2_A10. The sequence continues at coordinate 188,491 of NZ_JBFUCS010000005.1, read as the reverse complement.
AGCGCCTCGACATCACCTGGCGCCACCTTCAGCGCAGCCGCATCGGGGGCCGTATCGGCGGCCGCGCCGCCGGTCGTGCACAGTACCGGCAAACCGCGCGCCAGCGCCTCGGTCAGCACCATACCGTAGCCCTCGAACAGGGAGGGCATGACGAACAGGTCGGCCGTGTCGTAGGCGCGCGCCAGCGTGGCATCGTCGACGGCGCCGGCGAGCGTGATCCTGTCCTGCAAGCCGGCGGCGGCGATCTGCGCTTTGAGCGCGTGGGTCGTCCGCGGCGCGCGATCCTGCGCGCCGATGATCGTCAGGCTCCAGTTCCGATCCACAACGCCAGTCAGCGCCGAGACCAGCACGTCATAGCCCTTGCGCGGCACCAGCGAGCCGACTGCGAGCAGGTTTGGGCCTCCACCGCGCGGCCCGCCCTGGGCGCGCGGCGCGGCATCGACGCCGGGTACCGCTACCGTGATCCGGGCATCGGAGACGCCAAAATCGGCGACCAGCAGGCGCTTCGTCGCCGGGCTCGTCACCACGATGGCGGCGGCATGTGCCAGGGCTGCGGTTTCGCTCGCCCTCAGCTCCCGTGCGCGCTCCGGCGCGGTTCCGGTCTCCAGCGAAAGCGGGTGGTGCACGAGCGCCACGACGCGTCCGGCGAGGCTCGCCGCGATGTTTTCGCGAAATGCGCCAAAGGCGAGCCCGTCGATCAGCAGAATGCTGTCGCTGGCTTGCGACAGGAGCAGGCGGCTGGTCTCGTCGAGATCGCCAGCGGTCGGGTTAGGAAACGAGCCGGGCAGAGCGAGATGCCGCGCCGCGACGCCGGTTTCGCGCCATTCCGCCAGCAGCCGGCGATCATAGCCATAACCGCCGGTCGGCAGCTCGAGATCGCCTGGAATGGCGAAAGCGATGCCGCTCACGCCAGCGCGCCCTCATAGGAAGCGCGGGCGAGATCGGTCTCGTGCAGCGTCACCCTGATGCGCGCAAGCCCGGCGCCATCCTCGCCGAGCGCACCGGATTTCGCGGCCGTGGCCATCGCATCGAAGATGTATTTGCAGAGGAATTCGGTCGTCGTCAGCACGCCCTTGAACTGCGGCAGCAGGTCGAGGTTCTGATAGTTCAGGGGCTTCAGCGTCTTGTTCAGCACGTCGAGCGCGGCTCCGATATCGACCACGACATTCTGGCGCGTCATCTGCGCCCTGAAGAAAGCGACATCGACGACGAAGGTCGCGCCATGCATGTTTTGCGCCGGGCCGAAGAAGGGATCGGGCAGGGAATGGCCGATCATGATGCGGTCGCGGACTTCGACGGAAAACATGCAGGGCTTCCTTGGAGCTGGAGACGGTTCAGGCGGCACGCCGGCCGAGCGATTGTGCGAAACGCAGCAGATAGCCATCGGGATCCTGTACGAGAAACTGGCGCTGGCCGACCTCGTGATCGCCGGCGCGATACCAGCGTTCCTCGGGGCCAAAGAAGATCGGCCAGCCGGCCGCATGCAGCGTGTCGATCAAAACGCCGACATCCTCGACGGAAATCTCGAAATTGATGCCGCGGCCAAAGGGGCGGTCGAGCGGCGCGGTGTCCCAGATATTGGCGCGCTCAGCCGGGCCGGCCCCGTGCTGTTCGAGCATGAATTCGACGCCGTCGCGCTCGATGGCGGCAAAGCCCTGCTCGGGGCGATCGTAGACGATCCGGAAACCGAGCAAGTCGCGCCAGAAGCGCAGGCTCGCGCCGATCTCGGTGACGTTGAGTTCCGGGACCAGTTTCGGGCGTGGGGCGGAGCGCAAGGCGGCGGATATGGTCATGGCCGCGACCCATAGCAAATCACCGTGGTAAGACCAGCCGCGCCGGCCGCGAACAAGGCCGGCAGGCGGGCGGGAGCCTCGGCGAATGCGATCTCGTGCGTGATCAGCGCATCCAGCGACGCGTCCGCCAGGAGAGCCATCGCCGCGCGGCTGCGGCGCGCATAGCCCCAGCGCGGGCGGCGCGAGGGTGCGATGCCGCCGACCTGCGAGGAGACCAGTTGCAGGCGTCTGGCATGGAACGCGCCGCCCAGCGGGGCTGGCACCATGCCCTCGCCATACCAACTCAGTTCGACGATGCGGGCCTCGAAGCCGGCGTTCGCGATGGCGGTCGCAAGCCCCGCGCCCGACGCGCTGACATGGAAGACGAGATCGGCGTCCGCAGGCGCATCCTTGGGCAGGGCGAAGCCGAAGCCGAGGCTTTGCGCGAGGTCCGCCCGCTCGGGCGCGATATCGACCAGCGTGACCTCCGCGCCCGGCAGCCTCGCCGCGAGCCAGGCGACCAGCATGCCGAGTACGCCGCCGCCGACCACGACGATGCGGTCGGCCGGGCCGGAGCCGGCGTCCCAATGCGCGTTGAGAGCGGTTTCCATATTGGCCGCCAGCACGGCGCGGCGCGGCGGCACGTCGTCTGGCACAAGCGTCAGCCGATCGCGCGGCGCGATGAAGACATCCTGATGCGGATGCAGGCAGAACACGGTCCGGCCCAGCATGTCGCGCGGGCCGGCCTCGACCATGCCGACGGCGCAGTAGCCGTATTTCACCGGGAAGGGGAACGCGCCCTCCTGAAAGGGGCTGCGCATGCGCTCATGTTCGGAAGCCGGCACGCGGCCCTCGAAGACGAGGCGTTCGGTGCCGCGGCTCAGGCCGCTCCAGAGCGTCCGAATAAGGCAATCGTCAGGGCCGAGCGCGGGCAGCGCGACCTCGTTCAGGGCGCATTCACGCGGCGAAACATACCAAAGCGCGGTCGCCTTCGGCCTTGCGCCGGAATCGATTGCCGGCTTTAGCTCCTGCGCCATCTGATGTCCCGCGCCATATCCCGGCGTTCTCCGTCCCAGCTGCCAGTCTCTTGAAGCTTAAGCCTTGTCGACCGATCGCATGACAGAGACCGCCATGAACCAGCGTCCCGCTCCGACCACGTTCCAGCCGGGCGCGCAAGGGGCCGCACCGGAGACGGCCGGCCTGACGCCCGCCGGCGTGCAGGCGAGCGCGACGCTCTCGGCCCGGCGCTGGCTTGTGCTGGCGCTCAATCTCGTGACGCTGGGCGCGCTTCTGCTCGGGCTCGCGCAGGTACTCGGCGCTGGCGGCTGGACCGTTGCCGACATCGTGATCTTCATCGCCTTCCTGTTCGGCGCGCCCTGGACGGTGCTCGGCTTCTGGAACGCGGTGCTGGGCCTGTGGCTGCTGCATGGCGCGCAGGACGGTCTCGATCAGGTCGCCCCCTTCGCCGCCGATGGCGAGGTCGCGACGCCGGTCTCGATCCGCACCGCCATCCTGATGACGCTGCGCAACGAGGATCCGGCGCGGGCCTTCGCACGGCTGCGCGTGATCAGGCAAAGCCTGGATGCGACGGGCGAGGGCGCCTGGTTCGACTATTTCGTGCTGTCGGACACCAATGATCCGGCCGTCGCCGCCAGCGAGGAAGCGCTCGCGGTGCAATGGGCGGGCGAGCTGGGCGACGCCTCGCGCGTCACCTATCGCCGCCGCACCGACAATGCCGGCTTCAAGGCCGGCAATGTCCGCGAGTTCTGCGAGCGCTGGGGCGATCGCTACGAGGTCATGCTGCCGCTCGACGCCGACAGCGTGATGTCGGGTCAGGCGATCGTGAAGCTGACCCGGATGATGCAGGCGCATCCGAAGCTCGGCATCCTGCAGAGCCTTGTGGTCGGCATGCCGAGCAAGTCCGCCTTTGCGCGCATCTTCCAGTTCGGCATGCGCCACGGCATGCGGCCCTACACCATGGGTTCGGCCTGGTGGATCGGCGAATGCGGGCCGTTCTGGGGCCACAACGCCTGCGTCCGGATCGCGCCCTTCCGCGATGAATGCCATCTGCCGGTGCTGCCGGGCGGGCCGCCTCTGGGCGGCGCGGTGATGAGCCACGATCAGGTCGAGGCGACGCTGATGCGTCGCGCCGGCTACGAGGTTCGCGTGCTGCCCGTCGAGATGGGCAGCTGGGAGGAAAACCCGCCGACCATGCTCGAATTCGCCAAGCGCGACCTGCGCTGGTGCCTCGGCAACCTGCAATATCTCAAGCTGCTCGATCTGCCCGGCCTGAAAGCGATGAGCCGGTTCCAGCTGGTCTGGGCGATCCTGATGTTTTTGGGCCTGCCGGCCTGGACGCTGATGATCGCGCTCCTGCCGCTCAAGGTCGTCGAGGACGCCGGCATCGCCAATTATCCATCGGGGCTGGCGGCGTTCCTCTACGTGCTGTTCTTCTCGATGTATCTCTCGCCCAAGCTCGCGGGCTTCGCCGACATCATGCTGACCAAGGGCGGGACGCAGCGCTATGGCGGCACCGGGCGCTTCATTGCCTCGTCGCTGATCGAGGTCGTCTTCGCCTTCCTGCAGGGCGCGGTCTCGACCTTCCGGACAACGCTGTTCATGATCGGCCTGGCCTTCGGGCGCTCGCGCATCGGCTGGAACGGCCAGTCGCGCGATGCCCATGCGCTCTCCTTCGCTACCGCCTTTGCGGGGCTTTGGCCGCATCTGCTGTTCGGGCTCTACATCTTCGGCACGCTCTTCGTGCTGTCGCCGACGGTGCTGATCTGGTCGCTGCCGCTGACGGCGGGCTATGTCCTGGCGATCCCCTTCGCCATGCTGACGGCGTGGCCAGCGCTCGGCGACTGGTTCGCGCGCCATGGGCTTTGCGGCATCCCCGAGGATTTCGAGGCGCCCGCGGAACTCGTCGCCATCCAGTCCGGGACGCGCGCGTGAAAGCGGTCGCCTATCCCAAGGGTACGGCGAAGGCGGTTTCGCGCTCGCTACGGGTCTATCATGGCGATCTTGCCCGCAAAGCGGCGATGGATCGCCTTTATCGGCAGTTCCTCAAAGCCGGCGACCTCGCCTTCGATATCGGCGCCCATGTCGGGGACAGGATCTCTTCCTTCCGCCGGCTGGGTGCGCGCGTCGTCGCGCTGGAGCCGCAGCCAGGTCCGGCGCGGGCGATTCGGCTGATCCATGGCCGCGACCCGCTGGTGACGCTGGTCGAGGCGGCCTGCGGCGACCGGGAAGGAACGGTCACGCTCGCGATCAACAGCGCAAACCCCACCGTCTCGACCGCGTCGCCGGCCTTCGTCGGCGCGGCACAGGGGGCCGATGGCTGGGAGGGTCAGGTCTGGGACCATGAGGTCGTGGTGCCCTGCACCACGCTCGACGCCTTGATCCTGCGACACGGCCTGCCGGCGCTGGTCAAGATCGACGTCGAGGGCTTCGAGGCCAATGTGCTGGCGGGGCTGACGCGGCTCGTGCCGGCGATCTCGTTCGAGTTCACCACGATCCAGCGCGATGTCGCCGAGGCCTGCCTCGCCTTGCTGGAGACGCTCGGGCCCTATCGCTTCAACATCGCGCTCGGCGAAAGCCAGATGCTGGAACTGTCGGAACCCGCAAGCGCCGAGGCGATGGGTGGCTTCCTGCGAGACTTGCCTCACTCCGCCAATTCCGGCGATGTCTATGCGAGCCTGACGAGTTGATAATGCCGATGCAGATGTTGTTCACCCGCCTTCCTGTCTTCATGCTGTCCTTAGCGCTCGTGCTCCGCGTGTTTCCCGCGCTGGCCGCGCCCGGCGACATCGCCGTCGAGATCAGGAACGAGTCCGAGCAGGTCTCCTGCGCCGAGAAGGACAACGTCACGATCAAGGCGATCTCGCCTGAAGTCAGGCGCTTCCAGATCGAGGCGGCGCATCCGGCCTACAACGCGGGCCTTCTGAGAGATAATTGGGACGCCGACTGGACCGATTGCGATCTGAGCGGCGATCCGGCCTTCGCCGCTCCGACGCCGCCGCGCCGCGTCACCTTCTACGAGAGCATCGAGTACTGGCTTGTCGGCTACACTTTTCCGACTTTCTGGCGCCCTGCCGACACCACCTTCAAGGTCGGCGATCGGGTCGAGAAGGGGCTGCACCTCGTCCAGCTCTGGAAGCTCGGCAAGGACCGCTCGCACGAACTGCTCGTGGTCTACCCGCAGGACGGCTACTGGCGCGCCCGGCCGATGCCGCCGCCGCAGCTGGCGTCGTCGGCTTACGGCTCGTCCTTCCTGTTCGGGCCGATCGAGCGGGAGGGCCGCCCGGTGGTCAACATCAAGGAGATCGAGTTCGACCCGAAGACGACCTCGTTCAAGCTCTCCTTCAAGGATGGTTCGGCGGGCACGCTGACTTTGTCTTCCGTCGACGAGAACCGCATGGTGCTCGACGTCGTGCTCGACAAGGCCGTCACCGGCGGCAAGGGATTTCTGGCGCTGCGCTCGATGTATGTCACCGAGTTCAACAACGACGTCGCCCGCATCGCGCTGAAGGAGCCCGGCGCCAAGGGCTGGCGCGAGGAGCCGCTGATGCCCTTCACCAACGCCAAGGCGAGCGATGTCTGGATGGGCCGCACCACGCATTCGCGGCACAACACCTCCTCGCCCGACATGGTCTTCCGGCATTTTTCGGCCGATCCTAACCCGCCGCCGAAGCCGGAGAAGAAGTAGGCCGAGGGCTGCGGTATCGGAACGCAATCCCGCCCCGCCGCGTTGGCCCATGACGCGAGCGGCGCATCGCGCTAGCCTGCCCGCTCCGATCCAGCCTTGAGGCCGACATGCCGCGCTTTGCCGCCAATCTCTCGATGATGTTCAACGAATGGGCCTTCCTCGACCGCTTCAAGGCGGCGGGCGACGCCGGATTTGCGGCGGTCGAGTTCCTGTTCCCCTACGAACACCCGCCCGAGCAGGTCGGGCTGGCGCTTGCCGGGGCTGAACTGGAGCAGGCGCTGTTCAACCTGCCGCCTGGCGATTGGGAGAAGGGCGAGCGCGGCATGGCCGCGCTGCCCGGCCGCGAGGCCGAGTTCAAGGCCGGCATCGAGACGGCGCTGGCTTATGTCCACGAGACCGGCGTGCAGCGGCTTCACATGATGGCGGGCCATGCCGACCCGAAAAACCCGGCAGCGCAGGCAGCCTATCGCGCTTCGATCGCATATGCCGCCGACCGGCTCGGCGAGTTCGGCCTCGACCTGCTGCTGGAGCCGATCAATGGCCGGGATATGCCGGGCTATTTCCTGAACGATTTCGATCAGGCGGCGGCTTATGTGCGCGAATCCGGGCGCGCGAACGTCAAGCTGCAGTTCGACATGTATCATTGCGAACTGATCCATGGCGACGTCTCCGCCAAGCTCAGGGCGCTCTATCCGCTCGTCGGCCATGTCCAGATCGCCCGCGCCAATGGCCGCCATGAGCCCGACGGGTCAGGACCGGACTATCCCAGCCTGTTCACCGAACTCGACGGCCTCGGCTACGGCGGCTTCGTCGGCTGCGAATACCGGCCCCAGGCCGGCACGCTGGAAGGGCTCGGCTGGTTTTCGGAGTACCGCAAGCCCGATCTTCGCAAGTCCGACCTGCGGGACGAGATGTAATGGCGGGTTTCGCCTATCCGGTCCTAGTCGCCGATATCGGCGGCACGAACTGCCGGCTGTCGCTGGTGCCGGAGGCGGGCGCGGCCCATGAGCCGCTGGCGCGGATCAGCACCGGCCTGCACGCGACGCCGGAAGCGGCGCTGGAGGCCGTGCTCGCGACGCTGTCGGAGCGGCCGCGCTCGGCGATCCTGGCGGTCGCAGGGCCATTGGAGGGCCGCAGCGCACAGCTCACCAACGCCAGCTGGCATTTCGACGGTCCTGTGATCGCCGACGCGCTCGGGCTGAAGCAGGGGCTGCTGGTCAATGACTTCGAGGCCCTGTCGGCCGCGCTCGCCGTGCTCGGCCCCGGCGACGTCACGACACTGATCGCCGGCCAACCCGAGCCGCAGGGCACGCGACTGGTGCTGGGGCCCGGCACGGGGTTCGGGGCGGCCGCGCTGATCATGCGTGGCGAGCGCGGCGTGCTGGTTCCCACCGAAGCCGGCCATATCGGCATCGGCCCGGAGGATCCCGCCGAGGCCAAGATCTGGCCGTTTCTCGCTGCCGGGCTATCGCGCGTCACGGTCGAGGGGCTGCTTAGCGGCGACGGTCTGGTGCGCCTCCATCGCGCGGTGGCGAGCCAGTCGGGCATGCTGGAGGCCGATGTCAGCGCCGCCGACGTGACGACGCTGGCGCTCGACGGCGATCCCGTCGCGCTGATGGCGGTGGTCTGTTTCTGGCGGCTGCTGGCGCGGGTCGCGGGCGATCTCGCGCTCGCCTTCAAGGCGACGGGCGGGGTCTACATCGCCGGCGGCATCGTGCCGCGCCTGCTGCCGCTGGCCGACAAGGCGACGATCCACGCCGTCTTCTGCGGCAAGCCGCCGATGGAGGATCTCGCCGCGCGCTTTGCGCTGCACGTCATCACCGCCCATGACGCGGCCGAGCAGGGGCTGGCTGCGATCGCGGCGCAGCCTGCCCGCTTCGGGCTGGACGACCCTGCCCGGCTGTGGTTTGCGTGAGCAACGCTTAAGTCCATCGCCGAGGCGCTGTCCCGTTTGTCCCAGCTTTACGGCCTTCAGGCCCTGCGCGCGGTCGCGGCCTTCATGGTCGCCGTGCACCATGTCCAGTTCGACGCCACGCTGCTGGCGCAAAAGACAGGCGGCAGCTTCTCGCCGTCGTCGGTGCTGCCCTGGATGGCCGGCGTCGACATCTTCTTCGTCGTCTCCGGCTTCATCATGGTCCACGCCTCCGCCGATCTCTTCGACCGGCGTGGCGGGGCGAGGCTGTTCATGGCGCGCCGTCTGGCGCGGATCGTGCCGCTCTACTGGGCCGTGACGACGCTGTTCCTGATTGTCGGGCTCGTGCTGCCGGGCGCGCTGAATTCGGGCGTGCCCGATCTCGCGCAGATCGCCGGCTCATATCTGTTCTGGCCGGTGGTCTCGACGGTCGGGCTGGTCCAGCCGGTCTATTCGCTGGGCTGGACCCTGAATTACGAGATGCTGTTCTATGCGCTGTTTGGCGCGGGCCTGCTGCTGCCGGGCCGTTGGTCGCTGCCGGCGGTCACGCTCGTGCTGGCTGGGCTGGTCGCGGCCGAGGGGCTGGCTGGGCCGCTGCCGCTGCCCTTCGGGTTCTGGGGTCTGCCGATCGTGCTCGAATTCGCTGTCGGCATGGGGCTGGCGGTGTTGTGGCGACGGGGTTTTCGCCTTGGTCTCGGGTTGCGCCTGCTCGTCGCGCTCGTCGGCCTTGCCATCCTGCTCGTGGCCGCGACGCAAGTCGGGCCACGCGTGCCCTGGAGCATACTCGCCTGGCATGGCTCGGCGGCAACGCTCCTTGTCCTGGCGGCGACGTCGGGCGCAGCCACGGCGACAGAGCCGACCGTCATCGTGCGCGCGCTGGCGCGGCTCGGCGACGCCTCCTATGCGCTCTATCTCGTCCACCCCTTCATGATCCGGGGCTTGCGCGAACTTTTCGCACGGATCGGCCTCGGCTCGCCGATGCTGTTCATCGCGGCCGGGCTTGCGGCCTCGGTCGCGGCGGCGCTGGTGGTCCATCGCGTCTTCGAGCGGCCGGCGACGCTCTGGCTGCGGCGCAGGCTCGACGCCTGAGCTTAAGTCAGCCGCATGCCCTTCAGCGACTGGCCGACGACGCCGCCGTCGCGGCGGCGCTCAGCGCGTCTGGCCTTGATCGCGTCGACGTCCTCTTCCTGCGGAAAATAGCCGCGCTCCATCACCTCGAGCGTGTATTCCTCATAGGTCAGGCCGAGCGTCTCGGCCCGCTCCTGCCGGCGCAAAGCGATCGCGGGCGGCTTGCGCCAGGCGCGGCGATGGGCGGTGCGCCATTCGAAAGCGCGGTTGATTCCGCTTGCGCCGGTCTCGCGCTTGCGGCGCGGCGGCTTCAGCGGCGGGCCGCCATTATGGCCGATGCCGGGCGGCTTTTCGCGGCGGGAGGTCCTGGCTCTGGTCATGGTCGCGCTCGTTGCGATCGGCGTTGGCTGCAGCATGACCGCACCCTGACGCCGCATCAATATGCTCCCGGCGGTGCAAGATGCGTGACAGGCGTTGCCGGCCGGGCTATCCCGCCAGCTTCCCCGACACGGACACCCCATGGCTCCCTTGCTCCATCTGCGCGACGTCGCGCTCACCTTCGGCGGACAGCCGCTGCTGGAATCGGCCGAGATCGCGGTCTCGGCGGGCGAACGCGTGTGCCTCGTCGGGCGCAACGGCTCGGGCAAGTCGACGCTGCTGAAGATTGCAGCCGGCCTCGTCGAGCCCGACAAGGCGGAGCGTTTCGTGCAGCCCGGCTGCACCGTGCGCTACCTGCCGCAGGAGCCCGACTTCACCGGCTACAAGACCTCGCTCGCCTATGTCGAGGCGGGCCTTGGCCCCGGTGACGACGCCTATCGCGCGCAATACCTGATCGACGAGCTCGGCCTGACCGGCCTTGAAGACCCGGCCACGATGTCGGGCGGCGAATCGCGCCGGGCGGCGCTGGCGCGCGTGCTCGCGCCCGAGCCCGATATCCTGCTGCTCGACGAGCCGACCAACCATCTCGACCTGCCCGTGATCGAATGGCTGGAGCAGGAGCTGAAATCGCTGCGCTCGGCCATGGTGCTGATCAGCCATGACCGGCGCTTTCTGACCTCGCTCTCGCGCGCCACGATCTGGCTAGACCGTGGCTTGACCCGGCGCATGGACAAGGGCTTTGGCGAGTTCGAGGCCTGGCGCGACAATGTGCTGGCGCAGGAGGAACTCGACCGCCACAAGCTCGACCGCAAGATCGCGCGCGAGGAGGACTGGCTGCGCTACGGCGTCAGCGCGCGGCGGACCCGCAACCAGCGCCGGCTTGGCGAACTCCATGGCCTGCGCGAGCACCGCCGCACGGCCCGGTTTGCCGTCGGTCAGGTCAAGTTCGAGGCCAGCGAAGCGCAGACCTCCGGCAAGCTCGTGATCGAGGCTGTCGACGTCGCCAAGGCCTTTGGCGACAATGTCGTGGTGAAGTCGCTGTCGCTGCGCGTGGCGCGCGGCGACCGGATCGGCATCGTCGGCCCCAATGGCGCGGGCAAGACGACGCTGATCAACCTGCTGACCGGCGCGCTTTCGCCCGATTCCGGCAAGGTCAAGCTTGGCGTCTCGCTGGAGATGGTCACGCTCGACCAGCGCCGCGAAAGCCTGGATCCGGCGACGCCGCTCGGCGATGCGCTGACCGGCGGCGGCTCCGACCAGGTCATGGTCGGCGACACGCCGCGCCATGTCATCGCCTATATGAAGGACTTCCTGTTCCAGCCGATCCAGCGGCGCACGCCGGTCGGCGCGCTGTCGGGCGGCGAACGTGGCCGGCTGATGCTGGCGCGGGCGCTGGCCAAGCCCTCCAACCTGCTGGTGCTGGACGAGCCGACCAACGATCTCGACCTCGAAACGCTCGACCTGCTGCAGGAACTGCTTGCCGATTATCAGGGCACGGTCCTGCTGGTCAGCCATGATCGCGACTTCATCGACCGCGTGGTTTCCGCCACCCTGATCTCTGATGGGGATGGCGTCTGGACCGAATTCGCCGGCGGCTATTCCGACATGATCGCCCAGCGCGGGCGCGGCGTCGGGGCCAAGACCAGGGTGGTCTCGGGCAAGGGTTCCGCCCCGGTTGCGGCTGAGCCCGCCGCGCCGGCCCTCGTCAACAAGCGCAAGCTCTCCTTCAACGAGAAGCACGCGCTGGAGACGCTGCCCAAGCGCATCGAGGTGCTGCAGGCCGAGGCCGCCAAGCTGACCGCCGCGATGTCGGGCGATCTCTACACGCGCGATCCAAAACTCTTCGCCAAGGCGACCGCGCGGCTGGAAGAGGTGACGCGCGAGATCGGCCAGGCCGAGGAGCGCTGGCTGGCGCTGGAGATGCTGCAGGACGAGATCGGGGCGTAGGTCGCGACATCATGCCCGGGCTTGACCCGGGCGTCTCCGGCAGGAGATTCTCAGGATATTCGCGGAGTTCATCCTTGGGCCGGACCCGGGGCTGCGCCCGAGAATGACGGCCGGCGGCCACAACAAAATCCGGGGAAACACCATGAGACTCAAGGGCAAGACGGCGCTGGTCACCGGCGCGGCGCAGGGGTTCGGGTTCGGCATCGCCGAGACCTTCGTTCGCGAGGGCGCGCGCGTGGCTGTGCTCGACATCAATGGCGACAAGGCCAAGGAAGCGGCCAAGGCGATCGGGCGCAAGGCGTTCGCGGTCGCCTGTGATGTGGCCAGGGCCAAGAGCGTCGACAAGGCTGTCGAGCGCATCATCGCGAAGTTCGGCCGGCTCGACATCGTGGTCAACAATGCCGGCATCAGCCATCGCAACCAGCCCATGCTCGATGTCTCCGAGGAGGAGTTCGACCGGGTCTTCGCCGTCAACGTCAAGTCGATCTATCTGATGGCCAAGGCGACCGTGCCGCATTTCCGCGCTCATGGCGGCGGCGTGATCCTGAATGTCGGCTCGACCGCCGGCATCCGGCCGCGTCCCGGCCTGACCTGGTACAATGGCTCAAAGGGCGCGGTGAACCTGCTTTCGAAATCGATGGCGGTGGAGCTCGCGCCCGACCGCATCCGCGTCAACGCGATCGCGCCCGTCGCCGGCGAAACGCCGCTGCTGGCGACCTTCATGGGCGAGGACACGCCGGAAAAACGCGCCCAGTTCAGGGCCTCGATCCCATGGGGCCGGCTCTCGACGCCGAAGGACATGGCCAACGCGGCGCTGTACCTGTGCTCCGACGAGGCGGAGATGGTGACGGGGAGCGTGCTGGCGGTAGATGGCGGGCGCTGTATTTGAGGGTGCTGTCACTTCACGAAAAAAGCGCGCTGTCATTCCGGACAAGCCGCGTAGCGGCGCCGATCCGGAATCCATCATAGAGCGCGGTCGTGCCTTACGATGGATTCCAGGTCGGCGCTCCGCTTGCCCGGAATGACGGCGCGTTGTTCTGCGAAGCGCTCACGCCGGCTTGGCGTGCAGCGCTATCTCCTGGCGCATGATCACCGTACCGTCAGGCTCGAAGCCGCGCTGCTCGACGCGGATATGGGGAGCCGATGCGTCGCCCTCGATCCTGAAGAGATGCCAGGTCGCCTTTTCGCCATGGCCGCGCGGGCCGATCGAGGCCGAGGGCACGCCGACGATGGGCACGTCGCGGCCGCGACCCGCACGCCAGGCCAGCGAGAAGGTGTGGTTGTGGCCATGCAGCACGAGGTCCGCTCCCGTCCGGGCCAGCATCGCCTCGAAGGCTCTTGCATCGACGAGTTCGCGTGAGCGCCGCGCGCCGCCCTCATAGGGAGGGTGGTGGATCAGGACGACGCGGATCAGGCCGTCCTCGCGCGCGCGGTCGAGCAGCTTTTCGGTCGCGGCGAGCTGCGCCTTGCCGATTCGCCCGGTCGCCATCAGGGGCAGGGTCGGGACGCCGCTGTTGACGCCGATCAATGCGACCTGTCCGCGCCGGCGATACCAGGGATAACCCGCCATGCCGTCGTCACTGGTGCACCACGGGCCGAGATGGCCGGCCAGCGCCTTCAGCGAAGAGCGGGCATAGGCGTCGTGATTGCCCGGCACGAAGCTGACCGTCTCGCGTGCGCCCAGCGTATCGAGAAAGGCCACCGCCGTCCTGAACTCGTCGGGCAGGCCGATATGGGCGACGTCGCCGGTGCAGGCGATGTGATCGGGCTGCTGCTCGCGAATGTCGGCGACGATCAGCGCCAGGATTTCCATGTCATGGGCATGCCTGCGCTTGCGCCGCCAGTTGACATAGCCGGTCGCGCGCTTGCCCAGGAGCTGGTGCAGCGAAAAGCCCGCGAGCGGGCCCAGATGCGGATCGGACAGATGTGCGAGCTTGAACACAGCCTCAGCGCTTGCCCTTGCCGCAGGTCCGCCGTCAAGCACTATGGCGGACGGTGCGACCCTATGGACCGGCCCGACTCAGCGGCCGCCGCGCCCTGTCCCGCCGATGGCGAGCGCATAAAGGCACAGGCAGAGCAGGGCAAAGCCGATGAATGAGACGATGGGCAACCAGAACGGCGCCAGCACGATCGCCCACGACCACGTAACCGATCCAGTCGTCTTGAGCAGGATCAGCGCGCCCGCCAGTAAAGCGAGCGCAACAGCGGCGCGCGGCATGGACTGCCCCCATAGATTCCAGTGGATCTACGCAGGGTAGTATGATGCACTTATAGGTTGTGCAAGCCGGCTAATGCAACGTGGTTATCAGTTGGCGGCGCCGGTCAGTTCCGAAACGACGCGCGAATCGGTCAGCGTGAGAGCGGGCTTCCAGACGTAAGCCGGCTTGGCGGTGAGGCGAGCGATGATGAAAGAGAGTAACATGACAAAAGTCCCCAGCGGTGATGCCGCCTTATCTGCCTCGTTTGAGGCGCGTTTGTGACGTAACGGAACTCGAAATGAGCCTCTGCCATGCGTTATTTGCATAGACAATTAGGAGTTTGTTGGGATTTGGGGATTCCATGAGCGGAATCGCGCCGTCCCATACCCCCGACAGCGCCGAAACCGGACGCAGCCTGCCGCAAAAGGTGTTCGGCTGGCTGCTGCACGTCTATTTCCGGCTCGTGCGCGGCATGACGCTGGGCGTGCGCGCCGCCGTACTCAGTGCGGAGGGCACGGTCTTCTTGGTGCGCCACACCTACGTTCCGGGCTGGCACCTGCCAGGCGGCGGCGTCGAGGTCGGCGAGACGCTTCATGCCGCGCTGGTCAAGGAACTGCGCGAGGAGGCGATGATCCGGCTGACGGGCGAGGCTGTTCTGCACGGCGTGTTCTTCAACCGGGCGATGTCGCGCCGCGACCATGTTGCGGTCTTTGTCGTCAGGGTGTTCGAGGTCGACGGCGTGAAGCAGCCCGATCGCGAGATCGCGGAGGCGGGATGGTTTGCGCTCGACGCGTTGCCGGACGGCACGACGCCGGCGACGCGGCGCAGGCTGGCGGAGATCGCCGGCGAGCGGATCGTGTCGCAGGACTGGTGATGTCGTTGCCGTTGGAACAGCCCGGACCATGCTGACGCTGGACCACCTCACGGTGATTGCGCCGTCGCTGGCGGAGGGCGTTTCGCATGTCAGGGAGTGTCTCGATCTCGATGTCCCGTTCGGTCAGCGTCACAGCTACATGGGCACGCATAACCACCTGCTGCGGCTCGGGAATTCGGTCTATCTGGAGATCGTTGCCGTTGATCCCGATGCGCGGAGTCCGGACCGTCCGCGCTGGTTCGGTCTCGACGATGTCGCCGGCGTCAGGGCAGCGTGGGAGGACGGGCGGCGCTTTCGGGGCTGGGTCGCGAGAGCCGACGACATCGCCTCCGTTCTCGCTGGCCGCGAAGCGATCTTCGGCAGGAAGGTCGCACTTCCCTTCGATAACC
This sequence comes from Allobosea sp. P2_A10, assembly GCF_056405115.1. NCBI lineage: Bacteria > Pseudomonadati > Pseudomonadota > Alphaproteobacteria > Hyphomicrobiales > Alloboseaceae > Allobosea > Allobosea sp. P2_A10. Next base: position 173,248 of record NZ_JBFUCS010000005.1, on the reverse strand, counting down.
CGACCTTCGATTTCGCAATCCCCGACGATGGCTCGCTGCCTCTCGGCGGAGCCGCTCCCTCGATCATCGATAGGCGCGGCAAGCCGCGCTCCATGGCCACGATGGCCGATCTCGGTGCGCGCCTGACAGGCTTCGCCATGGAGCATCCCGACAGCGCATCGGTCTGCAATCTCTACCGCCAGCTGAACGTGGATCGCCCTCCCGTCATCGTGCCGGGCGCCATCCTTCGCTATCGGGCGACGATCGAAACGGCGGCCGGCCCGAAGCTGCTGACCTGAGATTTGCGATGCCATGGACGCACCGTCGCCGTTCTGCTAGAGCCGCGCCACCATGACCAGCGGGCACCCTCTTCTTCTCCTGCGACGACCGGCGCGCTGAACGCGCGCTCCGGCATGGCCGCATACGCGCCGTGCCGCCATCCTTTCGCAGTCTTGCCCGTTCGCCGGTGTTTCGCCCGTCATGACATCCCTGCCCCTGACCATTCGCCATGAACTTCCCGTCGATTCCGCTGCGATCGAGCGCCTGCACGAGCGCGCCTTTGGGCCGGGGCGCTTCGCCCGCACCGCGTTTCGCCTGCGCGAGGGCGTGCCGCCGGACCCTGCGCTGACTTTCGCCGCCCATGTCGGCACCTTTCTTGTCGGGTCGATCAAGGTGACGCCGGTGCTGGCTGGCGGCCACAAGGCGCTGATGCTGGGGCCGCTTACGGTCGATCCCGCCTTCGAGGGGCGCGGCATCGGGGGCGCCCTGATGCACCGTTCGATCGATGCCGCGCGCGATGCGGGACACGATCTGATCATGCTGGTGGGCGATGCGCCCTATTATGCGCGCTTCGGCTTCAGGGTCATTCCACCCGGTCAGCTGGTGCTGCCGGGGCCGGCTGATCCGGCGCGGTTTCTTGCGCTGGAGCTGGTCGAGGGTGTGCTGGCGCAGCGGCATGGGGCGGTGACGCCCTATCGCTGATGGACCGGTCGTTCCGGGTTCTTCGCGTTCGCGAAGCCCCGGAATGACGGTGGGGTCAGACCGCGTCGGGCCGCCGGTTGAACCGGCGTCCGCTCTCGCCGAGCCAACCGGTGACGAGCGCGCCGAAAAGCAGCGCCAGACCGATCAGGCCGATGAAGAGCGGCGAGACAGAGACGCCGCGCACGATGCCGGAATCGCTGATGCGCAGGCCGATCCAGTCGGCACCGGCAAAGCCGGTTCCGGCGCGCACGGGGACGATGCGCGGGACCGTCACAGCCGAACCTGTGTCCTGGCCGATGCGGCGCGAGGAGCCGCCCGTCGCCTCGGCCAGCGCCTGCAGCGCGGCGGGGTTGCTGACGACCTCCATCAGTTCACGCGGGTTTTCCGGGCCGACGCTGGCGAAAGCGGTGAGGTTGTCGGCCGAGATCCGGTGCAGGCCGAATTCCCCGGTCTGGATACGCGCGGTGAACAGTCCGGGCCGTCCGGCTTCCATCGGCACGGTGCGGGACTGGCCGTCGGGGCCGGTGACGACCAGCGGAGCGGGCGTGTCGCCGAGCGTCTGGCGCTCGACCTCGATGACGCCGCCGCGCACCGAGGCGCGCAGCGCCTCTTCCTCCAGCTCCGGCTCCTTCATCAGCCAGTGGCTGAGGCGGCGCAGCAGGTCGAGATATGGCCCGCCATCGCGAAAACCGCGCGCCCAGAGCCAGGCGTGATCGGAGAGGAAGAGCGCGACGCGACCCTTCTGCTCGCGCGCCAGCATCAGCAACGGCCGGTCGCCCGGGCCGGTCATCACGGCTGAACCCGAGCGGGCGCGCGCACCCACCATACGCAGCCATTCGCCCCAGCGCGGCGGCTCGACCTCGGAGCCGGGCAGGTCGCGGGTGACGGGGTGGCGCTTGCCGGGCTCGCTGACGCGGGCGCGATAGGCTTCGTCGATGACGCTGCCGTCGGGCTGCGCCGGCAGGATCTGGCCGAGCGGCGTGCGCGAGAGCGATTGCGAACCAGAATATTCAGGGCCGGCGGCGACGAGCAGCGCGCCGCCCTCGCGGACATAGCGCACGATGTTCTCGAAATAGAGCAGCGGCAGGATCGACTGGTTGGCGTAGCGGTCGAAGATGATCAGGTCGAATTCCTTGATCTTGACCTGGAAGAGTTCGCGMGTCGGGAAGGCGATCAGCGAGAGCTCGTTGATCGGCGTGCCGTCCTGCTTCTCGGGCGGGCGCAGGATGGTGAAATGCACGAGGTCGACATTGGCGTCGGCCTTCAAGAGGTTGCGCCAGGTGCGCTCGCCGGGATGCGGCTCGCCCGAGACCAGCAGCACGCGCAGCTTGTCGCGGACGCCCTCGATCGTGATCACGGCGCGGTTGTTGGCGAGCGTCAGCTCGTTTTCGAGCGGGGCGGCCTCGATTTCGATGACGTTGGGCCCGCCGCGATCGATCCGGACGGGAACGCTGACGGTCTCGCCCGCCGTGACCTCGCGCCGCGCGATGATCTCGCCGTCGCGGCGGATGACCAGCCCGGCCCGGCCCGGCCCGCCACGCTCGACGACGCGCAGCTTGACTGTCTGCTCCTTGCCGACGATGCCGAAGCGCGGCGAATCGACCAGGACGATGCGGCGGTCGATCTCGGCGCTGCGGCCGGTCGTCAGCACATGCAGCGGCGCGCGCAGGCCAAGCGCCTCGGGCGTCGCGGGCGCATCATGGGCAAGTCCGTCGGTGATCATGATCGCGCCGGCGACGCGTTCGGAGGGCACGTCGGCGAGGCTGGCGGCCATCGCCTCGAACAGGCGCGTGCCGTCGCCGGAGCCCTGCGCATCACGGACCTCGACGACGCGCGCCTCGACATTCGTCAGGCCACGCAGTTGACGCTCGACCTCGGCCTGGGCGGCCTGCGTCTGCGCCGCGCGATCGGCGAGGCGGTTGGAGCCGGAGCGATCGACGACGACGGAGACGACGTCCTTGACCGGCTCGCGATCCTCGAAGACGAGCGACGGGTCCGCCAGCGTCAGGGTCAGCACGACCAGCGCGAGCGCGCGCAAGACCGCGCTCCTGCCGGCCAGCACGATCGCCGCGCCGGCCGCGATCGCGGCCAGAACGGCAAGGCCGATCAGCAGCGGCAGCGAAACGAGCGGCGCGAAGGTCAGGCTCCACATCGTTTTACTGTCCCAGACGTTCGAGCAGGGCCGGGACGTGAACCTGGTCGGCCTTGTAGTTGCCGGTGAGGGCATACATCACGAGGTTGACACCGGCCCGGAGCGCCATTTCGCGCTGGCGCGGATCGGAGCCGGAGAGCGGCACCAGCGCCTCGCCGCGCCGGCCGGTGGCCCAGGCCGAGGCGAGGTCGTTGGAGGTGATGACGATCGGCGAGACATTGTCGCCGGCGCGCGCCGGACGGCGGCCATCCTCACCGGCTGGCGGCAGGATCTCGACCCAGGTCGTGCCGGTATCATAGCGCCCGACGAAGCCGTCGAGGATGTAGAAGGTCTTGGTCAGCACATGGTCGCGCGGCAGCGGCTCCAACTCGGGGATGTCGAGCGTCTGCAGCATGCGGCGAAGCTGCTCGCCCTCGGGCGTGGTGCCGCCGCCGGGACGCGCGCTCATCGCGTCGCGGGTGTCGAAAATCACGAGGCCGCCGCCCTTCATATAGGCCTCGACCTTGCGCAGGGTCTCCGGTGCGGGTAGCGGCCGGCCGGCGACGATCGGCCAGTACAGCACCGGGAAGAAGGCGAGTTCGTCGCGCTCGGCGTTGACGCCGACGGCCTCGCCGGGTTCGAGCGCGGTGCGTGCGCCCAGCACGATGTTGAGCCCCGCCAGCCCCGCCTTCGACATGTCGTCGACGGTCCTGTCGCCGGTCACGACATAGGCGAGCCGCGTGACCGCGCCGGCGGCGAAGAGTTCGCGCGGCACGGGCGGCCGCTGGTCCACGGGAGCCGCCGGGGCGGTTTGCGCTTGGACCGGGTCGGGCAGCGCCATTCCACCGAGCGCAAGCGCGAGCAGGATTGCGGCCGGGGCGACGCGGCGCGCGAAGGAGAGCCTGCCGCCGAGCCAGAGCGTCGCCAGCGTGTCGGCGATCAGCAGCAGCAGCGCCACGACCAGCAATTGCGGGCGGATGTCGAGCGCGACCGGCTTGTCGACGGGCAGGATCGGCGCGCCAAGCGCGGCGAGGTCGATCGCGCTCAGGCTGTCCGACGGGTTCAGGGCGTTGACCGCCAGCGAGCCGTCGGCCGGGCCATAGATGCCAGGCGGGTGGACGAGCGTGGCGCGGCCGGCGAAGGTCCGGGCAACGGGCTGTGCAGTGGGCGGTGGGCTGCGGAAGGCGCCGCTGCCGTCGAGCACGCGGGTCGGCGACAGGGTTTCCACGCGCGCATCCTCTCCTTGAGCCTCGGTCGGCCCGGTTCCGGCAAGGCCGACGACCTTGCGCAGCATCTCGACGAAGAGGCCCGACAGCGGCAGGTTCGACCAGGTCGTGTCGGCGGTGACATGCATCATCGCGATCATGCCGTCGCCGCGGCGCTCGCCGGTGACCACGGGCGTGCCGTCCTCCAGCGCAGCCCAGGTCTTGCGGGCGAGATCGGCTTCAGGCTCGGCCAGGATCTGTCTGGAGACGCGGACATCGTCGGTCAGGGCCAGGCCGAAGAACGGGCTTTCTCGGGTGAAGGGCGCGAGCTTGCGGGGCGTGTCCCATGACAGGCCGCCGCCGAGGGTGCGGCCGCCGCGACGCAGACGCACCGGGGTCAGATCGTCGGACGCCGCGGCGAGCCGCGCCCCGGCGAAGCGCAGCAGCACGCCGCCGCGCTGGATGAAGCCGTTGATCTTGCCGACAGTGTCGCCGTCAAGCGCGCCGATATCGGCCAGCACCAGCACGGAGAGGTTTTGCGCCAGCAATTCGCCGATCGGGTCGGTCGAGCCCGGGCGCGGCTCCCTGATCTCGGCGAATGGCTGGAGCGCGCGCGAAACGTAATAGGTGGGCGAGAGCAGCGGCTGGGCCGTGTCGGTGGTCGTGCCCGAGACGATGCCGACGCGGCGGCGCTTGGCCCGGTCGTCGAGCAGGGCGACGGCGGCCGAGGAGCGCTCACCGGCGATCTCGAGCCGCGACACGGCGTTGCGGACCTCGATCGGCAGGGTCAGCCGGGCGGTGGTCTGGAGTTCCGAGCCGTTGAAGACGAAGGGCGCATCGCCGAGCGGCAGGCCTTTCAGGTCGAGCGCACGCACCTGGCCGCTGGCGGCCGCGACCGGGCTCGGCCGCAGCACCTTGACGGTCAGCGCGCCGGCGAGATTTTCCGGATTGGCGAGGCCAAGCTGGTCGGCCGGGCTGGTGTGGATCGAGAGGCGACCGGCGTCGGCAACCTGCTTCAGCCTCGCCAGGAGGCTGCTTTCGTCGGAAACGGCGAGCCCGTCGGCGACCCAGACGATCTCGGCGTCGGGCGACGTCCGCAGAAAGGCCTCGATGCGCGGCAGATGGGCGGCGCGGTCGGGCGCATGCGGCTGCAGCGCGAAGGCCCGCAGGCGATCGAGCGCGGCGCGGGGCTCCGACAGGGCGATTTCACCCGGCGCTTCGGCGAGGCCGACGATGGCCACCGGGCGGCCCTCGCGGGCGGCGGCGGCGACGCGGGATTCGGAGATCGCCAGCCGCTCGGGCCAGTCGGTCGCCGCGCCGAAGCCGTTGTCGACGAGAAGCAGTATCGGGCCGCGCAGGGGGCCGGCCTCGCGCGGCGGATTCCAGACCGGGCCGGCGACCGCGAGGATCGCGAGCGCGGCGACGGCCATGCGCAAAGCCAGCAGCCACCACGGCGTATGCGCGGGCATTTCGCGCTTGGCGATGAGGTCGGCCATGATCTTGAGCGGCGGAAAATCGATGCGCCGGGGCTTTGGCGGCGTCACGCGCAGGATCAGCCAAAGCGCCGGCAGCAGCGCCAGCGCGGTCAGCGCGAGCGGGGCGGAGAAGGCGAAGGGCAAGGAGCTCAGCATGACGCAGTTCCCATCGTCATCGCCCGCCGCCGCTGCTGCGGGAGGCCGCGATCAGGCTGGCGACACGCAGGACGCCCTCGCTGGCGGGCCGGTCGGTCCGGTGCAGCGTCAGAGTCCAGCCGGCCTTGCGGCAGGCTTCCCTGATCGCGTCGCGATGGGCTTCGAGCCGCTGGCGATACTCGGCGCCCCAGGAACCGGCATCGCCAACGCGCAGGCTCAAGCCGTCCTCGAGGTCGAAAAGCTCGGCCTGGCCGGTGAAGGGGAAGGTTTCCTCGATCGGATCGGCGATCAGCAGGACATGGCCGCGCGCGCCCGACGAGGCCATCGTCGCGATGCGCTTGGCCAGCGAGGCCGCCGGAGAGAGCCCGTCGGTGATGATGATCGCGTCGGCGAGGCGGGGCAGGGCGGCGTCTGGAGGCAGGTCGGAGGTCGTGCCCTTGCTATCGACCAGGATTGCTTGCGCCAGCAGCTCGACGATGCGGCGCGACGCCAAGGCGCGGGTCAGGCCGAGATGGCCGACGCGTTCGCCGCCATCGACCAGCGTCTCCGCCAGCGCGAACCCCGCAACCAGCGCCCGGTCGACCTTGGAGGAAAGCGCCAGCGACGAGGCGAAGCCCATCGAGGCCGAACGGTCGATCCAGAGCCAGATCGCGTGGGAAGCCTCCCATTCGCGCTCCCTGACGAAGAGATGGCCGTCGCGGGCCGAGCGGCGCCAGTCGATGCGCGAGGAGGATTCGCCCGTGACCAGCGGCCGGTACTGCCAGAACGTCTCGCCGGGGCCGGCGCGCCTGCGCCCATGGATGCCGTGCACGCTGGCCGAGACCCGGCGCGCCTCCAGAATCAGCCGCGGCAGACGCGCGGCGAGATCGAGCGAGGCGGTGAGAACCGGCCTGGCCGGCTGGCGTTCGGAGGTCCCGAGAACGCGCGTGCGGAGCATGTCCGGTCGCCTCCTATCCCAGCCGTTCCACGAGTTTCGCAATCACGCCCTCGACGGTCTCGCCATCGGCGCGGGCGGCGAAGGTCAGCGCGACGCGGTGCTTCAGCACCGGGATCGCCAGCGCGGCGACATCGTCCACGGACGGGGCAAGCCTGCCCTCGACGAGGGCGCGGGCGCGGCAGGCCAGCGTCAGCGACTGGCTGGCGCGCGGGCCGGGTCCCCAGGAGAGCTTGTCGGTGATGGCAGGGTCGCCGTCGCCCGGGCGGGCCGAGCGGACGAGATCGAGGATCGCATCGACCACGGCCTCGCCGACCGGAAGGCGGCGCACGAGGCGCTGCGTTGACATCAGGGTCTCGGCGCTCATCGCCTGGACCGGCTTGTGCTCGGCTGCGCCGGTGGTCTCCATCAGGATGCGACGCTCGGCCTCGCGATCGGGATAGGCGACGTCGATCTCGAGCAGGAAGCGGTCGAGCTGGGCTTCGGGCAGGGGATAGGTGCCCTCCTGCTCGATCGGGTTCTGGGTCGCCAGCACATGGAAGGGGGCGGGCAGGTCGTAACGCTCGCCACCGACCGTGACGTGGTGCTCCTGCATCGCCTGCAGCAGCGCCGACTGTGTGCGGGGCGACGCGCGGTTGATTTCGTCGGCCATCAGCAACTGGGCGAAGACAGGGCCCTTGATGAAACGGAAATGGCGCTTGCCGTCGGCGCTCTCGTCGAGCACCTCGGAGCCGAGAATGTCGGAGGGCATCAGATCGGGCGTGAACTGGACGCGCCTTGCCGCGAGCCCCAGCACGGTGCCCATCGCTTCGACCAGCTTGGTCTTGGCGAGGCCGGGCACGCCGACCAGCAGGCCGTGGCCGCCCGCGAGCAGGGTGATCAGCGAGAGGTCGACCACCTTCTGCTGGCCGAAGATGACCCGGCCGATCTCGTTTCGCGCCGCGCCGATGGCGCCGAGCGCCGCTTCGGCCGCCTCGACGATGCCGGTGTCGAGATTGATCGGTGCGTTGGCCTCCGCGGTCCGGACTTGCGCCATGATGTCGATCTCCTCCAGCTTCGTCTTCGGGCCCAGGCTCTTGCTCGGGTCGTCACGTCTCGTGTTCCGGTATCCTGCGTCTTCGCCTTCCGAACCTGCACGGCCATAAGCCGTTGAGTGTGGAGCGGCCGTCATGCCGGCTCAAGAGGCCCGATGACGCGGTGCACAGAAGTCGGCTTCACGATTATGTACAGTTCAAGGCGGAGAGCGCGATGCAACCAATATGCCGCATGAGACCCAGGACGGACTTTCGATGACGCCCGCGACCCCGGCGATGGACGCGCTGCTAACCTCGCTGCGTGACGGCAAGGGCCGTGGCCTGCCGCCCGTGGAGCGCTGGAATCCGCCGTTTTGCGGCGATCTCGACATGAGGATCGCCTCGGACGGGACCTGGTTCTATCTGGGGACGCCGATCGGAAGACCCGCTCTGGTCAAGCTTTTCTCCTCCGTGCTGAAGCGCGAAGGCGAGGATTACTTTCTCGTGACCCCGGTCGAGAAGGTTGGCCTCAAGGTCGAGGATGCGCCGTTCCAGGCGGTTGAAATGGCGGTCGACGGTGAAGGCGAGGCTCGCGCGCTCGCGTTCCGGACGCAGGTCGACGATGTCGTCAGCGCGGGGCGCGAGCATCTGATTCGGTTCGAGCGGCAGGAAAAGGACGGGCTCAAGCCCTATGTCCATGTCCGGCGGGACCTCTGGGCCCGAGTAACGCGGGCGCTGACCTATGACCTGCTGGCGCTGGGCGAGGTGCGCGAGGTCGAGGGCGTCGCCATGTTCGGGGTCTTCGCCGGCGGGATGTTCCACCCGGCCGTGCCGGCGAGCGAGATCGAGGATCTGGGCGACGCATGAACGCCAGCGATACCCTGAAGTTCACCGCCCTGACGTTCACCGCCGAGGAATTCGTAGCGCGGGCCGGTCTCCGATTGCGCCGCGATCCGCCCATGCCCGGCGACGTCACCGGCCGTCCGCGCGGCGACCATGACCTGCAGCCGCAGCCCGTCGCGCCGCCCGACGAAAGCGCCGCCGTGCCGGCCGCCGTGCTGATTCCGGTCGTCGCACGGCCCGAGGGGTTGAGCGTGCTTCTGACCCAGCGTTCGGCGGCCCTGCGCAGCCATTCGGCGCAGATCGCCTTTCCGGGTGGGCGGGTCGATGCGGCCGACGGTTCGCCGGTCGTCACGGCGTTGCGCGAAACCGAGGAAGAGATCGGACTGGAGCGTAAGCATGTCCGCGTGCTCGGCTTCCTCGACGCCTATCTGACCGGGACGGGCTACCGGATCACTCCCGTCGTCGGGCTGGTCGAGCCGCCTTTCGCGCTGACGATCAACGCCCATGAGGTCGATGAGGCCTTCGAGGCGCCACTCGATTTCCTGCTCGACCCCGCCAATCACCAGCGCGAGGGACGCGAGTGGAAGGGGCTCTATAGGACCTACTATGCGATGCCGTTCGAGGGTCGCTATATCTGGGGTGCAACCGCCGGCATGATCCGCAATCTCTATGAGCGGCTTGCCGGCTGAAACCATGTGCTGCCTGACCTGACCGGGATATCGCGCCGATGCTGCGTTCGCTGACTGAGGAGTTCCTGCTCTTCGTCCTGCCCTTCTGCGTTTTTGCGGCCTATCTGGTCGTCAGGCGGCGCAATCCGCTCGATGTCGAGCATTGGAGCCCGCATATTTTCCGGCTGTCGGTGGCTGGCCTGGGCCTGGCGATCGTCTCCTTCATCGTCGCCGGCTGGATCGCGCCGCGCAATCGCGGCGCCTACGAGCCGCCGCATATGGAGAACGGGCAACTGGTGCCCGGCCGCTTCAAGTGAATGTCGCCGCGCAGGATCGCCTTGCGGCGTTCCTCGCGAAGCCGATGATCGCTGGAGTTCTCGCGGCGCTGAACGGGGATGGCGAGGAAACGCGCGTCGTCGGCGGGGCCGTGCGCAACCTGCTGCTGGCCGAGCCCGTCGACGATTGCGATCTCGCCACCACCTGCCTGCCGCCCGAGACGATCCGGCGCGGTGGGCTTGCGGGCTTCAAGGCGGTGCCGACCGGCATCGCCCATGGCACGGTGACGCTCGTGCGCGACGAGGAAGGCTTCGAGGTCACGACGCTCCGCCGCGATGTCGAGACCGACGGCCGCCACGCCACGGTCGCCTTTGGCCGCGATTTCGCAGCCGATGCGCTGCGTCGCGATTTTACCGTCAACGCGCTCAGCCTGTCGGGCGACGGCAGGGTGCATGATTATGCCGGCGGTCTGGCCGACCTCGCGGCCCGACGCATCCGCTTCATCGGCGATGCCGGCGCGCGCATCGCCGAGGACTATCTGCGCATCCTGCGCTTCTTCCGCTTTCACGCCCGCTATGGGCAGGGTGCGCCCGACGCCGTCGGGTTCGCTGCCTGCATCGCGGGCCGGGCCGGGCTCGACGGGCTATCGCGAGAACGCATTCGGGCGGAAATGCTGAAGCTGCTCGTTGCTCCAGGCGCCTCCGGGGCTGTCGAGGCGATGGCGGGCGGCGGCTTGCTGATGCCGGTGCTCGGCTGCGTGCCGCGTCTGGCGCGCTTCAGGTTGGTTGCCGGTGGTGAGGGCGGCGAAAGCGTCGATCCGGCGTTCCGGCTTGCGGCGCTGGCCGTCTGCGTGACCGAGGACGCGACGCGGCTTCAGGAGCTCCTGCGGCTGTCGAACGCCGAATTCGACCGGATATCGCGGATCGTCGCTGCGCAGGAAGCGCTGTCAGGGCGCTGGGGGCAGCCGCGGATCGCGGCCCTGCGGCATCTGGCGCATCGGCTTGGTTCGGATGCGGTTGCCGGCGCGCTGGAGCTGCTGAATGCGAGCGCCCCTGCCGAACGGCAGGCCGCGATGCGCGAGCAGATTGCCGATCTCGGCGCGACGCCACGCTTTCACCCGACCGGGCGTGACGTCATCTCGCTCGGCGTACCGGTCGGGCCTGCGGTCGGGCGTGTGCTGGAGGCGGCGCGGCGAGACTGGATAGAGGCGGCCTGTCCGGCCGGAGAGTCGGAGCAGGCCGGGTTCGTGGTTCAGGCGGTGGCAACCGAAAGAGCCAGCGCCTGAGACGCCTTACGGCCACCGCACCGTCGGCGGCAGCGAGGACAGGATCGAATCGACATTGCCGCCGGTCTTGAGACCGAAGATCGTGCCACGGTCGTGGAGCAGGTTGAACTCGACATAGCGGCCACGCCGGACCTGCTGCTCGAAACGGTCGGCCTCCGTCCACGGCGTGCCCATATTGGCGCGCATGATCTGCGGGTAGACGCCCAGAAAAGCCTCGCCGACCGCCTGGGTGAAGGCGAATTCGCCTTCCGGGTCGGCCGACCAGAGATAGTCGTAGAAGATGCCGCCGATGCCGCGCGGCTCGTTGCGGTGCTTCAGGAAGAAATACTCCTCGCACCACGCCTTGAAGCGGTCGTAGTCGGCGACGGGGGCGAAGCGCTCGCAGGGTGCGCGCATGGCGGCGTGGAAGGCGATCGAATCGGGATCGTCCTGGGTTCGCCTGCGTACCAGCACGGGGGTCAGGTCCGCGCCGCCGCCGAACCAGGGCTTCGTCGTCACGACGAAGCGCGTGTTCATGTGCACGGTCGGCGCATGCGGGTTCCAGGGATGGGCGATCAGCGAGATGCCAGTGGCGTGAAAGCGCGGATCGTCTGATGCGCCGGGGATCTGGCCGGCAAATTCGGGCTGGAAGGTGCCATAGACGGTCGAGACATGGACGCCGACCTTCTCGAAGACGCGGCCTGACATCACCGACATCACGCCGCCGCCGCCCTCGGCCCCGTCATGGTTGGTGCGGCTCCACGGCGTGCGCTTGAAGCGGCCTGCCGTCGCGGCGTCGGCTTCTGGCGCGAAGGGGCCGGTCGCCTCGTCCTCGATCGCTTCGAGCGCCGCGCAGATCCGGTCGCGCAGCGTCGCGAACCACGCCTTGGCGCGGGGCTTCATGGCTTCGGCGAGGGTCATCTGCGCCTGTTTCGTGCGGTCTTCCGCCGCCGCTGCCTCGGTCATCGCTCAATCCTGATTGGGGAGGAGATAGCCGCCCAGTTGGCGCAAGGCTTCGCCCAGAACCATGGCCGCCGCAACCGCGACGTTGAGCGAGCGCAGGCCCGACTGTATCGGGATATGGATGCTGGCGTCCGCCGCCGCGTAGATTTCGGGCTGCACGCCGGCCGATTCACGCCCGACCATGACGATGTCGCCGGGACGAAAGGCGAAATCGATGTGGGGCGTAGCGCCGTCGGTCTCGGCCAGGATCAGGCGATGGCCGGCGTCGCGCCGCCAGGCGTCGAAGGCTGTAAAGCCGTCATGGCGCGTGATCGCGGCGCGTTCGAGATAGTCCATGCCCGAGCGCCGGAAATGCCGGTCGGAGACGTCGAAGGCGGCGGGCTCGACGATGTCGACGGCTATGCCGAGGCAGGCCGCCATCCGGATCATCGTGCCGGCGTTCTGCGGAATGTCGGGTTGATAGAGGGCGAGGCGCAGCGTCAACGTCGTCATGGACTGCTGTTTCATGGGCTGCTGTCATGGGATGACGGCGCTGCATGCGTCAAGGACGCTGGCCTTTGTCGCTGCCGCGCCCCATATCGGCTCGGGGTTTCGACGCCGGAATCTCGCCACCACGCCGATCCAGGAGAGCGGCCAGCCATGTTCGCCGCCCTCTTCCGCTGGCTCGAAAGCCGGATCGACGTCTTCGCGCCCTTCGACGAGAGCGTGACGCCGCCGCGCGGCGTCTTCCGCTTCATGTGGCACCACATCAAGGACGTGAAGGGCTGGATGGCCCTGATCATGCTCACCGGATTGGCCTTCAGCGGCATCGAGGCGCTGATGTATCTGATGGTCGGCTGGTTCGTGGACCTGCTGGCGACGCAGTCGCCGGAGACGATCTGGCGCGACCATGGCTGGCTTTTGACGGGCGCGGCGTTCTTGCTCGTCGTCGTTCGGCCGCTGGTGTATTTCGCCAACCACGCCATCGTCGATCAGGTCGTGGCGCCGCCGATCACCAACCAGATCCGCTGGCGCAACCACGTCTACACGCTGGGTCACGCGCTCTCCTATTTCCAGAACGATTTCGCCGGGCGGCTGTCGGCGCGTGTGATTCAGGCCGGCCAGTCGATCCGCGGCGCGACGATCGAGATCATCGACGACCTCTGGTACGCGCTGATCTTCGTCGCTGTGGCGCTTGGTTTCTTCGGCAAGACCAGTTTGTGGCTCGCACTTCCGGTCGTGGTCTGGCTTGGTGCCTATGCGGCGCTGCTGAGCTATTTCGTGCCGCGCGCCAAGACGCGCTCGGAGGCGACCTCGCTTGGCCGGTCCTCGACGACGGGGCGCATCGTCGATGCCTACACCAACATCCTGACGGTCAAGCTTTTCGCGCGCGCCGACGCCGAGCGCTCCGCCGTGCGCGAATCGCTGACGCGCTGGAACGACGCCTATCTGAACCTGTCGCGGCTGATCACCGGGGTCAGCGTCATCCTGCAGGCGATGAACAGCCTGCTCGTCGTGGTCACGGCCGCTCTGAGCTTGTGGCTCTGGAGCCGTGGCGAGATGACGCCGGGCGCGGTCGCGGCCGCGATCGGGCTCGTGCTGCGGCTGGTGCAGATGTCGACCTGGCTGATTCATCTCGTGCGCGGCGTGTTCGAGAATGTCGGCGCGGTGCAGGAGAGCATGGAGACGATCGCCAAGCCGCATGACCTGACCGATTCGCAAGGCGCGCAGCCGCTGGTCGTCGACCGGGGCGGCATCCGTTTCGAGCAGGTCCGCTTCAACTACGGCAAGACCTCGGGGCTGTTCGAGGGGCTCGACCTCGCAATCCAGCCCGGGGAGAAGATCGGGCTCGTCGGCCCGTCCGGCGCGGGCAAATCGACGCTGGTGAACCTGCTGCTGCGGCTCTATCCGCTGGAGGGCGGGCGTATCCTGATCGACGGGCAGGACATCGCCCAGGTCACGCAGGATTCGCTGCGCACCCAGATCGGCATGGTGACGCAGGATAATTCGCTGCTGCATCGCTCGATCGGCGACAATATCGCCTATGGCCGCATCGGCTCGACCGAGGCCGAGATCGCGGCGGCGGCGCGGCAGGCCTCGGCGCATGAGTTCGTGCTGGGCCTGAGCGACCAGGACGGGCGCAAGGGCTTCGATTCCCGCGTCGGCGAACGCGGCGTCAAGCTCTCGGGCGGCCAGCGCCAGCGCATCGCCATCGCCCGCGTGCTGCTGAAGGACGCGCCGATCCTGATCCTCGACGAGGCGACGTCGGCGCTCGATTCGGAGGTCGAGGCGACGATCCAGGAGCAGTTGCAGCGCCTGATGCAGGGCAAGACTGTGATAGCCATCGCGCACCGGCTCTCGACCATCGCCGCGCTCGACCGTTTGATCGTGCTCGACCAGGGGCGCATCGTCGATAGCGGCAGCCATGCCGAGCTGGTCGCGCGGGGCGGGCTCTATGGCCGGCTCTGGTCGCGCCAGTCGGGCGGATTCCTTGCCGCCGTCGATCCCGAGACGGCCCTGTCCTGAAGCGACGGCCCGCCGTGCCCGCCATGCATGCGCGAGCGTGCGTGAACAGTAGACTTCATCAAAACTGCATGCCAAAGAGCCGGCAGTGACGCGCCGCCGCATTGCAGCAGCGCAAGGGCGCTTCTATGACGGGCGCAGGACTAGAATTCGTAGCCTTCCAGGCTTGCTGAAGCGCAGAGGTTAGACCGTGGCCCAGGCGACGCAGACGACACCGACCGAAACCACCCGCCGCGACTTCCTGATGCTGGCGACCGGCGCGGCCGGCGTCGTTGGTCTCGGCGCGGTCGTGATCCCGCTGGTCAGCCAGCTTGCCCCCGATGCGCAGACCATCGCGGCCGGCGCGCCGATCGATGTCGATCTGGCGCCCGTCGCCGAGGGGCAGGGCATCAAGCTGACCTGGCGCGGCCAGATCATCTTCATCCGAAATCGGACGAAGAAAGAGATCGACGAGGCGCGCGCGGTCAACATCGCCACCTTGCGCGATCCGCAGGCCGACCAGGCCCGCGTCAAGCAGGGCCACGACCAGTATCTGGTGCTGTACGGCAAGTGCACGCATCTCGGCTGCATCCCGTCGGGCACCGCGGCCGGCGAGCCGAAGGGCGATTTCGACGGCTGGGTCTGCCCCTGCCACGGTTCGCACTACGATTCCTCGGGACGTATCCGCAAGGGTCCCGCGCCGCTCAATCTCGGCCTGCCGCCCTACGCCTTCACCTCCGACACCAAGATCAAGATCGGCTAAGCCATGCCGTTTTGTCCCGCGATCCGCGCCTGCGCGATTTTCCGTGAACATGAGACAGCCCTGAGGCATCGGTCATGAGTGGTCACAGCTCCTACATCCCCAAGACCGGCATCGAGCGCTGGCTCGACGCCCGCCTGCCGATCGTGCGGCTGGTGCATGATTCGGCGGTGTCCTATCCGGTGCCGCGCAACCTGAACTACTTCTGGACCTTCGGCGGCATCCTCGTGTTCATGCTGGTGGCGCAGATCGTCACCGGCATCATCCTGGCGATGCACTACACGCCGCTGTCGACCATGGCGTTCAACTCCGTCGAGCACATCATGCGCGACGTGAACTATGGCTGGCTGCTGCGCTATCTGCACGCCAACGGCGCCTCGATGTTCTTCGTCGCCGTCTACGTCCACATGTTCCGCGGCCTCTATTACGGCTCCTACAAGGCCCCGCGCGAGGTGCTCTGGATCCTCGGCGTGATCATCTTCCTGCTGATGATGGCGACTGCCTTCATGGGCTACGTCCTGCCCTGGGGCCAGATGTCGTTCTGGGGCGCGACCGTCATCACCAACCTGTTCTCGGCGCTGCCGGTGATCGGCGAGACGATCGTGACCTTCCTGTGGGGCGGCTATTCGGTCGATAATCCGACGCTGAACCGCTTCTTCTCGCTGCACTACCTGCTGCCGTTCATGATCTTCGGCGTGGTGATCCTGCACGTCTGGGCGCTGCATCATGTCGGGCAGAACAACCCGACCGGCGTCGAGGTGAAAAACGTCGAGAAGGACACCGTGCCGTTCACGCCCTATGCGACGATCAAGGATCTGTTCGCGATGGTGTGCTTCACCTTCGTGTTCTCGTATTTCGTGTTCTATCAGCCCAATTTCATGGGCCATGCCGACAACTACATCCCGGCCAACCCGTCGGTGACGCCGCTGCACATCGTGCCGGAATGGTACTTCCTGCCCTTCTACGCGATCCTGCGCGCCATTCCCGACAAGCTCGGCGGCGTCGCCGCCATGGGCGCGGCCATCGTGGTGCTCGCCTTCCTGCCCTGGATCGACACCTCCAAGGTCAAGTCGATGGCCTATCGTCCGGTCGCCCGCGTGCTGTTCTGGGCCTTCGTCGTGGTCTGCATCGGGCTCGGCTATCTCGGCGGCCGTCCGGCCGAGGAGCCCTATGTCACGTATTCGCAGATCCTCACCGCGCTGTATTTCGGCTTCTTCGTCGCCCTGTTCGTGATCGGGCTGTTCGAGAAGCCCTCGGCGATGCCGAGTTCGATCGCCGACTCGGTGCTGGGCGCGATGAAGGGCGGATCGGGCGCGCGCATGGCGACCGTGACGACCAGCGAACCGAACGCGAAGGGCTGACGAGATCATGACCACCATCCCGTTTCGCCTCGTCCTGACCGGGCTCAGCCTCGGCCTTTCGCTGGCGCTCGCTGCTCCGTCCGCCCAGGCGGCCGAAGGCCGCGTCATCCCGCCGGCGCAGAAATGGACCTTCTCAGGCCCGTTCGGAAAGTTCGATCGCGCCCAGCTTCAGCGCGGCTTCAAGGTGATGAAGGAGGTCTGCGCCAACTGCCATTCGGCGCAACTGCTGCGCTTCCGCAACCTGTCGCAGCCGGGCGGGCCTGAATTCACCGCAGGGCAGATCGCGGCGCTGGCTGCGACCTACCAGGTCAAGGACGGCCCCAACGAGCAGGGCGAGATGTTTGACCGGCCCGGCCGGGCGGCCGATCCGCTGCCGGCGCCGTTCCCCAACGAGCAGGCGGCGCGCGCCGCCAATGGCGGGGCCTATCCGCCGGATTTCTCGGTGCTGGCCAAGGCGCGTACCTATGAGCGCGGTTTTCCGCAGTTCATCTTCGACATCTTCAACCAGTATCAGGAGCAGGGGCCCGACTACATCCACGCCGTGCTCGGCGGCTACAAGGATCCGGCTCCTGAGGGCGTCACGCTGCAGCCTGGCCAGTATTACAACGAGTATATGCCGGGCCATCTGATCGCGATGCCGATGCCGATCCAGGACGGACAGGTCGAGTATCCCAAGGGCCCGGACGGCAAGTCGCCGGTGCCCGAGACGATCGATCAATACGGCAAGGACGTCGCCGCCTTCATGGTCTGGATGGCGGAACCGCATCTGGAGGCGCGCAAGCGCACCGGCCTTCAGGTGATGCTGTTCCTGCTGATCTTCGGCAGCCTGCTCTACTACACCAAGAAGAAGGTCTGGGCCCGGATGCCCGACGGCTCGCCGGTTCACTGAACCGGACGCGATCTGGAAAGGCCCCGGCAACGGGGCCTTTTTCATGTGCGCCGATGGCGTGCGGCGATGCGCGCGGTTTTCTTGCAAGCGTCATCGAAGGCTGATCCTGTTGCGCGCCCCATCCTGTCGCGCGTCCCACGAAGGAAACACGCATGAGCGAAGCGGTTCTCGGAATCATCGGCGGATCGGGCATCTACGACCTGCCGGGCCTGACCGATTTGCGCGAGGAGGCCATCGCAAGCCCATGGGGAGAGCCGTCGGACACGCTTCGCATCGGCTATATGGGCAAGACCAAGATTGTCTTCCTGCCTCGCCATGGCCGCGGCCACGCGATCCCGCCCTCGGAGATCAACTATCGCGCCAATATCGACGTGCTGAAGCGGGCCGGCGTCACCGATCTCGTCTCGCTCTCGGCCTGCGGCTCCTACAAGTCCGAGCTCTATCCCGGCCTGTTCGTGCTGGTCGACCAGTTCGTCGACCGGACTTCGCGGCGCGAGAGTTCGTTCTTCGGCAAGGGCTGCGTCGCCCATGTCTCGTTCGGGCATCCGGTCGGGCCCGCTTTGCAGGCGCGCCTCGCCGCTGCCGCGACGGCCGAGGATCTGGCCTTCGTGCGCGGCGGCACGCTGGTGACGATGGAAGGGCCGCAATTCTCGACCTATGCGGAATCGCTGACCTATAAGGGCCTCGGCTACGATCTGATCGGCATGACCGCGATGCCGGAGGCCAAGCTCGCCCGCGAGGCGGAGATCACCTATGCCACCGTCGGCATGGTCACTGATTTCGACTGCTGGCATCCCGAGCATGGCGCGGTCGATGTTGCGGCGGTCGTGGCGGTGCTGCACGGCAATGCCGACAAGGCGCGCCGCCTCGTCGCAAGGCTCGCTGCGGATTTCCCGGCCGAGCGCGAACCCTGCCCGGTGGGCTCCCATAATGCGCTCGATTACGCCATCATCACCGCGCCCGATTTTCGCGATCCGGCGCTGCTCGCCAGGCTCGACGCGGTCGCCGGGCGGGTCTTGGGCCAGTGATACATGAACTCAGCCCAATACTTCGATATCGTTGTTTGCCCAACCATCGATAATTTTTTGGCGCGACCGCAGGATTTGAGATTAGCTTTGCTCTCTTGCGTCGCTCTCGTGCATATTTACGACTACCTGTGCGCCGATGGATTTACACGCATATCCAAGAATAAAGATTTCTTCAAATTAGAAGCAGCCGATTGCTCTGAGCTTTGGGACTTGTACGAAGTAGCGATCGCAGCAAAGCACGTTGCCGTCTCAGTCAGCGGCTTTTCGGTAGCGCAGGTAAAGCCTCGCGCTCCTGCGGTGTGGGATGAGGCGAAATGGGATGAAGCGGTATGGGACGATGAGGCAGGCGGTGTCGATGCTGCTCGATCGAGCGGTAGCCTGAGGCTAGAGTTGGCGCTCCCGAAGGCACGCGACTACCTTCTCAGTAAATATCCAAACTTACGTCAGTCATCAGCACCATGAACCTCGCCGACACCATCCGCGCGATCCCGGATTATCCCAAGCCCGGCATCATCTTCCGCGACATCACCACGCTGCTAGGCGATGCGCGCGCCTTCAGGCGGGCCGTCGACGAGTTGGTGCAGCCCTTCGCAGGGCTGAAGATCGCCAAGATCGCGGGCATCGAGGCGCGCGGCTTCATTCTCGGCGGCGCGGTGGCGCACCAGCTTTCGGCCGGGTTCGTCCCCGTGCGCAAGAAGGGCAAGCTGCCGCATGAGACGGTCAGCGTGACCTATAGCCTCGAATACGGCACCGACGAGATCGAGGTCCACAAGGACGCCGTGACGCGCGGCGAGCGCGTGCTGCTGGTCGACGACCTGATCGCGACGGGCGGCACCGCCGAGGGCGCGGTCAAGCTCCTGACGATGCTGGGCGCCGAAGTGGTCGCGGCCTGCTTCATCGTCGACCTGCCCGACCTCGGGGGGGCCGACAAGATCAGGCGGCTCGGCGTGCCCGTGCGGACGCTGGTCTCGTTTGGCGGCCATTGAAGGCGATGAAGATCGACGGCCAGCCCTATCGGACGATCTGGCTCGCGCAGGACGGCGCCAGCGTCTGCGTGATCGACCAGACCCGACTGCCCTTCCGCTTCGAGGTCGTGACGCTGGGCTCGGCCGAACAGGCTGCCGACGCGATCAGGTCGATGATCGTGCGCGGCGCACCGCTGATCGGCGCGACGGCCGCTTATGGCGTGGCCCTGGCGATGCGCAGCGATCCATCCGACGACGCTCTTGACGCAGCGCTGGCATTGCTTGGTGCGACGCGCCCGACCGCTGTGAACCTGCATTGGGCGCTCAACCGGATGCGCGGCAGGCTTGCCGGCCTCAAGGCCCGCGTGCGCGCCCAGGCGGCCTATGCCGAGGCTGCGCTGATCTGCGACGAGGACGTCGCGCTCTGCCGGGCGATCGGCGAGCACGGCCTGCCGCTGATCCGCAAGCTCGCCGCGCGCAAGCCTGCCGGCGAGCCGGTCAACATCCTGACCCATTGCAATGCAGGCTGGCTCGCCACCGTCGACTGGGGCACCGCGCTGGCGCCGATCTACCTCGCTCATGACGCCGGCATCCCCGTTCATGTCTGGGTCGATGAGACAAGGCCGCGCAATCAGGGGGCGGCGTTGACGGCCTATGAGCTCGGTGGTCATGGCGTGCCCCATACCGTCATCGTCGACAATGCCGGCGGACATCTGATGCAGCGCGGACAGGTCGACATGGTGATCGTCGGGACCGACCGGACGACGGCGACAGGCGATGTCGCCAACAAGATCGGGACCTATCTCAAGGCGCTGGCCGCCCATGACAATGGCGTGCCGTTCTATGTCGCGCTGCCCTCGCCGACGATCGACTGGGGCCTGACGGACGGCTTTGCGATCCCGATCGAGGAGCGCTCGGCCCGTGAGGTGACGCATTTGTCGGGTTTGGACGAGGATGGCGAGGTCGCGAGCTTCCGCGTCGCAGCGCCAGGCAGCCCCGCCGCCAATCCGGCCTTCGATGTCACGCCGGCGCGGCTCGTCACCGGGCTGATCACCGAGCGCGGCGTTGCGGCCGCTTCGCGCGAAGGGCTTGCCGCCCTGTTTCCCGATCTGGCTGAGGGAGCCGCGGCATGAGCGAAGACGCGTTGCGGGCAGAGATCGTCGCCGTCGCCCAGGCGATCGACAAGGCCGGCTTCTGTCCGTCGAAATCCGGCAATGTCTCGGCGCGCTTCGACGGGGGGATGCTGATCACGCCGTCGGGCTTGCCCTATGCGCAGACGACGCCGGCCGACCTGATCCATCTCTCGCTCGACGGCGCGGTGCTGGGCGGCGCGCGCAAGCCGTCCTCGGAATGGCCGTTCCATGTCGAGATCTACAAGGCGCGGCCTGATGCGCAGGCCATCGTCCACACCCATTCGCCGCGCGCCACGGCCCTGTCGTCGACCCGGCGCGGCATCCCGGCCTTCCACTACATGATCGCGCTCTGCGGCGGCGCCGATGTGCGCTGCGCCGGCTACGCCACCTTCGGCACGCCGGAGCTTGCCGCCAATGCCGTGCGCGCGCTTGAGGGGCGAAAGGCCGTTCTGCTCGCCAATCACGGCGTCATCGCGCTCGGCGGATCGCTCGCCGGCGCGCATCAGATCGCAGCCGAGGTCGAGAACCTCGCCGGGCAGTATCTCGACATCCTGGCGGCGGGGCTGGAGCCGGTCATCCTCGACGAGGCCGAGATGGCGCGGGTCAGCGCGAAGTTCGCGGGCTATGGCAAGGTCGGCTGACGAGAACCGGCGTCAGGGCCGGCGCTCCACGAACGCGCCGCCGTCGAAGCTGAAGACCTCTTCGCCATGCTGGTTCACGCCGGTGTTGTGGTGGAAGAACAGGCCCCATTGCGGGCGCGAGGCGCTGAGGCGCGCGTCGGCGATCAGCGAATGATACGTGATGCGGTCGCCCGCGAAGACGGGCTTCAACCAGCGCAGGTTCTTGAAGCCGGGCGAGGGGCCGAGCTTCGGCGCTGCGGTACCGGGAGCGAGAGCCGCGATCTGACGCTTGCGATGCTCGACCATCGTCGCCATCCACACCGACGCGGTATGCCAGCCCGAGGCGGCAAGGCGGCCAAACGAGCTGTTCCGCGCGGCTTCCTCGTCCATATGGAAGGGCTGCGGATCGAAAGAACGCGCGAAGGCCACGATCTCGTCCGCGGTAAAGACGAAGCTGCCGAGTTCGTGGCGCTTGCCGATCTCCATCTCCTCGAAGAACGGCGCGGGCTCGTCCGGGCCGGCCGGAGTCTCGATCGGGCTCATGATCGCCGGCGGCTCGTAGCGCGCCGCATGCGCCAGCCAGTCGCCCGGCTGCGGCGCGATGCCGGAGCCGCGCCGGCCGAACATGATCCAGTTGGTCTGTTCGAGGACCGGCTCGTCGCGCTGGTTCAAAAGTTCGAAGCGGAAGCGCACCAGACCCATCTCAGGCCGCGAGCGCGAGGCCTTGGTCTCCAGCACGGTGCGGCGGGCGGCAAGCGTGTCGCCGGGCTTGACCGGGCGCAGCCATTTGACCTCTTCGATGCCCGGCGCGCCCATGCCGGCGGAATCGAGGATGAAGGTCTCCGAGACCAGCCGCATCAGCAGCGAGCAGCTGTGCCAGCCCGATGCGATCAGCGTGCTGACGAAGCTCGCCTTGGCCGCCTCGGGGTCGACATGGAAATCCTGCGCGTCGAAGCGGCGGGCATAAGCCAGCACATCGTCCTGGCTGACCGCGAGGCTGCCGGCCAAAACCGTCTCTCCGGCAATGAAGTCCTCGAAATACAGCATCGGGTCGCTGTTCAGTTGGCGAAGCGGAAATGCAACACGTCGCCGTCGGCGACGACATACTCCTTGCCTTCGAGCCGGAACTTGCCGGCCTCGCGCGCGCCAGCCTCGCCCTTGTTGGCGATGTAGTCGGGATAGGCGATCGTCTCGGCCCGGATGTAGCCCTTCTCGAAATCCGAGTGGATCACACCGGCGGCGGCGGGGCCCTTGGTGCCGGTCTCGATCGTCCAGGCGCGGGCTTCCTTGGGACCGACGGTGAAATAGGTCACGAGCTTGAGCAGGGCGTAGCCGGCGCGGATGACACGGTTGAGGCCGGGCTCGGCAAGGCCGACGGCTTCGAGATAGTCCTTCTGGTCGGCTGCCGGCAGCACCGCGATCTCGCTCTCGATCTTGGCCGAGACGACGACGGCGACGGCATTTTCCTCGGCCGCGCGCGCCTTGACCAGCTCGGAGAAGGCGTTGCCCTTGTCGGCGCTGGCCTCCTCGACATTGCAGACATAGAGCACGGGCTTGGAGGAAAGCAGGCCGAGCGTCTCGAAGGTGCGGCGCTCGTCGGCCGCGACCTGCACGAGCCGGGCGGGCTTGCCCTCGCGCAGCAGCACGAGGCAGCGCATCATCAGGTCGGCCAGTTCCTTGGCGTCCTTGTCGCCGGTCTTGGCCTTCTTCTCCAGCGGCAGCACGCGCTTTTCGAGGCTTTCGAGATCGGCCAGCATCAGCTCGGTCTCGATGATCTCGATGTCGTTGATCGGCGCGACCTTGCCCTCGACATGGGTGATGTCGCCATCCTCGAAGCAGCGCACGACATGGGCGATGGCGTCGCATTCGCGAATGTTGGCGAGGAACTGGTTGCCGAGGCCTTCGCCCTTGGAGGCGCCGCGCACGAGACCGGCGATATCGACGAAGGTCAGCCGCGTCGGGATGATCTCCTTGGAGCCGGCGATGGCGGCGAGCAGCTCAAGCCTGTCATCGGGCACCGCGACGTCGCCGACATTGGGCTCGATCGTGCAGAACGGATAATTCGCCGCCTGCGCGGCGGCCGTCTGCGTCAGCGCGTTGAAGAGGGTCGACTTGCCGACATTCGGCAGGCCGACGATACCGCATTTGAAACCCATGATGGTCTTTCAGTCTCGCAGCTGGAAATCGCCCGGCAGGGCGATGAAGGGATTGATGATCGTCAGATTGTCGATCGCGCGGCCATGCTGCATATCCTCACTGACGAAGACGCTGCAACCCAGGCGCTGCGCGGCCGACAGGAGTGTGCAGTCGAACCAGGCATATCCTGTCGCTTCGCGATACCGCCAGGCGAGGGTCAAGGTTTCGAAATCGAGAGGGGTCTCTCCCCAGAGCCGCAGTTGCTCTGCATCCGAGCGGAGTTCCTGATCCGACAGGAAAGGCAGCTTACGAAGCGCGACGTGGCAGTATTCGTTGATCACCTGAAGGTTGATCTTCGGAAGACGCCTCTCCGCCAGAGCCGACAGCCACATCTGCGCCCGCTCCCTCTTCTCCGGGAAGCGCCGGTCGCGCGTGTAAAGAATCACGTTCGTGTCGATAAAGAAGGTGGTCATCGTAAATCTCAGCCCTCGATGGGAGTCTGCCGTTCTCGTCCGTCAGATCCCAGAGTGGGCCCGCCAGAAATCGCTCCATGGCCTCCTTGGGGGAAACGGTCCGCCCGACCCGGCGCTCGATCAGTTCAGCGGTGAAGCGGGACATGCTCTTGCCTTCTTTCGCCGCCGTGACGCGGAGCCGCAAGGCGACTTCGTCAGGCAGCGTTATTGTCACGTTCTTCATGACGGTCTCCCTGCGTCTTCGTGAACACGGATATCGTGTTTCCGTGTTTCCGTGTCAATGTGGCCAAGCCCATGCCGGTCACGCGAACGTGCTTGGTCGCCCGCACTCGACCGGAGCAGAACGGTTCTGCGACCTCTTTCAATCGAACGGACTCGACCCATGCGCCTGCTGACCGCTGCCGTGATCACTCTCGGTGTCACCTTTTCCGTATCGGCCCAAGCTCAGTCCCCCCAGACGCGCCTGCGCGKCGAGATCGAGAAGGCGGAGGGCGACACGCTGATGATCAGGACCACCGACGGCGTCGACGCCAGGGTCGTGCTTGCCAGCGGCTACTCGGTCGGCGGCGTGGTCAAGGCGACGACGGCGGATGTCAGGAAGGGCGGTTATATCGGCGTCGGCGCGAGGCCGCAGGCCGACGGCTCGCTGATGGCGATCCAGGTCTTCATCTTCCCCGAGTCGATGCGCGGCACCGGCGAAGGCCACAAGCCCTGGGGCGTGCTGCCGGAGACGACGATGACGAACGCGACGGTCGCCGACACCGTCTCCCGGGTCGACGGCGCCAATCTGGTGCTGAACTATCCCGGCGGCGAGCAGAAGGTCGTGATCAATCCCGACGCCAACATCATCATGGCCGCCCCGGCGCAGGCCAGCGAGTTGGTGAAGGGCGCGCAGGTGGCGATGTCGGCGACAAAGCAGGCCGACGGCAGCTATACCGCCAACCGCGTCACGATCGCCAAGGCCGGCGCGAAGCTGCCCTACTGAGCGCAGCGTCCGATCAGTCCGGCATCTCGCCCAGCCGCTTCACGGTGGCATGGCCGCGCGCATCCATGAAAAGGTGAACCTTGTTCTGGAAGGCTGCGTCGTCATGGGCCGCGATCAGGGCGGCATTGTCGGCACAGGCCGTGCAGAGGTCCTCGACCCAGGGCTGCTCGGCCTTGCCGAAATCGTTCAGCACATAGGCGTGAACGAGTTCCTTCAGGCCGGGATGGCCGATACCCATCCTGACCCGGCGATAGTCGTTGCCGATCGCGGCCGTGGTCGAGCGCAGGCCGTTATGGCCGGCATTGCCGCCGCCGAGTTTGACGCGCAGCTTGGCCGGGGCGAGGTCGAGTTCGTCATGGAAAACGACGACGTCCTCGGGCGCTACCTTGAAGAAGCGCGCGGCCTCGCCGATCGAACGGCCGGAGTCGTTCATGTAGGTCTGCGGCTTGAGCAGGACGACCTTCCCGGTCCCGATCGTCGCCTCGCAGGCCAGGCCCTGGAAGCGGGCGCGCCACGGCGAGGCGCGGTGGGCGCCGGCGATGGTGTCGAGCGCCATGAAGCCGATATTGTGGCGGTTATGGGCATAGCGGGAGCCCGGATTTCCCAGCCCTGCGAAGATCAGCATGATGGTTCGTTCCGCCTCACAGCAAAACGGCCGGGAAACCCCGGCCGTCCGCATTCTCTCATTCCAGCAACACCTTGCCAGCAATCTGGCCGGTGACCGTGTCGATCAAGCCTTCGGCTTGGCTTCCGGAGCCGGGGCGGCGGCGGCAGCCGCAGGCGCTGCCTCGACCTCTTCGGCCATCGGGGGAACGATGGTGACGATGGTGGCGTCCGCGCCGATGGTCAGCTTGGCGCCGGCAGGGAGCTTGATGGCGCTGGCTTCGACCGCATCGCCGATCTCGAGGCCGGCAACCGACACCTCGAAGAACTCCGGGATGTGCTCGGGCTCGACCGTAATCTCAAGCGCGTGCTCGACGAGCTGCACGCCGCCGCCGCTCTTGATGCCGGGGCAGGCGTCCTGGCCGACGACGTGGATCGGGATTTCGACCGTCACGGTCTGGCCCGCCGCGACGCGCAGGAAATCGACATGGATCGGGAAATCCTTGACCGGGTCGAGCTGGTAGTCGCGCGGGATGACGCGCGTCTTCTTGCCGCCGACGCTGACTTCGAACAGCGTGGTCAGGAAATGGCCACCATAGATCAGGAGGCGGGTCTTGTTGGCGTCGAGCGCGATGGCTTCGGGAGCAGCGCCTCCACCATAGATCACGGCGGGTGTCAGGCCTTGACGACGAACTGCACGGGCGGCCCCCTTGCCGACCTGTGCGCGCGCCGAAGCCTCGATTTGCTTCACGGCGGTCATGGATCTTATTCCTTGCTTCAAATGACAAGGCCGCCTGCAGGCGGCCGTTTCGGTTCGCGCCCTTGCCTCCAAGGGTGTCAGTCAGGCGCACGCAGGCTATTAGGCGAAGTCGCCCGCAATCTCAAGCCCGGATGAGCCCGATTGTCCCGTTCAGGCCGCGGTGGCGGTGATGTCCGCCTGCTCGCGGGGCAGGGCAGGCGGCTTCTGGCCGAAATGCTGCAGCAACTGGCCGGCGACCGGGGCCGAAACGGCGCGCGAATAGAGGTAGCCCTGGCCGAGATGGCAGCCCATCGCGCGCAGGCGCTCGGCCTGGCCGATCGTCTCGACGCCTTCGGCGATGATCTTCATGCCCAGGCGGCTGGCGATGCCGATCATCGCCTCGACGATGACGCTGCTCTTCGCGCCGCTCTCGAGGCCGCCGACGAAGGAGCGGTCGACCTTGATGATGTCGACGGGGAAATCGAGCAGATGCGTCAGCGATGCGAAGCCGGTGCCGAAATCATCCAGAGCCACCAGAATGCCGCGCTCGCGCAGCGTCTCCATCGTGCGGGCGACGCCGTCCCGACGCCCGCCCATGAAGACCCGCTCGGTGATCTCGACGACGAGATGGCGAAGCGGCACCTGCGTCCGCTCGAAGGCCCGGGCGATGCGCTGGACGAGATCGCCCTTCTGGAAGTCGGCGGAGGTGACGTTCAGCCCGACATGCTGGAAATGCAGCCCTTGCCGCTGCCACTCCGCCATGTCCTGGGCGACGGCCGACAGCATCTGCCCGGTGATCCGGTAGGCCAGTTTAGGATCGAGCAACGCCTCGTGGAACTCGCCGGCGACGACGATCCGGCCATCGTCGCGCTGCAGCCGCGCCAGCGCCTCGACGCCCACGATCGCGCCGGTGTCGATGCGGATCACCGGTTGATAGTGGGCGATGATGCGGCCTTCGCTCAGGGCGTTGTCGACATTGCGAACCGTCTGCATGCGCCGGATCATCGAGGTGCGCAGCCCGTCGCGGAAGCGGACATAGCCGCCGCGCCGCGTTTCCTTGGCGTGGTAGAGAGCAAAGTCGGCGTTCTGGCGCAGGGTCACGCTGTCGCCGCCATCCTCGCCCGCCAGCACGCCGCCGATCGTGACGCTGGGAATGATGGTGTGGCCGTCATGGTCGAAGGGCGCGATCATCGCGGCCAGAATCGCGCAGGCGACCGCGCGCAGCTGCGTCGCCTGGCTGCATCCGGGCAGCAGCACGGCGAATTCGTCGCCACCGATCCGGCAGGCCAGGCCGTCGCCCGCGACCTCGGCCAGCCGTTTCCCGACAGTCTCGATCAGCGCGTCGCCGACACCATGGCCCATGGTGTCGTTGATGGTCTTGAGCTGATCGATGTCGATCAGCATCAGGCCGAGATCGGGCGTCGCTTCCGCGGTCATCTTGGCGATGGCGTCGTTGAAGTGGACGCGGTTGGGCAGACCGGTCAGCGTATCGAAATAGGCGAGCCGATGGTTGCGCGTGCGGACCGCGTCCTGCTCGATGGCGATGGCGCAGAGATGGACGCAGGCCGCGACGATCATGTGCTCGAACGCGTCGGGACCGCGTTTTTCGGTGTAGTAGAAGGCAAAGGTGCCGATGACGCGTCCGTCGCGCGCCTTGATCGGGCTCGACCAGCAGGCGCGCAGGCCTAGCGGCAGGACGAGCTCGGCATAGCCGCGCCAGAGCGGATCGGTCTCGATGTCGGTGACCTCGACCGCCTCGCCACGATGGATCGCCGTGCCGCAAGAGCCGACGCGCGGGCCGATCGGGATGCCGTCGACCAGGCTTGCGTAGCGCGGAGGCAGGCTCGGCGCCGCCAGCGGCCGCAGCCGCTGCTCATCGTCCACCGTCACTACGGAGCAGATGACGCCGGGCGCGATCGCCTCGACCTGACGGCATAGCGCGTCCATGGTGGCGAGAAGCGGCTCTCCGCGCGCGACAGCCTCGAGCGTCTCGTTCTGCAGAGGTTGCAGCCGTTCGGCGTATCCTGTCATGCTCATTGCGACGCTCACCTCATAGACGCGAGCGATGATGGCACCGTGACGTGAAATCCGCGTTGAACGGTTGCGTCGAATTGTTCGTATCGGCGGAAAACTCAGGCCGGCATCAATCCCAGCCGCTCGTCGCGGCGGCGCAGCAGATGCATCAGGGGCAGCGCCAGCAGCACCATCCAGGCCTTGCCGATGATCTGGCCGGAGAGAAAATCGAGGCTGCCGAAGGCGAGCTGGAGGAAGACGATCGAATCGATCACCAGCCCGACCAGGCTCGAGGCGATCACGGCCGTGACGAAGCGGCGCTTCTGCAACGGGGTGTAGACAGCGAAATCGGCGAGCTCGGAGAGCAGAAAGGCCGCAACCGAAGCCATGACGATCGCAGGCAGGGCGAGAAAGCCCGAGATCACTGTGCCGATCGCGATCGCGCCAAGTCCGGCATAGGGGCCAAGCCGGCGCTGCACGATGTCGCGAAGCACGAGCGCGAGCCCGATCATCAGCACCCCGCTGGGGGCCTTGATGCCTGGCCAGACCGGCACGAGGCAGGGGCCGTTGGGCACGCAGACCGTGCCGGCATTGCCGATCAGCCAGTTCGCGGCGGGGATCGTCAGGGCGAAGAGGGCAAGCGCGACTAGGCCCTCGGTGCGGCGCTGCTGGTCGATCATCATAGGTCTGGTCCGGTGTCTTCTGGATTGACGAGAAAAGCGGCGTAGCCTGTCGCACGCAGCTCGCAGGCCGGGCAATGGCCGCAGCCATAGCCCCAGCCATGTCGTGTCGTGCGGTTGCCGAGATAGCAGCTGTGGCTGTCCTCGATCACAAGGTCGAGCAGCGCCTTGCCGCCGAGCGCTTCGGCCAGCGCGAAGGTCTGGGCCTTGTCGCGCCACATCAGGGGCGTATGCAACACGAGGCGACGGTCGAGCCCGAGGCTCAAGCTCACCTGCATCGCCTTGATCGTATCGTCGCGACAGTCGGGATAGCCGGAATAATCGGTTTCGCAGACGCCGAGCACGATGTGCCTGCAATCGCGACGATAGGCGATCGCCGCCGCGTAGGACAGGAAGATCAGGTTGCGTCCGGGCACGAAGGTCGTCGGCAGGCCGGTCTTGGCGAAGGTGATCTCGCTGTCGCGGGTCAGCGCGGTCTCCGAGATCGCGCCGAGCGTCGTCAGGTCGAGCAGGTGGTCGGGGCCGAGGCGGTTCGAGTAGGTCGGCGAAAGCGCCGGCAACCTGTCGCGGATCGTCAGCCGGCAATCGAGCTCGATGCGGTGTCGCTGGCCATAGTCGAAGCCGACGGTCTCGACAGCCTCGAAGCGCTCCAGCGCCCAGGCGAGGGCTACGGTCGAATCCTGGCCACCGGAGAAGAGCACGAGAGCGCGAGCGGTCATGGCGTCTCTAGTGCAACAACCGCGCCGTCATTCCGGACGCAGCGAAGCGCAGATCCGGAATCCATCGTAGGGCGCTGCGCTCTACGATGGATTCCGGATCTGCGCTTCGCTGCGTCCGGAATGACGGCGCGTATGTGACGACAGGCATCGTGCTGTTGGGTCTCGGAATCAGTCGAACAGGCTGGAGACGCTGGTCTCGGCGGCCGTGCGCTCGATCGCTTCGCCCATCAGCTGCGCGATCGAGATGACGCGGATGTTGCGTGCGACCTTCACGGCTTCCGTCGGCATGATCGAATCGGTGATCACCAGTTCCTTGAGCTTGGAGTTGGCGATGCGCGCGACCGCGCCGCCCGAGAGCACGCCATGGGTGATGTAGGCGTAGACCTCGAGCGCGCCCTGATCGAGCAGGGCTTCGGCTGCGTTGCAGAGCGTTCCGCCGGAATCGACGATGTCGTCGAGCAGGATGCAGGAGCGGCCCTCGACCGTGCCGATGATGTTCATCACCTCGGATTCGCCTGGCCGGTCGCGGCGCTTGTCGACGATGGCGAGCGGCGCATCGATGCGCTTGGCCAGAGCCCGCGCGCGGACGACGCCGCCGACGTCGGGCGAGACGACCATGGCGTTCTTCCAGTCGAGCCGGTCCTTGATGTCGCGCGACATCAGCGGCGCGCCGAACAGGTTGTCGGTCGGTATGTCGAAGAAGCCCTGGATCTGGCCGGCATGCAGGTCGAGCGTCAGAACGCGGTCGACGCCGGCATGGGTGATCAGGTTGGAGACCAGCTTGGCCGAGATCGGCGTGCGGCCGGATGCGCGCCGATCCTGCCTGGCATATCCGAAATAGGGGATCACCGCCGTGATGCGCTTGGCCGAGGAGCGGCGCAGCGCGTCGGTGATGATCAAAAGCTCCATCAGATGGTCGTTGGTCGGGAACGAGGTCGACTGGATGATGAAGACATCCTGGCCGCGGACGTTCTCCTGGATCTCGACGAAGACCTCCATGTCGGCGAAGCGCCGGACCGAGGCTTTTGCCAGGGGCATGCCAAGATGAGTGCAGATCGCCTCGGCAAGCGGCCGGTTGGAATTGCCGGCGACGACTTTGAACGAAGAGGGCATGCCTGGGCGCACCGTTTTGGATCTGGCTGGGCATAAAACCGGGCGAGCCGGCTCAATTCGAACGGCTCTTAACAGCGTGATGACAACGAGTCGACCGTTGCACTGCAACAGGCCCGGTCAAACTCACAGTCTTTGCGCTGAGAGCCGCGAAATGAAGCGCATGATTTCGATGAACTTCGACGCCCTCGCCAAGCAAGGCGTCATTCCGGATCGGCGCTTCGCTACGCCCGGAATGACGGGGAGAGTTTGAACAGGGATTTCAAGATTTTGCGAACGCCCGATTTCCGTCGGGCGAGCCAGCAGGGATTGGCGCCGGAAACGGTCCCGACAGCGTCCCGCCTCAGGGCCGTTTGATGGTCGTGGCGTCGGCCGTCCGCGCGGCGGGCTTGGCGCTGGCTTTCTCGGCGGTCTTGGACTTGTCGCCGAGCTTGAGCGTGTCGACGGCTGGCGTCGTCACCAGGAAGGTCGCGATCGCGTCCATCGATTCGGATGCAGCCTTTGCGACGATGGTCTGGTCGATGCCGGCCCAGGGGTCGGTGCTGCCGCCGCGCCTGCCGAGGCTTTCGCCCTGAACGCGCTGGGCGCGCTTCTTGGTCTCGTCATAGACGTCCCAGACGAAGGCGAGCGCGGTCAGGCCGTCTTCCGTGGGCTGGGCGGTCAGATAGCCACGCACCCTGAAGCGGGCGGGCTTGTCGCCCGGCACGATCTCCATGCGCCGCTCTGCCGCGGCCTCTCCGAGCAGGCCGGCAAACCGGGTCGTCACGGCGTCGGGCGCCCCGGTGATGCTCTGCACCGAGACGGGTACGCCGGGCGCATCGACGCGGGGGCGTTGCGCCGTCGTGGTCTCCTGGCAGCCGGCGAGCGCGAAGGCCGCCAGCGACCCCAGGACGAGGCCGCTCAAACGTTGGATCATGACGCCTCCCGCCGGTTTTTGTGCGGCTGTGGACTGCTTCGATATTCCCTGCTGGAGCCCTTTTAGGCTCAACGGATGGCAAGGTCCAGATCGGGCAGGTTCACGGCCTCGGCAGCGCTCTGTCCGACGAGATAGGTCCGCCCCAGGCACATCGCGGTCTCGGATTCGGAGTCCATCAGGATCATATGCGCGAACATCACCATGCCCGGTTCGATTTGCCAGTCATTGGCCTCGTAGAACATCGGCCAGTCCATCCAGGACGGTGTGAACTTCGCGCCGAGCGAGTAGCCGCAGGCGTTGAGCCGGTGCTGCGACAGGCCGTGCTCGTCGAGCACGCGGGCATGGGCCGCAAAGACGTCGCCGGCCGTGCGGCCGGGCTTCAGCTCTGCCTCGCAGGCAAGCAACGCCGCCTTGGCCGCCGCGTGATAGCGCAGATGCAGGGGACGCGGTTCGCCGACCACGACGGTCCGCATGATCGCGGCGTGGTAGTGCCGGTCGACGCCGGCGAATTCGAGCGTGATCTGGTCACGGGCCGAGAGCTTGCGGCGGCCCGATTTGTAGCGGCAGAGCAGGGCGTCGGCTCCCGAGCCGATGATGAACTCGTTGGCGGGATAGTCGCCGCCGCCCGAAAAAATCGCATTGTGCTGGGCCGCGAGAATGTCGCCTTCGTCGGCGCCCGCCGCGATCGCGTCGAGCCCGGCCTTGTCGGCGGCGTCGGACAGCGCGGCGGCGCGACGGACATACGCGATCTCCTCGGCGGATTTCACGGCGCGCAGGCGTGTGACGATGGTCGAAGCGTCGACGAGGTCGCTCACGCCGGAGAAGGCCGCTTCGAGCTTGCGGCCGTTGCTTGCGACGAGACCGTAGGACTCGAACTCGACGCCGATACGCTTGCCGGCAAGACCAAGCGCTCCGGCCATCGCGAGCAGGTCGTGGGCCGGGTTGGCGTCGCGGCCATCCTTCCAGATCCGGATGTCGCTCAGGTTCGAGGTTTGCCGCGCCTGCCTGAAATCGGCCGAGCGGGTCAGCAGCGCCATCGTGCCGTCGGCTTTCACGACGAGGCACTGGAAGAAGCAGAAGCCGAAGGTGTCGTAGCCGGTCAGCCAGAACATCGATTCCTGCTGGAACAGGAACAGCGCGTCGAGTTTTTCGCGTTGCATGGCGGCAAGTAGCACGTCGCGGCGGCGGGCGAATTCGGCTGGGGTGAAATGCAGGGCCATGCGCTGAAACTCCGAAAGCGGCGGACGCTCGTCCTTAGAGGCAGATGACCCGGCGGCAAAGCGGCCGAGACCGCACCGTTCCGCGATGATTGCGGGATTTGCAATCGTGACCCATATGTCTGGGCGCACGGGCCTGCCAGCCCCGTTTCGGAGAGTCTCATGGTCACGACCAGCAATCGCTTCCTCGACGACATCGCCCGCCTCGCGACCGATGCAGCCGGCGCGGCGCAAGGGGTGCGGCGCGAGGTCGAGACTGTCGTGAAGACGCAGATCGAGCGGCTGCTGCGCGACATGGACGTCGTCACCCGCGAGGAGTTCGAGGCGGTGCGCGAGATGGCGCTGCTGGCGCGCGAGGAGAACGACAAACTGGCGGCGCGACTCGCCGCGCTCGAAGCCGGGCAGGCCAAGGCCAAGCCTTCCAGGTCTTGACCTGCCAAGTCCCGAGGCTCGCGCATCCACAGGCAAGTGCTGTGGACAGCCGCCGGCAGGGATTGAGCCGCAGGCCCGAATCCGGGGAGCGTGCAGCTGTGTTGGGCGCGTCACAGCGCCTGCGCTATCGTCGGTGAGAGAGTTGATTCGGCAGCCGGATTTTGCCTTGGCGATCCGGCGCCGGAGGTGGAGCGCAGGTGATCGCGCGCCGCAGAGTCGGGTTGCGTCCCTGCCGCTTTCCAGTCGCCGTGTTCCCGTTCTCGAACGCGCCGGACCCGTCTGCCGACGGGACCCGGCAGTTGGACCCTAGGGCATGATGGACCTTGATCTGGACGCCGAGACCGATCGGCCTTCCAATCCTCTCGATCTGATCGAACGTCTCGCCGTTCTCAACAACTGGAACTTCGATCGCGACAGCGACGACGAGCTCTCGGTCGCCGTCACCGGCGGCTGGTCGGAATATCACGTCGCGATCACATGGCTCGCCGAGGTCGAGGCGATCCACATCGCCTGCGCCTTCGACCTGAAAGTGCCCGACCGGCGGCGTGGCGAGGTTTTGCAACTCGTCAGCCTCGTCAACGAGCAGCTCTGGCTCGGCCATTTCGACCTCTGGAGCACGGAGAACGTGGTGATGTACCGCCACGCGCTGCTGCTCTCGGGCGGGGCGGAGCCGACCGACGAGCAGGCGGCGGCGCTGATCAAGGCGGCGATCGATGCCTGCGAGCGCTATTTCCAGGCCTTCCAGTTCGTCGTCTGGGCCGGCAAGACCGCGAAGGAAGGCCTCGAGGGCGCGATGCTGGAAACGGTCGGGGAGGCGTAATTGCGACGGTTGGCGTCATGGGTCGGGCTTGACCCGACCATCTCATGACGAGAAGGCTTTCCTGTGAGAGATTCTCGGGACAAGCCCGAGAATGACGCCCTGAGAGAGACGCCCCATGTCCGGTCCCCTGCCGCAATCGCTCGTCCTCATCGGCGCGGGCAAGATGGGTGGGGCGATGCTGGAGGGCTGGCTGCGCATCGGCATGAACCCGGCCGGAATCAGCCTGATCGATCCCCATCCGTCCGACGAGATGGTGGCGCTCGCGGCGGAGAGGGGCATGGGCTTGAATCCGCCGGCTGCAACGCTGCCGCCGGCCGAGGTCGTGGTGCTTGCAACCAAGCCGCAGATGCTCGACACGGCGGCTCCCGCCGTGCAGGCCTTCATCCACCCCAAAACGCTGCTGATCTCGATCCTCGCAGGCAAGACGCTGGGCGATCTGTCGGCGCGTCTGCCCAACGCCAATGCGCTGATCCGGGCGATGCCGAACCTGCCGGCCTCGGTGCAGCGTGGCGTGACCGCAGCAGCGCCGGGCCCGGGCGTCACCGCCGCGCAGCGGGCAATGACCGACGCGCTGCTCGGCAGCATCGGCAAGGTCGAATGGCTCGACGACGAGAACCTGATCGACGCGGTGACCGCCGTCTCGGGCTCGGGCCCGGGCTATGTCTTCCATCTGGTCGAGGCTCTGGCGGCGGCCGGTCTCGCCGCCGGCCTGCCTGCCGACATCGCCGAGCGACTTGCGCGTGCGACTGTCGAGGGCGCGGGCGAGTTGCTGTTCCAGTCGCCGCTGTCGCCGGCGACCCTGCGCCAGAACGTGACCTCGCCTGCCGGCACGACGGCTGCCGGCCTTGCTGTGCTGATGGCCGATGACGGGCTGACACCACTGATGACCAGGACGGTGGCTGCCGCCAAACGTCGCGCCGGTGAGCTTTCCGGCTGATCGGCCTTTCATCGGCCGCAAGCGCGTCCTAGCTTCTCAAGCATTGCTCGCAAGAGGAGATGCGCCATGGCCCGCAAGCCCGTTCCCCCGATGACCGAGCCCGCCCCTCCGGTCGATCCGCGCAAGCAGGCGGTCGAGGCGCTGATGCGTCTGGCGGCGAGCCGGCCCTGGAGCGAGATCGAACTCGGCGACATCGCAACGGAAGCGGGGCTGACGCTGGCTGCGCTGCGCAGCCTGTTTCCCTCGAAGCTCGCCATGCTCGGCGGCCTGACCCGCATCGTCGACGACGTGGTGCTGGCCGGCGCCTCCGACGATCTCGCGGGCGAGCCGGTGCGCGAGCGCCTGTTCGATCTCGTGATGCGTCGGCTCGACGCGATGGCGCCCTACAAGGACGCATTGCGCAAGATCATGCCGGTGATTCGGCGCGATCCGCTGACGCTGGCGGCGCTGAACAAGGGCGCGGTCAATTCCTGGCGCTACATGCTGGCGTCGGCCGGCATCCCCACAGAGGACGAACTCGGCGCCTTGCGCGTGCAGGGCGCGGTGCTGCTGATGGCGCGCGTCGGCGATGTCTGGCTCGGCGACGACGAGCCGGACCTGTCGCGGACCATGGCGCGGCTCGATCGTGAACTGAAGACGGCCGGGCAGATCATGGCCCGCGTCGAGGACGTGCATCGCCTGACCGCGCCGCTGCGCGGGCTGGCGCGGGCTTTGTGCTCCGGCCGCCGGCCAGGCATACGCCGGCGCGAACGCGGCGACGAGCGTGCGCGCGACGGCGAGGACTACGCCCCAGCGATCTGAGAAATGCGTGCGGAAGTCGCAACAAGCCGGACGGCATAGGCCGAAAGGCCATATCGTTAAGCGAGCCTTAGCCAATTCGCGCGAAAGTGACGAATCTCACTTTGCGCGGGGTTCGCGATGTCTCTCCTGAACAAGTTCACCTCCCTGTCGATCGGCCGCTCGTTCGGTCTGGTCGCGCTTCTGGCTGCGGTCATCGCTATCGGTGGCGTCGGCTTCACGCTGAACGAAGCGCACAAGGAGATGATCGACCTCAAGCGCGCCGAGATCAAAAACGCGGTCGAGGCGGCGACCTCGACGGTCAACAGCTATCTGGCGCGGGTCGAGAAGGGCGAGCTCAAGGACGCCGACGCCCGGAAGATGGCGATCGACGCCATCTCCGGCGCCCGCTTCGACGGCGGCAACTACTACTTCATCATCAATTACGATGGCATCAGCATCTCGCATGCCAACAAGAAGATCGAGACGACGGATATGAGCCCGCTCAAGGATGCGACGGGCAAATTCTTCGTCCAGGAGATGATCAAGGTCTCCAAAGGAGCCGGCACCGGCTTCATCGACTATGGCTGGATCAAGCCCGGCGACAAGGAGGCTTCGCTGAAGATCTCCTATGTCGTGGCCGTGCCGAAATGGCAGTGGATGATCGGATCCGGGCTTCACGTCCATGACGTCGATGCCGCCTTCACCAGCATGATCGGCGACGTCGCCAAGGTTCTCGTGCCGCTCGGTCTCGTGATGCTCGGCCTCGTGATCATGCTCAGCCGCCGCTCGTCGGGCATGCTCGCCTCGACCGCGACCTCGATGAGCAGCCTCGCCGCCGGCGACCTCCAGGCGAAGATCGCCTATCAGGAACGCACCGACGAGGTCGGCGCGATGGCGCGCGCGCTTGTCGTCTTCCGCGATGCGGCTCTGGCCAAGTCCGAGATGGAGGCCGACAAGGCCCGCGTCGAGGCGCAGGCCAATGCCCAGCGCGACGCCGCCGATGGCGAGCGTCGCCGCAACGAGAGCGAGCGCGCCGAACTCGCGCAGATGCAGGAAGGCGTCGTCATGGCGCTGGGCGCGGGCCTCGAGCATCTGTCGGAGGGCGATCTGACCTATCGCATCGACGAGCCCTTCAGCGCCGATTACGCCAAGCTCAAGGACGACTTCAACGCCGCGATCGCGAAGCTTCAGGAGACGATGCGGCAGATCGCGACCAATACTGAGAGCATGAAGGCGGGCTCCGGCGAGATCAGCCAGGCTGCCGACGACCTCGCCAGCCGCACGGAGCAGCAGGCCTCCTCGGTCGAGGAGACCGCGACCGCGCTCGACGAACTGACCGCGACCGTGCGCCAGACCGCCGAGAGCGCGCGCCTCGCCAGCCAGGCGACGAGCCAGGTCAAGACCGAGGCCGAGCAGTCGACCGCGATCGTGCGCGACGCCGTGCTGGCCATGGGCGGCATCGAGAAATCGGCCGACGAGATCTCGCAGATCGTCGGCGTTATCGACGAGATCGCCTTCCAGACCAATCTGCTCGCGCTGAACGCCAGCGTCGAGGCGGCCCGCGCCGGCGATGCCGGCAAGGGCTTCGCGGTCGTGGCGTCCGAGGTACGCGCGCTCGCCCAACGCTCGGCCGACGCCGCCAAGGAGATCAAGGGGCTGATCTCGGCCTCCAACATCGAGGTCGAGAAGGGCGTCACGCTGGTCGGCCAGACCGGCGGCGCACTGCAGCGCATGGCTGACGAGATCACGCGGGCGACCTCGCTCGTCGCCGAGATCGCCAGCGCCGCGCAGGAGCAGGCGATGGGCCTCCAGGAGGTCAACACCGCCGTCAACGGGATGGATCAGGCGACGCAGCAGAACGCCGCGATGGCCGAGGAATCCACCGCCGCCGCCCATTCGCTGACGCAGGAGGCCGATCGGCTGGCGGCGCTCGTCGCACGCTTCCAGCTTGGCGGCGATATCGGCGGATTGCGCGCGATGGCGCAGACGATGCGGGCGGCTCCCGCGCCGGCCCCGCGCGCGGCGGCGCCCCGGCCGGCTGCCGCCTATGCCGGTGGTGCCGCAACCGCGCGCAAAATCGACCATGACAAGGGCTGGTCGGAGTTTTGAGTGCGTCGTCGGAACCGGTCGCCACGATCGGCTTTGAGGACTTCCTCAAGGTCGACATCCGGGTCGGGACGGTGGTCGAGGCCGCGCCCTATCCCGAGGCGCGCAAGCCCGCGATCAAGCTGACGATCGATTTCGGCGGCACGATCGGGCTGAAGAAATCCTCGGCCCAGATCACGAAGCACTATCAGCCCGAGGAACTGGTGGGCCGGCAGGTGCTGGCGGTGGTGAATTTTCCGCCGCGTCAGATCGGCAAGTTCATGTCCGAGGTGTTGACGCTTGGCGTTCCCGATGCCTCGGGCGAGGTCGTTCTGATCGGGCCGAGCCTGGCCGTGCCCGATGGCGGGCGGCTGTTCTAGGCCGGCCAGACACCTGTCGCCAGCGTGCCGTCGCCCGACCAGACGATCTCGACGCGACCCTGAGGCTGCAGCACCGTACCATCGTCGAAATCGACGACGGGCAGGCTGGCGCGAGGGTCGCGCGGCAGATTGCCGAGCGCTTCATTGGGCAGAAACGCCACTCAACCGACCTGCCGGACTACCAGAGCAAGCTCTTTGCCGATCACTGGATCAGATCGCTCATGTGTTCATGCCAAGCCGGCTGAGCAGCGCCGCGCCGGTGCGGATGCCGTTGTAGAAGCAGTCGATCTTCATGTTCTCGTTGGGGGCGTGGTTTGCTTCGTCGGCATTGGCATAGGGCACGACGAAGGCCGGGATGCCGAGGATCTTGGTGAAGACGTAGTCGGGCAGGCTGCCGCCCATGGACGGGTATTCGAGCGGCGCCACGCCCTGCGCGGTGGTGATCGCCTCGCGCAGGATCTGCGCCCAGGGCGTATCCATCGGCACGCGTGACGGCAGCATGCCGTGGCCGTGGACGAATTCGACCTCGGGCGCGTGACGCTTCACATGCGCCTCGACCTTCGCCAGCACATCGGCGGGTGTCTGGTTGTCGACGAGGCGGATGTCGCATTTCGCGAAGGCCTCGCAGGGCAGCACGGTCTTGGAGCCGGGCCCGCCATAGCCGCCATGCAGGCCGTTGATCGTCAGCGTCGGGTGGAACATCAGCCGGTCGTAATAGGGGCGGTCGGCCGGCGCATCGAGCCGCCTCAGCCCCAACTCGTCCATCACGCCGGGAAGATCGAGCGGAAGTCTGGCGGCGGCGGCCTTTTCCAGCTCGCCCGCCGGAATGATCGCGTCGTGCAGCCCCTCGATGGTGATCTCGCCCTGCGCGTTCTTCATGGTGCCGAGCAGGTGGATCAGCGTCCAGATCGGGTTGGGCACCACGCCGCCGAAATTGCCCGAATGCACGTCGCGCTTCGCATGGCGCGCGCGCAGCTCGAAGGTCGCGATGCCGCGCACGCCATAGGTCATGGTCGGCAGGCCGGACGGATGCATGCCGCCATCGGAGGTGACGACGAAATCCGCCTTCAGCGCGTCGCGATGGGCGGCGATGAAATCGGCAATGCGCGGACTTCCAATTTCTTCCTCGCCCTCCAGCAGCACGATGACGTTGCAGGGCAGCCTGCCATGCACCTTCATATGCGTCTCGATCGCCATCAGCTGCGCGAAATGCTGGCCCTTGTTGTCGCCGATGCCGCGCGCATAGATCCGGCCGTCGCGGATCGTCGGCTCGAAGGGCGGGCTGATCCAGGCTTCGAGCGGGTCGGGCGGCTGCACGTCGTAATGGCCATAGAGCAGAACGGTCGGCGCGCCCGGCGCCTTCTCCCAGCGACCGATCACCATGGGATGCCCCGCGGTCGGCACCAGCTCCGCGTCGAGCCCGATTTCGCCAAGCATCGTGACGAGCAGCGCCGCGACCTCGCCGATGCCGATATTATGCGCCGATATGCTGGGATGGCGGACATAGTCGATGACCCGCGACAGGAAGCTCTCGCGGCTGGCGTCGATATGGTCGAAGACGGCGGCGAGCGCGGCATCAGGCTTGTCGGTCATGATCAGGCTCCCCGGGCCGTTGCGGCCGGATTCTTGGTCAGCAGCAGCGCGCCCGATTCATGGACCGCCGCCGACCAGCTCTCCGGCAGCAAGGTCGTGGCGTCGAGCTGGGTGACGATGGCCGGGCCTGCGAAGCGATCCCCGGCTCCCAGCGACGCCCGTTCATAGCCTGGCGCCTGCGCCGCGCCACCCGGTCGTTCGAGTCGCAAACTCTCGGCCGGCTGCGCACCCGTGCCGGCCGGCAGCGTCTGCTTTGCCGGCGGAGTCATGGTGCCGGCGGCCTCGATGCGCAGCGTCACCAGTTCGACCGGGGCGGTCAGCGCAAAGCCGTAGAGGCCGCGATGCGCGTCCTCGAAGGCGCGTTCGGCGGCCTCCGCCGTGCCCTGCCATGCAACCGCGATCTCGCCGCCCTGGCCGTGATAGCGGATCAGCGCCACGGACTGGCGCAATTGCCGCTCCGGCGCGACGCCTTCCGATTCCAGCCATGCGGCGGCTTGCGTTTCGAGTTCGGCGAAGATCGCGTTCGCGACGCCCGCATCGATTGCGCCCGCCTTCGGCAGGGTGCGGCTGAACTCGGCCTTGAGGCTCGCGACGAGCAGCCCGTCGGCGCAGAGCACGCCGGGTGCGGGCGGGATCATGACGCGCTCGATGCCGAGCAGATCGGCGAGCGCGCAGCCATGCAACGGACCGGCGCCGCCGAAAGGCACCAGCGTAAAGTCGCGCGGATCATGCCCGCGCTCCACCGAGACGATGCGCAGCGCGCCGACCATATGGCTGTCGATGATCTGCAAAATACCGCGCGCCGCCGCTTCGACCGACAAGCCCAGCGGCCTGGCGACCTCGTTCTCGACGACGCGGCGCGAGGCGGCGACATCGAGCGCCATGCGTCCGCCGAGCAGGCGCGCCGGCAAATGGCCGAGCACGACATGGGCGTCCGTCACGGTGGCCAGCGTGCCGCCGCGCCCATACGCGGCCGGGCCGGGTTCTGCCCCGGCGCTTTGCGGGCCGACCTGCAGCGCGCCGTTCTCGATCCGCGCGATCGAGCCGCCGCCCGCGCCGATCGTGACCATGTCGACCATCGGCAGCGGCAGCGGCCAGTCGCCGATCTGGCCCTGCTGCGTCAGGTTGATCTTGCCGTCCTTGATCAGGCAGATATCGGCGCTGGTGCCGCCGATATCGACGGTCAGGATGTCGTGGATGCCGCAGGCGGCCGCGACGTCGCGCGCGCCGACGACGCCTGCAGCGGGTCCAGACAGCGCAGTCAGTGCCGGCGCGCGGCGGATCACCGACGCGCCCGCCACGCCGCCATTGGACTGCATCAGCAGGATCGGCGCCGCAACCGCCTCGTCCTTTAGCCGCTGCTCCAGCCGTGCGACATAGGTGGAGACGCCCGGCATCACCACCGCGTTCAGCACGGTGGCAAGCGTGCGCTCATATTCGCGCACCACCGGCAGCACATCGACCGAGGCCGTGACGGCGACGCCGGGCAGCATCTCGCGGAAGATCTCGGCCACGCGCAACTCATGGGCCGGATTGGCGAAGGAATGCAGCAGGCAGATCGCCACCGCCTCGACCGCGAGTTCGCGGCAGGTCTGCGCGGCGGCGCGTACGCTGTCCTCGTCGAGCGGCGTCAGG
Source organism: Allobosea sp. P2_A10 (assembly GCF_056405115.1). Lineage (NCBI taxonomy): Bacteria > Pseudomonadati > Pseudomonadota > Alphaproteobacteria > Hyphomicrobiales > Alloboseaceae > Allobosea > Allobosea sp. P2_A10. The sequence goes on along the minus strand of NZ_JBFUCS010000005.1, from coordinate 131,870 downwards.
ACCAATCCACCGGGGCCGATGCGCTCGACGATTTCGAAGGTGCGCGAGGGCGGCACCGGGCGCTCCGGCTTGATCCAGGCGTAGAGGTTGGCCTTGCGCGGAATATCCTGCCGGCCGATCGAAAGCACATGGCGGAAGCCGGAGGTCGTCACCAGCGCGGCGCGGGCGCCCTTGCCCTCCAGGATCATGTTGGTTGCGACGGTGGTGCCGTGCAGTACGCGGTCGAGCTCTACCGCCTCGCGGCCTGCGTCTTCGAGCGCGAGCCTGACGCCGGCGATGAAGGCGAGCGAGGGGTCGCTCGGCACGCTCGGCGTCTTGGCGCGCCACACCTTGCCGCTCACGGCATCATGCAGCGCGACGTCGGTGAAGGTGCCGCCGATATCGACGGCGACCGAAAGGCCGGGCTCAGGAGAGGACATCGACATACTCGTTGCGATGAAAAGCGCGGGTCTCGGGGCGGTTCGTGCGCAGTATGGAGGTCGCTGCCTCGTCGACGCGCCGGCCGGCTATGGCGACGCCATAGAGCCCGGCTGCCGCCTCGATGCCGACGAAGCCGCCCATCACATCCTCCAGCACCGCTTCCGGCGGCCTGTCGAAGGGATGGCCACGGCCGCCGCCGCCGCCGGTTTCGATTCGCAGGATGTCGCCGCGCTTCAGTTTTGTACCGTCCGACAGTGGCGGGATCGTCCTCTCGTTTGCCGTGCCGGGGTTGAGGGTGACGCCGCCGACGCCACCGCTGCGGCCACCGGCAATGCCCCATGGCGGATTCTTGATGCCGTCGATGCGGACCGCGAAATTCGCCTCCTCGGCAAGGATCTCGTATTCGCGCACGATGCCGCAGCCGCCGCGATAGCGGCCGGCTCCGCCGGAATCCTGCACCACGCCATATTGGCGCAGAACGACCGGATAGCCGGCCTCGAGGAATTCGACCGGATAGTTCTCCTGTGCGACGAAATAAACCGCGTCGATGCCATCGGCAAAGGGGCGCGCGCCGTAACCGACGCCGAGCCCGTCCGACATCAGGAAGCCCTGCAGTTCTCCGGCTTCGGTGCGGAAACGGCCGCGTATGAAGGTGATGACATAGGCCGAATGCGAGGCCGGCGCGCCGCCGCCGGCTGTGTTGATCAGCCCGTTGATGCCGGCGAGCACGCGCATCATCGTCAGGCCGCGCATGCCGAGCGGGGCGGGGAATGTCGGCCAGAGCAGCGAGCCCTCACGCAGGCGTACCTCGTCGAGTGCCTGTGGCCCGCCGGCATTGCAGACCTGGCCGGGGTCGCCGCCGAGATAATAAAGCCCCAGCGCCATGCCCGGCACGCCCGGATTCATCAGGAAATTCACCGGCCCCGGCGCCTGGTCGTCGGTGCCGGTGGCGTCGAAGATGAAGCGGTCGCCCGACGCGGTCTTTTCGCGGGTGAGCGCGAAGCGGATCTTGAACGGGCCATGGCCATGCCCGTCGGAATCGATCGCATCGGTAAAGGAGTGAGTGCCGTAGTCGAAGGTCTCGGCCAGCTTCTGGCGCACCAGCGCCCGTGTCCGGTCGAGCAGCTGGCGCAGCGCGTCGGCGACGACATCCGGGCCGAAGCGCGCCACGAGTTCGCTGAAGCGCTTCACGCCGAGCGCGTTGGCCGCCATCAGCGCGCGCATGTCGCCGAGGCTCTGCTCGGGAAAGCGGGAATTGCGGTGGAAGATCGTCAGAGTAGCCTCGTTGATCACGCCAGCATCGCTCAGTTTCGTCGGCGGGACGATGATGCCTTCCTGGAAGATGTCGGTGGCGTCCGGGCTGATCGAGCCGGCGCGAATGCCGCCGATATCGGCGAAATGCGCCCAGCACATCACGAAGGCGCAGCGGCGTCCTTTGTGGAAGACCGGCGCGATCAGCACCTGATCGTTGGAATGGGAGACGGCGCCACGGCTGCCATAACAGTCATTGTACCAGTAGAGATCGCCCTCCCGCATCGTCTCCAGCGGAAAGTCGCGGATCACCGGCCCGGTCATGTCGCCGAAGACCGGCACGTTCGAGCCAACGGCCATGACGCCATCGGCATCGAAAAGGCCGGTATAGAAGTCCTTCTTCTCGCGGATGAAGGCGGAGATCGCCGTCCGCTCGATCAGCGCTTCCATCTCGGCCTGCACGGCGCGGATGGCGCCGCGGACGATTTCGAGCGTCACCGGGTCGCAGAGCGGACCCGGCGCAGTCGGGGTCGAACCGGGGCGCATTTCGTCAGTTCGAAGCATGCCTGTCCCTTTCGCTGCCGGAAGCCGATTGATCGGCGGTTGTCATGGCCGGGCGGTCTTCTCTCGCCTGCTATTCGGCTGCGGCTTGCGGAAGCCAGCCGAGCTTTGTCGAAATCTCGGCCGCCGCTTCCAGAAGGAGGCGGACGTAGAAGCTTTCGAGGTCTTCGGTCAGCCGCGATTGCGGCCCGGCGACGGAGACCGAGGCGATGACGCGGCCGGCATAGTCGTGGATCGGCGCGGCCACCGAGAAGGCGCCGAAATCGAGGTCGCCATGGCTGATATTATAGCCATCGGCGCGGATGCGATCGAGAATGGCGCCAAGGCGCCTGGGATCGACCACGGTCGATGCGGTGAAGGCCTCCAGCTCGCTTGCCAGCACGGCCTCCCGCACCTCCTTCGGCGCGAAGGCGAGCAGCAGCTTGGGGCTGCCGCCGACATGCAGCGGGCCGGGCCGGCCAAGTTCGGCATAAAGCCGGATCGGCTGCGGCGACTGGCGGATGGCGAGGCAGACCGTTCCCAAGCCCTCGCGGACATGCAGGCTGACATTCTCGCGGGTGCGCGCCGCCAGATCGTCGAGCACCGGGTTGGCCGCCTTCACCAGCGGCGACTGGTACTGCACCTGCTCGGAGAGATAGAGCGGCTTGTAGCCGAGCGAATAGGTCTTCTCGCCCGGGTCCTTCATCAGGAAGCCGCGCGCCTCAAGCGTGGTGGCCATCCGGAAGGCGAGGGTCTTGGTCGTGCCGCTGAGGCGCGCCAGCTCGGACAGGCCGATATTCTGGTTCTCGGCGACGATCTCGAGGACCTGCAGGGCGCGGTCAACGGCTGAAATGATGTAGGTCATAAGGTGATCGCATTCCGGCTCATGCGGCGTGGAGATGGCAGGCGGAGTATCTGCCCGGTGTCACCTCGACAAGGCGGGGCTCTTCCGCCCTGCAGCGGTCGAAGACATGGGGGCAGCGGTCGCAAAGCCGGCAACCGGGCGGCGGATGCAAGGCATTGCCGATCGAGCCCGAGATCGGCAGGGCGTCACGGGACTGGTCGACATCGGGCGTCGGCACGGCGGCGATCAGCGCCCTGGTGTAGGGGTGCGCCGGTCGCTGGATGATCTCCTCGGTCGGGCCCTGCTCGACGATGCGGCCGAGATACATCACGATCGTGCGCGAGCAGATGTAGCGGACCAGCGTCAGGTCGTGCGAAATCGTGAAGGAGGTCAGCGAAAGCCGCGCCTTCAGGTCCCGCAGCAGGTTGAGGATGCCGGCGCGCACGCTGACGTCCAGCATCGAGACCGGTTCGTCGGCGACGAGGAATTCAGGCCCGATGACGAGCGCGCGCGCCATCACGATGCGCTGCAACTGCCCGCCCGAGAGCTGGTGCGGCAGGCTGTCGAGATAGCGCTGCGGCTCGGCGAGGCCGACCAGTCTGAGACTTTCCGCGACGCGGTCGGCATGCTCGTCCTTCGGAACGCCCATATTGACCAGCGGCTCGGCGACGATGCGCCGGATCGGGAAGCGCGGGTTGAGCGCGTCGAACGGGTTCTGGAAGACGAGCTGCGCCTGCCGCCGGAACGTCTTCAGCCGTGGGGTCTTCATCGCGTCGAGGTGCTCGCCGCGATAGCTCAACTGCCCGCCGGTGGCCTTGGTCAGACGCAGCAGCAGCCGGCCTACCGTGGTCTTGCCGGAGCCGGATTCGCCGACGAGACCGACGCTCTCGCCCTGGTCGATGGCGAGGTCGATCCCGTCCACGGCGCGCACCAGCGGCCGCTGGCCGCGCAGCATCTGCGTCAGCGAACGGTTCACCGGAAAATGCTTCGACAGGCCGTGGGCCTCGATCAGGCGCTCCATGTCTGCGCCTCCCTGGCGCGCTCGCGCAGCACCGGCGCCTCGCCTGCGCGGTGGCACGCGACCTTGTGCCCGGTCGTGATCTCGATGATGTCGGGCGAGACCTCGCGGCATAGCGGCAAGGCGAAGGGGCAGCGCGCGGCGAAGCGGCAGCCGGGAGGAGGGTCGGAAAGATCGGGCGGCGCACCCTCGATCGGCACGAGCATGTCGATGCGCGCCTTCAGGTCGGGCGAGGCGTTCATCAGCCCCATCGTATAGGGGTGAGACGGCGCGCCGACGAGCTCCGCCGTCGTGCCGAATTCGACGATCCGGCCGCCATACATCACCGCCGTCAGCGTGCAGAGATAGGCGACGACGCTGATGTCGTGCGTCACCACGATTGCCGAGAGGCCGAGATCGCGCCCGAGCATGCGGATCGTGTCCAGCACCTGCCGCTGCACGATGACGTCGAGCGCCGTCACCGGCTCGTCGGCGATGATCAGCTTGGGGTTGAGCGCCAGCGCCAGCGCGATCGCCGCGCGCTGGCGCATGCCGCCGGAGAACTGGTGCGGGAAATCCATCAGCCGGCGCGGATCGAGCCCGACGGCGCGGAAGAGTTCCGCCGCCCGCTCATCGGAGGCAGCCTTCGAGAACCCGCCGCGCGAGCACAGCACCTCGCGCATCTGGTCGCGCAGCCGATAGACCGGATCGAGCGCATTCATCGCCGTCTGCGGCACGAAGGAGATCTCGCGCCAGAGCCGCTCGCGCCGCCGCGCCTCCGTCGAGGGTATGAGCTCCTCGCCGGCAAGTTCCACGCGCCCGCCCGCAATCCGTGCGTTGCCCGGCAGCACGCCCATGATGGCGCGGGCGAGCGTGGATTTGCCGCAGCCGGATTCGCCGACGAGGCCGAGCATGGTCGCAGCCGGCACCTCCAGATCGACGGAGTCGACAGCCTGGATCGTCGTGCCGCCGCGACGATAGGACACCGAGAGGTTCTCGATCTGGAGCAGCGCGCCCATTCAGCCCTCTCCAAGCTTGGGGAACAGCAGTTCCTCATAGCCGCGGCTGATCAGGAAGCCTGCGAGCACGACCAGAACGAGACAGATACCCGGCGGGATGAACCAGAAGAACTGCTGCCGGTCGAGCGCCTGCGAGGCGTAGGCATCCTGCAGCATCGTGCCCCAGGAGATGATGTCGGCCTCGCCAAAACCAAGAAAGCTCAGGCTCGCCTGGGTCAGGATCGCCCAACCGACCGCGATCGAGCCGTAGAGGAAGGACAGCGGCACGATATTGGGCGCGATATGCACCAGCATGATGCGCCACTCGCTGGCGCCTGTGACGCGCGCGGCCTCGATGAACTGCCTCTGCGCCAGCGTCAGCACCTGGGCGCGGATCACGCGCGCGGCGTTGGGCCAGAGCAGGATCGCGACCGCCAGGACGACATTGCGCTGGCTCGGCCCGATCAACGCCACCAGCACGATGACGAAGGGCAGGAAGGGCAGCCCGAGCACGAGATCGGCAAACCGCATCAGGCTGCGGTCGACCCAGCCGCCGAGATAGCCCGCTAGCAGGCCGACGATGCTGCCGATCGTCGCGACCGCGACCGCGGCGGTGATGCCGACGAAAAAGGAGGGCCTGACCCCCATGACCAGCTGCGAGAAGACGTCGCGCCCGAGATTGGTGGTGCCGAGCCAATGGCCTGCGCCCGGAGGCAGCGAGGCGGCGAGGCGGCCATCGTCCCGGAACAGGATCTCCGTCGGATCATAGGGAGCGATCATGTCGGCGCAGATCGCTATGATCAGGAAGATCAGATAGATAGACACCCCGATCAGGGCTGACGGGTGTCGCAGCATGTGCTGCAGCGTGCGCGCGATCAGCCCCGGCGCCTTGGGTCTGGGCTTCGCGACGGCGACATTGGCGCCTGCTTCAATGACCGCCATCGCCCACCCGCGGATCGAGCCAGCTGTAGAGCAGGTCGGCGATGAAGTTCATCACAACGAGCACGGTGGCGATGGCGAGGAAGGCCCCCTGGGCCAGCGGATAGTCGCTGCTGGCGACGGCATCGACCAGCATCCGGCCGAGTCCCGGCCAGCTGAACACGCTCTCGATCACGACATTGCCGCCGACCGACTGGCCGAAGCCCAGCGCGAACGCCGTCACCAGCGGCAGCAGGGCGTTGCGGGCCGCATGCCGCAGGATGATGGTGCGCTCCGGCAGGCCCTTCATCCGCGCCATGGTGACGAATTCCTCGCGCATGACCTCCAGCATGTTCGAGCGCATCAGCAGGACCGGCAGGCCCTGCAGATAGATCGCCAGCGTCAGCACCGGCAGCGCCAGATGGCGCAGATAGTCGAGCGAGAAGATCCGGTCCCATTCCGAGGTGTAGCGGGCGCCGGCGATATTCGCGCCGCCGGACGGAAACCAGTTCAGACCGAAGGCGAAGACCGACAGCACCAGCATGCCAAGCCAGAACTCCGGCGCGGCGCGCGTCATCAGCACGATCGGGACGGAAATCCGCTCGAACCAGGAGCCCCGATGCCAGGCCAGGAAGGCGCCGAAGATCGCGCCGAAGGCATAGGCGACGATGAGCGCGCCCAGCGTCAGAAATATCGTATTCGGCAGCACGGCAAGCACCAGACCGGCGACCGGCTGGCGCTGGCGAAACGACAGCCCGAACTCGCCCTGCGCCAGGTTGCGCATATAGATCAGGTACTGTTCCGACAGCGGCTTATCGAGGCCAAACTGCGCCATGACCTGCAGGCGCTGGTCCTCGGTGAAGGTCGGGTCGAGCTGGGCGATCGTCGGATCGCCGGGCATCAGCCGGAACAGGAAGAAGAGGATCGACGCGATCGCCCACAGCACGACGAGCATGTGGACGATGCGGCGCATAAAATAGGCCATGGCAGCTGCCTCGCGCGGTCGGCCGCTATTCGCCCTGCGTCGTTTCCTTCACGCCCTTGGGGTAGTGAAGCTTCCTGCCGACCAGGACATAGCCGGCATCCTCCAGCGCCTTCTTCGCGCCGTTGAGGTCAGGCTTCATGTCGCTGATGCCGGGCTTGGCCCAGAATTTCAGGGCTGGCGAGATGATCGAGTTCGCCGGCTCGGCATAGCCGTTCCAGGCGGCCTGGGCCATGAGCTGGCGGTTCGTCGCCATCGACAGTGCGCGCCGGAACGCCGCATCGTCGAAGGGCGGTCTGCGCTGGTTCGGCGCGAGGAAGCGGAAGCCCATATCCGTCGTCGAGACGACGTTGATCTTGGCGTTCTGCTTGGCGAAATCGGCAAGGATCGCCGGGTCGCCGCGATAGTCGGAGAGGAAATTGATCTCGCCGCGGCCGAGCATGCCGAGCGTCGCGCCGGTATTGGTGACGACGCGCAGGATCCAGCGATCGATCTTGGGCTTCTCCCAATAATCGGGATTGGCCTCCAGCACGATCTCTTCCTGCAGCTTGAAGCGCGCGACCTTGAAGGGGCCAGATCCGATCGGCAGCGGCTCCTGCACGGTTTCGGCGTTTTCCGGCTTGCTCTCCAGATTCTTGAGGATCGGCTCCCAGACATGCTTCGGGATCAGGTTGATCTTGGCCAGCGTCGAGGCCTCGAAGGCGGCGCTCGGCGCGGTCAGGGTGAAGCGCACCGTCTTATCGTCGATCGCCTTCACCGTCTTGATGCTGGCGACGAACGGCTTGTACATCGGCGACTTGTTGCCGAAATTCGGCGCCTCGAACGAAAAGACGACGTCGTCCACCGTCAGCGGCTTGCCGTCATGCCATTTCTGGCCGGCGCGGATGGTGGCGTCGATGGTGACGGGGTCGACATAGGTGATCTTCTCAGCCGCCCAGGGCGCGGGCAGGCCGTTGGCGTCGATCCGCATCAGCCGGTCCCAGATCAACTCGGTGACCCAGCTGTCGATCGCGCCGCTGATGTAGAGCGGGTTGATCGCGACCATCGCCTCGGAGGCGTTCGAGATCATGTCCTTCTGCGCGCTCATCGGCTTGACGCGCAGGAAGGTCCAGAACGAGCGCACGCCGATGCCGGGCTGGTCGATGAAGGTCGTCTCGTCCCAGACCGTCTTGTCGAAGGCGAAGACGTTCTTGGGGTGGACGAGGAAGATGTAGGGCTGATCCTTGGCGATCAGCTCCTGGGTCTTGAACACGATCTGCTGACGCTTTGTCTTGTCGAGCTCGGCCCGCTGCGCCTCGGCTTCCGCCATGTAGTCCTTGTTGATGTAGTTGACGAAGTTGTAGCCGGTAGCCGCCGTCGACGGGTTGAAGAGGTTGTAGGTCAGCTCGTCGGGGTCGCTGCGCTCGGGCCGGCCGACCATGCGCCACATCGTCATGTCCCACTTCTCGCGCGTGTTCCAGACCAGCGCCGAAAGCTGCGGGCGCGGCAGGCCGCGCACCTCGATGTCGAGCCCCAGCTGACGCCAGGATTGCGCGAGAAGCTGCGCCGCCTGGAATTCCTGCGGGTCGCTCGCCTGCGCCGCCGAGACGATAACGAGCTTGCGGATGGGGTCGCCGGGGTCGGCGGCGAAACCCGGGCGCGTCATCGAGATGGCGGCGACCGAAGCAAGAAGCGAACGACGGGTGATCCTGGCTGACTGCACGGCCGACCTCCTGAATTGATCGCCCAGCCTCGAAAATCGAGGCGCTGGAACATCGCATCGGTCAGCTAAACCGATGTTTCAAAAACTGACAAGGAGGCAGGCCGTCAATTTCCTGCGAATTCGGGGATGGTTCCAAAATTTACGCATAATGCCGCGATTTACGGCTGAAGCAGCCGATTTATGCTCAAACAATCGCCTCGGGAACCGCGTTGACGCTCCTGAAACGCCGGTTCATTGTTGTGACGGACGCCATCCTTCATGGCGTCGCAGCGGAGAAGCCTCATGGCCGTGAGCAGTGCCGAACGTCGGTTCCTCGACAAGATCACGATCGACGAGCCATGGAAGCTGGTCGAGACCTTCTCCACCATGCCGCGCTGGCTGCCCGAGGATGTCAATGCCAGCGCCGACGTCTTCGTCGACCGGCTGAAGGCGCTGGGCGTTCCAGTCGAGGTGCATGAGCCGGAAATCTATCTGTCGATCCCGCTTTCGGCCTCGGTGAAGGCGGGCGGCAAGAACTCGGGGGGCAAGAGCTTCCGCGCCAAGCCGCCATCCTCGACGCTGTCGGTGCCGGGCGGGCTCACCGCACCGCTGGTCAGGCTTGAAGCGAACCCCAAGGCGCTGCGCAGCTACAACCGCGACATCGCCACGCTCTTCGGCGGCTCGATCAAGTCGGTCGAAGAGGTCAAGGCCAGGGTCGGCGGCAAGATCGTCGTGATGTCGGGCTTCGGCAATCCGGCATTGACCTCGTTGATCGAGGAGTGGGGCGGCGTCGGTCTGATCGCGGTCAACCCGGGCATCGACATCCACTGGGGCACCTGCACCACGATCTGGGGTTCGCCCGATCTCTCCGACCTGCCGCGCAAGCCGAAGATTCCGGTCGTTGCGGTCAACAATCTCGACGGGCGCGAGTTGATGGCGCTGGCCGATGCCGGCAGCGAGGTGACGATCTTCACCGAGATGCAGGAGGGCTGGTTCAAGCAGAAGGTCCCGGTCGCCAAGATTCCCGGCGCGGGCGCGTCGAAGGATTTTGTGCTCGTCCACGGCCATTACGACAGCTGGGACGTCGGCGTCGGCGACAATGCGACAGGCGATGCGACGCTGCTCGAACTCGCGCGCGTGTTCTGGCAGAACCGGGCCGAGCTCGACCGCTCGGTCTGGCTCGCCTGGTGGCCCGGCCATTCCACCGGCCGCTATGCCGGCTCGACCTGGTTCACCGACCATTACGCGCTCGAACTCGACGCCCATTGCCTCGCCCAGATCAACTGCGACAGCCCCGGCTGCCGCTGGGCGACGAGCTACCACGAGACGAGGGCGTTTTCGGAAAGCGCTGAACTCGCCACCGGGGTGATCCGCGACATCGTTCCCGAGGCGGACATCAAGATCATGCGTCCGCCGCAGGCCGGCGACTACTCCTTCAACAATATCGGTCTGCCGAGCCTGTTCATGCTGTCCTCGACCATGCCGGAGGCGCTAAGGCACGAGAAGAACTACTACGACGTCTCCGGCTGCGGGGCGAACATCGCCTGGCACACCGAGAACGATACGATCGAGATCGCCGATCGCGACAACCTCCTCACCGACATGAAGATCTACATGCTGGCGGCGCTGCGCATCGCCAATGCCCGCGAACTGCCCTTCGCCTGGGACGCCACCTGCGACGAGTTCCTCGGCACGATCGACCGTTACGAGGCGGCCGCCAAGGGCATGGCCGATCTTGCACCGGCCCGCGAGGTCACGCAGGCCCTGAAATCCGCGCTCGCAAAGCTGGCCAGTTCGCCCGCCCCCGCTGCGAAGAAGAACGAGGCGTTGCGCGACCTGTCGCGCACGCTGGTGCCGATCAACTACACGCGCGAGCCGCGCTTCCGCCACGACCCGGCCTATACGGTTCCGCCGCTGCCGACACTTGCCGTCGCGGCCGAAATCGCGTCGATGCCGGCCGACATGCAGCGCTACGCCGCCGTCGAACTGATGCGCGGCCAGAACCGCTATGTCGCCGCCATGACCGCGGCCCGCCGCGTCGTCGAGGGAGCGATGGCATGACCGCCACCGCCTCGCAGGTCGCGGGCGGCGTCGATGGCGATCTCCTGATGGCGCATTGCGTCGAGTTCGCCAGACGGGTGAAGCTGTCGGGAACGCCGGAGGAACTGGAGAGCGTCCACTACCTGCGGCGCTGCCTCGATTCCTATGGCTGCCGGACGGAACTGCTGTCGCACGATGGCTATATCAGCCTGCCGGGCGCCGCTCACGTCGAAGCGCTCGGGCGCGACCTCACCTGCATCACGCACTCATTCTCGTTGAATTCGCCGCCCGGCGGACTCACCGCGTCGCTCGTCGATCTCGGCGGCGGCAGCGAAGCTGAATTCGCCGCCAACGACTGCAAGGGCAGGATCGCTCTGGTGGACGGCATCGCCAGCCCGGCGGTGGCGGCACGGGCCAAGGCTGCCGGAGCCGCCGGCCTGCTGCATGTCAGCCATCACGAGCATGTCCATGAGATGTGCATCTCGCCGGTCTGGGGCAATCCGTCCGGCGCGACGATCGGCTCAATGCCCACAGCGGTGGTCTGCACCATCACGGCGGCCGATGGCGCCGCCCTGCGCAAGGCGCTGGCGATAGCGGCGCTGGAGGTGACGCTTCACGCCGTCGTCGATACGCGCTGGCGCAAGATCCCGCTCCTCGTTGCCGATATCGATGCAGCGGCAGGAGAGGACGCACCTTTCGTGCTGATGTCGGGCCATCACGACACCTGGTATTATGGCGTGATGGACAATGGCAGCGCCAACGCCACCATGCTGGAGACTGCGCGCGTTCTCGTCGGGCGGAAATCGGAACTGCGGCGCAATGTCCGGATCTGCTTCTGGTCGGGCCATTCGCATGGCCGTTATTCCGGCTCGGCCTGGTACGCCGATCTCAACTGGCGCGACCTCGACCGACGTTGCGCTGCCCATGTGAACGTCGATTCGACCGGTGGCGTCGGCGCCACCGTCTGTGGCGAGAATGGCGTGGTCGCCGCGCTGGCCGGGCTCGCCCGCGATGCGACGGAAGCCGAGGCCGGGCAGAAACATCTCGGCAAGCGACCCTCGCGTTCCAGCGACCAATCCTTCTGGGGCATCGGCATCCCCTCCATCTACGGCACGATCAGCCACCAATCGGCGGGCCAGGAGAAAATGCGCCACGCGCTCGGCTGGTGGTGGCATACGCCGGAGGACCTGCTCGACAAGATCAACCGGGATTTCCTCATTCGCGACACGCGTATCGTGCTGCATACGATGTGGCGGCTGGCGACCGATCCGGTCCTGCCGATCGATCCGGCGGAGGAGCTTGACGCGCTGGCGCGGGAACTCGCGGCGATCAGGCCGCTCGACGCCGATTTTCTCGGTCCGGTGGAGACCGCGCTCGCCAGGACCCGCGCCGCGTTCGATGTCCTCGCCGAAAACCGGCCGACCGACGAGGTCGGCTGCGCCAAGCGTAATACTGCGCTGATAGGCGCCTGCCGGGCGCTGGTCCCTGTCGACTACACGCGGGGCGACCGCTTCGACCATGATGCGGCGCTGCCGCAAAATGCCTGGCCCGTGCTCGACGGCTTCCGCGCGCTCGCGGCCGCACCCCCGGGCTCAGACGCGTCCCGGTTCGCGATGGTCGGGGCGCTCCGCGCGAGGAACCGGCTGCTGAGCGCGCTCGAAGAGACCGAGGCGGCAGTCAAGGCGGGTTGAACCTGTTTGGGCCCAACACCGCCCGTTGACTGCTCCTTGCCGGCCCTTGCCACGACGGTTTCGCGAGGGCGTAGCCCATGCCGCTCGATCCTTCGTGGTCAGGACGCGCTTGCCGGCCAGCGTCAGGCTGTCGTCCCGACAAGCTTGTCCTGCGTCCTCGTGTCGAAATCGCCGGCGTCGTGACGCTCGTGCAACTGGCTCGAGGGCTCGCCTGAGGTACGGTTGACCATTCGGCCGCGGGCCACTGCGGGCCGGGCGAAGAGCTGGTCGGCCCAGCGGACGACGTTCTTGTAGTCCTGCACGGCGAGGAACTCGGCCGCGCCGTACTGCCAACCCTTCACCAGCCCGCCATACCAGGGCCAGATCGCCATATCGGCAATGGTGTAGTCCTTGCCGGAGATGAATTCGTTGTCGGCAAGACGCCGGTCGAGCACGTCGAGCTGGCGCTTCACCTCCATGGCGTAGCGGTTGATCGGGTATTCGAGCTTGGTCGGTGCGTAGGCGTAGAAATGGCCGAAGCCGCCGCCGAGGAAGGGCGCCGAGCCCATCTGCCAGAACAGCCAGGACAGCGTCTCGGCCCGCGCCGCCGGCTCCGTCGGCAGGAAGGCGCCGAACTTCTCGGCGAGATGCATCAGGATCGCGCCGGATTCGAAGATGCGGATGGGTTTTGGCCCGCTGCGGTCCATCATTGCCGGAATCTTGGAGTTGGGATTGATCTCGACAAAACCGGACCCGAACTGATCGCCATCGCCGATCTTGATCAGCCAGGCGTCGTATTCGGCGCCGCTATGGCCAAGCGCCAGCAGCTCCTCCAGCATGACCGTGACCTTGATGCCATTCGGCGTGCCCAGCGAATAAAGCTGCAGCGGATGCTTGCCGATGGGCAGCTCCTTGTCCTGGGTCGCGCCGGCGATCGGCCGGTTGATGTTGGCGAATCTGCCGCCGCTGGCCTTGTCCCAGGTCCAGATTTTGGGCGGGACGTATTCAGTGCTGTCGGTCATGATCGTGCTCCGGAGGGACGGTTAGGCTGCGGGCGGGAAATTCGACGGGAAGAGCGCGCGTTTGGCCTCTTCGTCGCGAACCTGCTTGAACGGATGGTCCTTGCCGACCTCGCGCGCACGGGCCACGGCCGGTCGCGCCTCGACCATGTCGAACAGGCGCTTGAGGTTGGGGAACGGCGCCAGCGGATCCTCGGCCCCCTTGAGTACGCGCGAGGCGCGGTCGAGCCAGCCCCAGGCGGATATGTCGGCGATCGTGTATGTCTCGCCTACAATATAGGTCCGCCCCTCAAGGTGGTCTTCAAGGACCTGATAGTGGCGCTCGGCCTCGCGGCGGTAGCGGTTCACCGCATAGTCGAGACCCTCGGGGGCGGCGAACTGGAAATGCACGGCCTGTCCCGAGAACGGACCGAGGCCCGACGCGATGAACAAAAGCCATGAGAGCAACTCCGGCCTGTCGTCGGCCTTACCGAGAAACCGCCCGGTCTTCTCCGCGAGGTAGATCAGGATGGCCGTCGAATCGAAGACCCGCGCCTCGCGGCCGCCTGGCCCTTCCGTATCCACGATCGCGGGCACCTTGCCGTTGGGATTGACCGCCCGGAACGAGGCTGCGTGCTGTTCGCCCTTGCTGGTGTCGACGGCGATCGCCTCATAGGGCAGGCCGGTTTCCTCCAGGAACAATGCGACCTTCGCCGGGTTCGGCGTCGGATGGAAATAGAAGCGGATCATCGCGATTTCCTTTGTGTCGGGGCTTGATCGGCCATGCCGTGGCCGCGGGCTCCGGGCGAAATGGCGGCCGCGGTGAAGGCCTCGGCATCGGCCATGGCCTAGTGGCCTGCGGTGCGAAGTGCCGCCAGGATTGCCTCGGGCTCCAGGCGATTGCGATAATCGACGTCGAGAAAGGCGAGCGCGACCCGCCCATCCTTGCCGATGACATAGGTTGCCGGAACCGGAAGCTCCCAGCTCTCATCGCCATTGATCGTCGGCAGCGCCTTGCCGTTCGAGCGCAGCGCATCGCGCAGTTCGTCTGGCAAGGCGTAGACGAGCGCGTAGGAACGCGCGACGGCGTTGCCGACGTCGCTGAGCACGTCGAACGTCAGCGCGTTCTTCTCCACCGTGCTGAGCGAAGCGTCGGGACTCTGGGGTGAAACAGCGAGCAGACGCGCGCCTGTCTCGGCAATCTCCGGCAGGATCGCCTGGTAGGCGCGGAGCTGGATATTGCAATAGGGACACCAGCCGCCGCGGTAGAAGGTCAGCACGACCGGCCCCGATTGCAGCAGGTCGCCGAGCAGGACGCGGCCGCCGCTGGCGTTGGGCAGGTCGAAGCCCGGGGCGTTCGCACCCAGCCCGATTGCCTCTTCTCGGGCGAATGATGCACGGAGCTCTTCGATTTTGGCCTCGTACAAGGCAGGACGACCTGCCGGCGCGATCCGCATGAACTCGGCCTTGAACGCCGCGAGTTCCTGTTCGAGGCTCATGAGCGAAGTCCCTTCCGCCGCCGCAGCACCCGAAGAGGACGCCGACTTGTATTTTAGTTCGATTGTTCTAAAATACATGAGGCGCCTTCAAAGGCAAGATGCTCTCGGCAGGGATCGGGATGGGCAGGCCAAGGGAATTCGACGAGGGAGCCGTGCTCGATGCGGCGGTCCAGTGCTTCTGGAGCCGCGGCTACGAGGCGACATCGATCCGCGACCTGATAGCGAACACCGGCGTGACCGGAGCCAGCCTCTACAATGCGTTCGGCGACAAGCGCGCCTTCTATCAGCGTGCGCTCGACCATTACGTCGAGCGCAGCATCGGCGAGCGTATCGGGCGCTGTGAGAGCATGGAGCCTCGCGCGGCGATCGAGGCATTCCTCGGCGAGATTGTGAGACGATCGCTTGAAGACACCGAAAACAAGGGTTGCATGCTGGTGAATGCGGCGCTCGACGTCGCGCCTGACGATCCGATGTTCCGGGACGTCGTGGCTGGCGTCCTTTTGCGCATGGAGGCCTTCTTCCTGCGCCATGTCAGGCAGGGTCAGGCGGATGGCTCGATCACCTTGTCGCAGACGGCCGATGATCTGGCGCGGCACCTGCTCGGCGTGCTGATGGGCGTTCGCGTCCTCGCGCGGGTGCGGCCGGACCGGGCCCTGCTCGAAGGGGTGGTCAGGCCTGCGCTGGCGTTTTTGGCCGCGGATAAGGCTCCGGCGGCGGCGGAGCCTATCGCGCAGTAGCCAACCAACCCATGTCCGGTATCAGGCAGCGGCGCCGGTCCCGTGCTTGACGCCCCGCCACGGCCTAAACCGGCAACCTCACCGTCGCCCGCAATCCCCCCAGGGCTGAATCCGCCAGGATGATGTCTCCGCCATGGGCGCGGGCGATGTCGCGGGCGATGGCGAGGCCCAGCCCCGTGCCGCCTGAATCGACGTTGCGGGCCTCGTCCAGCCGGAAGAACGGGCGAAACACCTCCTCGCGCTGTTCGGGCGCGATGCCCGGGCCGTCATCATCGACCATGACGATGAGGTAGCGCGCGTCATGCGTGGCGCGGATCGCGATGCGGTCGCCATAGCGGGCGGCATTCGAGACGAGGTTGGTCAGCAGGCGGCGGAAGGCATCGGGCCGGATCACGACGAGCGGGTCGCCAACGACTTCCAGTTCGGTCTGGTGGCCCTGCCGCTCGGCATCGGCCTTCAGCTCCTCCAGCAGAGCGCGGATGTCGGTCTCGACCGCCGCTTCACCGGCATCACCGCGCGCGAAGGCGAGGTAGTCCTCCAGCATGCGGCTCATCTCGTCGACGTCCTTCTCGAGCGCATCGATCTCGGACGAGCGCTCCAGCAAGGCGAGCGAGAGCTTGAAGCGGGTCAGGATCGTGCGCAGATCGTGGCTGACGCCGTTGAGCATCGTCGTGCGCTCGCCGATGGCGCGCTCGACGCGGCGCTTCATCTCGATGAAGGCGTTGCCGGCGCGCCGGACCTCGCGCGCGCCGCGCGGCCGGAACTCGGCGTCGCGGCCTTTGCCGAAGGCCTCGGCCGCGTCGGCGAGCTTGAGGATCGGGCGGATCTGGTTGCGCAGGAACAGCACGGCGATCGTCAGCAGGATCATGGATGTGCCCAGCATCCAGAGCAGGAAGATGTGGCTGTTGGAGGCATAGGCCTGGTTGCGCCGCGTCAGCACGCGCATCACGTCCTTACCGAGCTTGATGCGGATCTCGATCAGGCTGGAGCGGCCGACCGTGTCGAGCCAGAACGGCCGCGCCACCTGCTGGCTGAGCTCGGTCGAGAGCGCGTTGTCGAGGATCGAGAAAAACGGCTTGGGTCCAGGCGCCGGCAGGTCGGAATCAGGCAGGATATCGACGTCCATGCCGAGCCGTTCGGCTGCGATCCGGGAGAGGACGCTGGCGTCGGCGTCCTGTGGATAGCTTTCATAAACGTCGATCACGGCTGCGATGTCGGCCGAGACGGCGGACGACAGGCGCTGCGTCACCGTCTGCCAGTGCCTTTCCATGAAGACATAGGCGATGACCGATTGCAGCAGCACCACCGGCGCGATCACGATGACCAGCGCACGGGGATAAAGCCCCTTGGGCATGTAGCGCGCCACCGCCTGCAGCGGCCGGCCGACGAATTTCAGGACGGGCCTGAGCGCGCGGTTGAGGCGCGAGCGCCATTGCGCGGCGGCGGAGACCGCCCGGCCCAGGCCCGCGCCGGCGAACCGGCCGAGCCGGCCTTTCCGGTCGACGGGCTGGAGCGGCGTCATGCGCGATCCGTGACGAGGCGGTAGCCGACGCCGCGCACGGTCTGGAGATAGAGCGGGTCGGCCGGGTCGCGCTCGATCTTGCGGCGCAGGCGGTTCATCTGGACGTCGACGGTACGGTCGTTGCCGGCGGTGCCCTGCGCCGCAAGCTGCTCGCGCGGCACGACTTCGCTTGGGCTTGTCGCCAGCGCGGTCAGGATCTCGCGCTCGCGCTCGGTGAGGCGGATCGCCTCCTCGCCCTTGCGCAGTTCGCCGCGCGCCAGCCCGTAGATGAACGGGCCGAAGCGCACGAAATCGGGCCGCGTGCCCGATTGCGCGGCGTCGACCAGCACGGTGCGCTTCAGGATGTTGCCGAGCCTTAGCAGCAATTCGCGCGGCTCGAACGGTTTTGCGAGATAGTCGTCGACGCCGATTTCGAGGCCGTTGATGCGGTCCTTGGAGTCGGCGCGCGCGGTCAGCATCAGGATCGGCAGGGCTGAATCGACACGGAAGCGCCTGGCGAAATCAAAGCCGTTCTCGCCGGGCATCATGATGTCGAGCACGAGCGCATCGAAGACGAGCTGGCCCAGCCGCGTATCAGCCTCGGCGGCGTTGGCGGCGGTGGTGACGCGGTAGCCGTTGTCGCCAAGAAAGCGCGCCAGCAGGTCGCGCAGGCGGCGGTCGTCATCGACCACGAGGATGTGTGGGGCTTCGTCGGGAAGCGGCTTGCGCAAGGCAGCGGCGGCCATCGGCTGATCGATCCCTGTCCCTAGCGTCGCCTGTATGGCCGAGGCATTGACCCTGGCGCGGCATGGCGACGGCGATGTGTCGCCCGCCGCCAGCCCCGATCAAGGCTCAGCGCGTGGCGAGGAAGGCTTGCACCTTGTGGCGTTCGGCGGCGTCGATCAACCCTTTGAGGTAGCGCGCGATGGTCTCGCCCGATTCGGCGCCGACGTCGCCGAGCGCCGCATTGATGCGTTTTGCCTGCAGCTGCACGAGTCTCAACGCCAGCTCCTGGCCGGCCGCGGTGGTGTGGAGATGGCGCTGGCGCTTGTCCTGCACGCCGGTGCGCTGCTCGACGAAGCCGGTCTCGACCAGTTCCTTCAGCACGCGGTTGAGGCTCTGCTTGGTGATCTGCAGGATGTCGAGCAGTTCGGCGATGGTCAGGCCCGGCCGGCGCTGGACGAAATGCAGGACGCGGTGATGGGCCCGGCCGAAGCCGTAATCGGCGAGGATGCGGTCGGGATCGCCGACGAAATCGCGATAGGCGAAGAACAAAAGCTCGATCAGATCATGCGGCACAGCGTCCGTCGCCGCGGCCAGCCGCGTCGTGTCGATCTGCCCTGCGTGCATGTCCGCCACGAAATTCATCTCCGTATACGTCAGTGATGTTGACATATCTCAGACGCAAGATTACCGGTCAAGCGCGCTTGGCGACGGAATATGTCGCAATTGACCGTCGCTGCGCATTATTCGGTCCAGGCTTGCGCCGCAAGCGCCGCTATGGCGGTGTTGAGGGCTTAGAACGACGTCCAAGGAAAGACGTCCAAGGAGAAGCACCATGTCAGTCATTCCTTTCGACCAGCGCGACGGCGTCATCTGGTTCGACGGCAAGCTCGTGCCGTGGAAGGACGCCAAGGTGCACGTACTCACCCATGGCCTGCACTACGGCTCCTGCGTGTTCGAGGGCGAGCGCTCCTATGACGGCGTCATCTACAAGGGCACCGAGCACTCGAAGCGCTTTCACAAATCGGCGGAGATCATGGATTTCACGATCCCCTGGTCGGTCGAGGAGCTCGACGCCGCCAAGGCGCTGTGCCTGAAGGAGAACGGCCTGAAGGACGCCTATATCCGCCCGGTCGCCTGGCGCGGCTCGGAGATGATGGCGGTCTCGGGCATCAACAACACGATCCACACCGCGATCGCGGTCTGGGAATGGCCGTCGATGTTCGACATGGCGCAGAAGCTGAAGGGCGTGCGCCTCGATGTCGCCGAGTATCGCAGGCCCGATCCGGCCTGCGCGCCGGTCCATGCGAAGGCTGCGGGTCTCTACATGATCTGCTCGCTCTCCAAGCACAAGGCGGAGCGGGCCGGCTATGCCGACGCGATGATGCTCGATTGGGAAGGCAACGTCGCCGAGTGCACCGGCGCCAACATCTTCTTCATCAAGGACGGCGTGATCCACACCCCGCTCGCCGACCGCTTCCTCAACGGCCTGACCCGCCAGTCGGTGATCGAGCAGTGCAGGAAGCGCGGCTTCGAGGTGATCGAGCGCCGGATCAGGCCCGAGGAGCTCGAAGGCTTCGCCGAATGCTTCATCACCGGCTCCGCCGCCGAGGTGACGCTTGTCTCCGAAATCGGCCCCTATTCCTTCATCACCGGCAATATGGGCCGGGTGATCATGGAGGATTACTCCGACGCGGTGCGTCCGGGGAAGAAGGCGGCCTGAGCACCAGCCTCGATCTCAATCGTCATGCTCGCCCTTGTGGCGAGCATGACATCTTCGTCACAGCGCCCGACCACGGAAGACGTGGATGGTGGGGGCAGGCCCGACCATGACGGATGTGGCCAGCGCTACTTCCCGACCCTGACCTCGCTGCGCCAGAGCACCAGCCAGTCGTCGCCGGGCAGCAGGCCACGGCAGGTCGGCATGTCCTCGTAGCCCGTCAGCACAAAATCCTTGCCGGTCCAGGCATAAACGCCGAGGCTGCCGCAATCGCCGGGGCCGCGCCCTTTCTCATTGAATTCGAGCTTGCCCGTCTCGGGGCTGTATTCGGCGTTGATCAGCCGGTTTCCGGTCGGCTTTCCGGGTCTCTGGAAAGCGAGCTTGCGCGCCTTGCCGGCATCCGCGCCGGGCATGATCCAGAAGCCGGTTGCGTAGTTGTAGGCTCCGCCGAAGCAGGACAGCATGACGAGGTTTTCGCTGCGGCTGAGCGCTACGGCGCGGTCCATCTCCCGCAAGGATTCGGTGTCCTCGCAGTCCGGGTCGGTTTTCGCCACGCGGGCGCGCAGGGCTGTTGTCATTGCCTTGACGCGGGCCGGCGTCAGGGCCGGCAGACCGGCCGTCGGCATCGTCGTCACGACCGGCAGCGGCTTCGCCTGCGGAGCTTGGGTCGCGGGATTCGCGCCCTTGCGGATCAGTGCGTCGGCCGTCCCCAGCCGGCCCTGCTGTTCGTCGATCCAGAGCAAGGCGGCGACAGCCCCCGAGAGCGAGGCGTCGTAGCGTATCTTGGCCATGGTGGCCTGCACGGCTGTCGCCTTGCGCGCCGCCTCGATCAGCGTCAGCGTCTGCTCGGCGGAGAAAGTGACCCTGGCCGTTTCGAGGTCGACGATCGTGGCCGCCGGCGTCTGGCCGGATGCCGGGAAGGGCTGGCTGTCGATACTGATGGCGACGGGAGGAGCTTCCCTCAGCGTGTCGGCCCTCAGGATCAGGCTCAGGCTGGGTTCGGCGGCCGCTCCCGCCTTGCGCTCCAGCCTCAGCATCCCGGCGAAGCTCGCGCCCTCGGCCGGCATGGACTGGGCCACGCAGCTTCCGAGGTTGTCGCAACCCGCGATCCATTCGCGGAAGAGCTTGCTTGCCGGCTCGGCTGCCGGGGCGGGCGTGCAGGCGAGAGCGGCGAGGCAAAGCGCGATGGCCGAACCTTGCGCGGAGGATCGTCGGCTCATGGCACGGTCTTCTGCGTGCCGCGATAGGTCACCGGCCAGTCATCGGGCGGAATCTGCCGGCATTCGCCCATTTCCGAACGCTCAAGGATGGCAAAACCCGAGCCGGTCCAGCTATAGGCGCCCTGAACGCCGCAATCCCCGATGCCGCGCGCCTTGTCGAAATAACCGAGCCGGCCGGTTGCCGGATCGTAGTCGGCGTTGACCAGCACGTTGTCGGCGAGCTCGTCGAAGCCAGCCTTGCTGGCCTTGGCGATGCCGCTTCCGGGCACGATCCAGAAGTATGTCGAGAGGTTGTAGGCACCGCGCGAGCAGGCGAGACCGACAAGGCGCAGGCCGGCGTCGAGCGGCCAGACCTGATCCATCCCGGCGAGATCGTCCTCGCAGGAATCGGGATTGCGGCGGTTGACCTGCCGGCGCAGCGCCGTGGTCAGCGCTTTACCGGCGGCAGCGGCGATCGCGGGCGCTTTCGTCACGGTCGCCGGCACGCTCGGCAGCGGCAGCGCGGCGGGGACGGCCGTGCCCGGGCCCTTGCGGATCAGCGCCGATGTCGTGTTGAGCCGTCCCTGCTGCTCGTCGATCCAGAGCATCGCGGCGACCGAGCCGGCAAGCGAGATGTCGAGGCTCTTGCCGGCGATCGCCACCGTCAGTTTCGTCGCCTTTCGGGCGGCGGCGATCAGGGCCTCAGCGTCTGCGGGCGGCAGCGCGATCGTCGCGTCGGCCCCATCGGCGATGGTCGCCGCAAAGCGCCTGCCGGCCGCGGGAAACGCCGCTCCGTCGAGCGCGAGCGCGATGTCCAGCGGAGCCTTCAGGGTCTCGGCGCGAATCCGGATCGCCAGTGCGAGAGCGCCGGCCGGCCCGGCCGGGCGCGTCAGCCTGAGGTAAGCGACATCGTCGCCGCCCTCGGCTGGCAGCGACAGCGCCGTGCAGCTCTTCACGTTGTCGCAAGCCGCAAGCCAGTCGCGGAAACCCTTGCTGTCGGCTTTGGCCGCACTGACGAATGCCATCACCAGCGCCGGGCCGAGCAGGACACCCTGCAGTGCGCGCATCGCGTTCCTCCTCCGCATGGGCTATTTCATGACCCTGATCTCGCTGCGGAACAGCGTCGTCCACTCGTCCGGCGGAAGGCCCCGGCAGACCTCCATGGCGCTCAGCCTCGTCACCACGAAGGCCGATCCGGTCCAGGCATAGCCGCCCGCGCTGCCGCAATCGCCGACGCCACGATCCTTGCCGTAATAGCTGATCTCCGTCGTGCGGGGGTCGAAATCCGTGTTGACCAGGACGTTGTCCTTCCGGCCCGGAAAGCTGGCAGGCCTGGCGTTCGCGCCGGAATTGCCGCCTGCGATCCAGTAACCCGTCGCGGAATTATAGGCGCCGAGGCCGCAATGCAGGGCGATCAGCCTGTGGGTCGCGTCGAGCGGAAAGACCCTGTCCTCGTTGGTGTTGACGCTCTCAAGATCGCCGCAAGGCTCTGCTTTGACCCGTGCGCGCAACGCCGTCGTCAGCGCCCTGGCCGCCTTCGCGTCGATCTTGGGCAGCGTGTCGGTCGCCCGCACGCCAATCACCGGCTTTTTCGGCTCCGGCGGCACGCTTGTCGCGGGTGCGCCGCCCTTGCGGATGAGGGCATCGACGGTGCCGAGCCGGCCCTGCCGCTCGTCGATCAGGAGCAGCGCCGCGACCGCGCCCGCGAGCGAGATGGTGAAGCGCTTGTCGTCGAAGCGGAGCTCCAGTTTTTCCGCCTTGCGTGCGGAGGCGATCAGCGCCGCGATGTCGTCGCTCGACAGCTCGATCTCGCCGGTTTCGTCGCCCCAGGAGGTGCCGTCGAACCGGCGTCCGGCTGTCGGGAAGGGCGTGCCGTCCAGGCTCAGTTCAGCTGCGTATCTTCTCTCGAATTTGGCGTCGTCGCGCAGGTTGATGACGAGCTTGGGCGCTGCATTCGGGCCGGCTTTGCGTTCGAGCCGGAGATAGGCCATCTGCGTTGGCGCAGCCTCGCCCGGCAGCGACATCGCCACGCACAGGTTGAGATTGTCGCAGCCGGCGACCCAGTCGCGAAAGACCTTGTTGCTCAACTCGGCCGCGTGAGCGGGCAAGCCGGAGACCAGCGCCAATACTGGAAGCAGGCCGGCCCAGCGTCTCACCGCGCTACTCCCAGCGTTGCGCCGCGGCGTCGTCGCTCGCCTTGGCCTCGACCCAGCCGCCGGTCGAGCCGTCGAGCCGATGCTCGCGCTTCCAGAACGGTGCGCGCGCCTTGAGATAATCCATCAGGAATTCGGCCGCCTCAAAAGCGGCGCGGCGATGGGCGGAGGCCGCGATGACGAGGACGATCTGCTCGCCCGGCTTCACCTTGCCATAGCGGTGGATCGCAACCAGCCCCGACAGCGGCCAGCGCGCGGCGGCCTCGGTAGCGACGCGGCCGATCTCGACCTCGGCCATGCCGGGATAATGCTCCAGCTCGAGCGCGGCGAGCGTGCCGCCCTCGTCGCGGCACAAGCCTGCGAAGGTCACGACCGCGCCGATGTCGCGCCGTCCCAAGGTCAGCGCCGCGACCTCTGCGGCGAGGTCGAAATCGTCGCGCTGGATGCGGATGACGGGGGTCATCAGGTGCTCAGCCGCCAGTCATCGGCGGGAAGAAGGCGATTTCGCGGGCGCCTGCGATGCTGGCGTCCGGCTTGACATGCATGTGGTCGATTGCGGCGCGGACGATCTTTTCGTTGTGGAACGCGGCCTCGTAACCCTCGTCGCGGGTCTTCAGCCACGCCACGAGATCGGCGATGGTCGCGGTGCCGGGCGGTGGCGTGACGCTCTCCTCGGCAAGGCCGACGCGCTCGCGGACCCAGGCGAAATAGACCAGCTTCAGCGTGCGGGTCTCGATCGTGACGTCGCTCGCAGTCGCGGTCGTCATGGCGCGCGCATGTCCTCTTCGACGAGGTGGCGGATGCCGGCGTTGAAATAGTCCCAGCCCGTGTAGATCGTCAGCCCGGCCGCGATCCAGAGCATGACGATGCCGATCTGCGTGTTGCCGGGCAGCACCTTGTCGCCGGCCGGGCCCGCGACAAGGAAGCCGAGCGCCAGCAATTGCGCCGTCGTCTTCCATTTCGCCACCTTCGAGACCGGCACGGAGACTTTCAGCTCGGCCAGGAACTCGCGCAGTCCCGAGACCAGGATTTCGCGGCACAGGATGACGATCGCGGCCCAGACCGCCCAGCCCTTGATGGTCTCGGTGTGGACCAGCATCAGCAGCAGGGCGCAGACGAGCAGCTTGTCGGCGATCGGATCGAGCATACGGCCGATCGCCGATTGCTGGCTCCAGGCCCGGGCGATCCAGCCGTCGAGATAGTCGGTGACGGCGGCGACGACATAGACCGCGAGCGCGATCCAGCGAACCCAGTCGTCGCGCGGCCAGAACAACAGGCCGACCAGGGCCGGAATCGCGAGGATCCGGCCGTAGGTCAGGAGGTTCGGCAGGGACCAAGGGCCGCGCCGACGGATCGAATCTGGAAATATCGTCACGACGGATACCAGAACAGCGTGGTTGCGACAGCGTCAACACGCAAAGCCGCGAAGTCCGCCCATACGCTCATGCATTTGCGGCAGTCATGCGTCCGCGGCGGTCATGCGTCGTGAAAGATCATGCATCGTGAAAGATCATGCGTCGTGAAAATAGTCATGCACCGCCTTGGCGGTGGCGGCGTTGACGCCGGGCGTCCCCATCAGATCGTCGAGCTTGGCGCGCTGGATCGCCTTCACCGTGCCGAAATGCAGCAGCAGCGCCCGCTTCCGCGACGGGCCGATGCCGGGAATCTCGTCGAGCGGGTTCTTCATCGTGTCCTTCTTGCGCCTTGCCCGGTGCGTGCCGATGGCGAAGCGGTGGGCCTCGTCGCGCAGGCGCTGGACAAAATACAGCGCCGGGTCGCGCGGCTGCAGCTTGAAGGGTTCGTGTCCCGCCATGTGGAAGGTCTCGCGCATGGCGTTGCGGTCGACGCCCTTGGCGATGGCGACGAGGGGCACGTCGCCCGCGCCGCATTCGGCCATGATCCTGCGCGCCGCCTCGAACTGGCCCTTGCCGCCGTCGACGATGACGAGGTCGGGCCGGGAGGGAAAGGCTGAGTCGTCGTCCTGCTGCCGTGCGCTCGTCCCACCCGAGCCCTCATCCTGAGGAGAAGCCGCAGGCTTCGTCTCGAAGGATGGTCCAGCGCGCTCTGGAGCATCCTTCGAGACGGCCGCTGACGCGGCCTCCTCAGGATGAGGGCTGAGAGTCGGATCGGTCTTTAAGTCGGCGCCACCGCTCTCCTTCGCCAGCCTTGCGAATCGCCGCTGCAGGACCTCGCGCATCATGCCGAAATCGTCGCCGGCTATCGTGTCCGTGGAGATGTTGAAGGTGCGGTAGTGGCTCTTCATGAAGCCGTCCTTGCCGGCCACGACCATGCCGCCGACGGCGTTGGTGCCCATGATGTGCGAATTGTCGTAGACCTCGACGCGCCTTGGCGCCTTCGCCAGTCCGAAGGCCGCGCCCAGCGCCGCCAGCAGCGATTGCTGGCCGGCATTGTCGGCGAGTTTTCGCGACAGCGCCTCGCGGGCGTTTTTCCGAGCATGCTCGACGAGGTCGGTCTTCTCGCCGCGCTTGGGAGCGGCGACCTCGACCTTGCGACCGGCCCGCGCCGAGAGCGCCGCCGCGATCAGCTCGATCTCCTCGACGTCATGGGAGAGCAGCACGAGACGCGGCGGCGGCTTGTCGTCGTAGAACTGCGTCACCACCGAGGCGAGCACTTCGGCGGGCGTCAGAGAGCGGTCGGCGCGGGGAAACAGCGCCCGGTTGCCCCAGTTCTGGTGATTGCGAAAAAAGAAGATCTCGACGCAGAACTGCCCGGCCTGCTCGTCGATGGCGAAGACATCCGCCTCCTCGACGCCTTGCGTGTTGATATCCTGACCCGCAGCGACGGCCGAGAGCGCCGCGAGCCGGTCGCGATAGCGCGCCGCCTTCTCGAATTCGAGCTCTTCGGCCGCCTCCTGCATGCGCTGCGACAGCAATTTCTTCACGCCCGACGAGCGCCCGGCGAGGAAGTCGCGCGCCTGGCCGGCGAGCGCCTGATAGTCGGGAATACTGATCTCGCCGGTGCAGGGGCCGGCGCAGCGCTTGATCTGGAAGAGCAGGCAGGGCCGGGTGCGGTTCTCGTAGAACGAGTCGGTGCAGGAGCGCAGCAGGAAGGCCTTCTGCAGCGCGTCGATGGTGCGCGTCACCGCCCAGACCGAGGCAAAAGGGCCGTAATAGTCGCCCTTGCGCTGGCGCGAGCCGCGATGCTTGGCGATCTGCGGCGCGTCGTGGTCGCCGCTGAGCAGGATGTAAGGGAACGACTTGTCGTCGCGCAGCAGCACGTTGTAGCGCGGCCTCAGCTGCTTGATCAGGTTGGATTCGAGCAGCAGCGCCTCGGTCTCGGTGCCGGTGGTGACGAACTCCATGTTCGCCGTCTCGGCGATCATCCGCGCGACGGCGTTGGTGTGGGCCATGCCGCGCGCATAGGCCGTGACCCGGTTCTTCAGGTTCTTCGCCTTGCCAACATAGAGCACCTCGCCGGCGCGATCGAACATGCGGTAGACGCCGGGCTTGCCGGGCAGGTGCTTGGCGAAACCGGCGATGATCTCGATGCCATGCTTGAGGGCGCCGGGCGCGGTCTCGCCGAGATCGAGCACGGGAGCGGGGAGGGCGTCCTCCTCGTCCTCGATCTCGTCGGGGGTGGGGGCGTCGGTGGGCAGTTCGCGAGTCATCGCTTCCATGTAGGACGAGACATGCGTTTCGTCATGTCAGGAACGTCGTTCGCGTCGCCCGGAATGCAGAGCTGACATGCTGACCGCCGGCTCACCCGGTCCCATATTCAGTGCGCGAATCGCAAGTTCACCTTGATCAAGGATCAGCATCCATGACTGCGACAGACAGCGTGCGCATCGTTCTGGCCTCCCGCCCAACGGGACGTCCGACACCGGGCGATTTCCGGGTCGAGCACGCCGCGATCCCTGTGCCGTCCGACGGGCAGGTGCTGCTGAAGATCCTCTATCTCTCGCTCGACCCCTATATGCGCGGGCGGATGAGCGCGGCGAAGTCCTATGCCGCCTCGACCGAGATCGGCGCCGTCATGGAGGGCGGCACGGTCGGCGAGGTTCTGGAAAGCCGCCATCCCGATTTCAAGCCGGGCGACGTCGTGCTCTCGCATTCCGGCTGGCAGACTCATGCGGTGGCGGACGGCAAGACGCTGCGCAAACTCGATCCGGCCTCCGCCCCCGTCACCACCGCGCTGGGCGTGCTCGGCATGCCCGGCTTCACCGCCTATGCCGGGCTCCTGACGATCGGCCAGCCGAAGCCGGGCGAGACCGTGGTCGTGGCGGCGGCGAGCGGGCCGGTGGGTTCGGCCGTCGGGCAGATCGCCCGGATCAAGGGCGCGCGGGCCGTCGGCATCGCGGGCGGGCCGGAGAAATGCGCTTTCGTGCGCGACCAGTTCGGCTTCGACGCCGTCATCGATCACAACGTTCCCGACCTCGCGGCGCAACTTGCCGCGGCCTGCCCGGATGGCATCGGGGTCTATTTCGAGAATGTCGGCGGCAAGGTCTGGGACGCGGTCTTTCCGCTGCTCAACAGCTTTGCCCGCATCCCGGTCTGCGGGCTCGTCGCGCAATACAACAGCACCGGCGAGTTCGAAGGGCCAGACAGGTTCCCGGTGGTGATGCGGCAAGTTCTCTCGAAGAGCCTGCTGATCCGCGGCTTCATCCAGAGCGAGTTCACGGCCCAGCGCCCGAGCTTCTACAGTGACATGGCGGGCTGGATCACTGAGGGCGCGGTCAGATACAAGGAGGACATCGTCGCGGGGCTGGAGAACGCACCCGACGCTTTCATCGGCCTGCTGGAGGGGCGCAACTTCGGCAAGCTGGTGGTGAAGGTCTCAGGCTGAGGCCGACCAGGGATCGATCACGGGCCGGCCCGCCGCGACGAATGGAGCAATGTCCCGCGTCGCCACGGTGAGGCCATGCGCCATGGCAATCGCCGCGATGTAGCCGTCGGCGGTCGCGATGGCTTGCCCGATCGCACGGCAGTGCGCTCGCAGTCGAGCGTAGGCCTCCGCAGCCGGCGTGTCGAAAAGCAGAATACGCCCCTCGAAGAACGGCAAAATCAAAGTCCGCAGGTTTTCTTCGAGCGCGCTCTTGCGGCGTCCATCCGGGAGGATCGCAATTCCCAACAGCAGTTCGGCAACGGTGATCGTCGAAAGATAGAGGGTGCCGGCGGCTTGTGCATCGAGCCAAACCTTGACGTTGCCATCTCCGCCCGGTCTCGACGCCTCCGAGACGACGTTCGTGTCCAGCAGGATCACTCGAAACTCATCGGCTCGGAGATCGACTTGTCGCGCAGGCCTTCGGTTTCGAAGCCCCCGGTTTCCCGACCGATCTGGGCGAGCAACGAGCCGAGCTTGACGCGCTCCGGCGGATTGACGGCCGCATCGAGAATGTGCCGGATTTCCGCTTCCGTGCTGCGGCCATGACGCGCCGCCTGGACCTTGAGCGCCCGGTGCGTTTCGTCGGAGAGCTGCCTGACTGTGACTGACGGCATCGTGAGCTCCTCATCATCATTGAAAGCAATGCTATCATAATGACAGCATTGCTTTCAATCTGAATGGCGGCAGATGTGAGCCGCCCCTTGACCCTTCTCGCATCCTGCGTTCATCACCCTGCACCCGCACATCGGACGCATCCGCCCATGCCCGTCTTCGTCCTCCCCTTTCCGGTGATCGATCCGGTCGCGCTGTCGCTCGGGCCGCTCTCGGTCAAATGGTATGGGCTTGCCTATGTCGTCGGATTGATCGGCGGCTGGTGGTATGCGCGAAAGCTTGTCTCGGCCGATGGGCTCTGGGCGGGCCGGGCGAAGCCCAAGGCCGAAGAGCTCGACGACATGCTGCTGTTCGTGGCGCTTGGCGTCGTGCTCGGCGGGCGGCTCGGCTTCGTGCTGTTTTATGATCTTGCCCGCTATCTCGCCCGGCCGCAGGACATCATCGCGATCTGGCAGGGTGGCATGTCCTTCCATGGCGGGCTGATCGGGGCGACGCTGGGCCTGTGGCTGTTCGCGCGGCGTCGGGGGTATCCGGCGCTCGCCATGTTCGATCTCGCCGCCGCCGTGGTGCCGATCGGGCTGTTTCTCGGCCGCATCGCCAATTTCATCAATGCCGAGCTTTGGGGCCGGCCCGCGCCGGGCGTGGCGTGGGCGATGGTGTTCCCCAATGCCGGGCCGCTGCCGCGCCATCCGAGCCAGCTCTACGAAGCCTTTGCCGAAGGGCTCGTGCTCTTCGTCCTGCTGGCGCTGGTGGTGCGGGCGGGCGGCTTGCGGCGTCCGGGTCTCGTCGCCGGACTGTTCGGCATGGCCTATGCGGTTGCGCGTATCGTCTGCGAGTTCTTCCGCGAACCCGATCCGCAGCTCGGCTTCCTGTTCGGTGGCAATGTCGATGCGCTCTCGGGCGGCATCACCATGGGCATGCTGCTCTCGCTGCCGCTGTTTGCCGCCGGCCTCGTCCTGTTCCTGCGGTCGAGGCGAGCCGCGGCGTGACCACGCTGAAGGCGGAACTCGCCGGGTTGATCCGGGACGAGGGGCCGCTCTCGATCTCGCGCTACATGGCGCTCTGCCTCGGCCATCCCCGCCATGGCTACTATATAAGCCGCGATCCGTTCGGAGCGCAGGGCGATTTCACCACCGCGCCCGAGATCAGCCAGATGTTCGGCGAACTGATCGGGGTCTGGGCGGCGAGCGTCTGGCAGGCGATGGGCGCGCCGGCTTCCGTCAGATTGGTCGAACTCGGGCCGGGGCGGGGCACGCTGATGGCGGATGCGCTGCGAGCGGCGAAGGTCTTGCCCGCGTTTCGGGAGGCCGTGAGCGTGCATCTGGTCGAGACCAGCCCAACATTGCGCGAGATGCAGGCGAAGATCCTTGCCGGCGTTGCCGAGCCGGTCTGGCACGAGATGATTGGCGATGCGCTGGACGGCCCGGTCATCGTCCTCGCCAACGAGTTTCTCGACGCGCTGCCGCTCGATCAGTTCGTGATGACGCCGGAGGGTTGGCGCGAACGGCTGGTGGGGCTTGGTGACGATGGCGAATTGACCTTCGGCCTTGCCGGAGCGGCCGATCCCGCTCTGCGGTTCGATGCGCCGCAAGGCGCGGTCTTCGAGCAGCCGACGGTTGCGCTCGAGTTGGTCTCGACGCTTGCCCGCCACCTCGCGCAGTCAGGCGGGGCAGCGCTGCTGATCGACTACGGCTCGGCGCGATCAGGCTTCGGCGATACGTTGCAGGCGATGCAGCGTCACGCCTTCGTCGATCCGCTGGCCGATCCCGGCGAGGCGGACCTGACCGTCCATGTCGATTTCCACCGGATGGCGCAGGCGGGGCTCGACGCCGGTGCAGCCGCGCATGGTCCCGTAACGCAAGCTGCCTTCCTGCTCGCGCTGGGTCTGGCCGAGCGGGCGCAGGCGCTGGCCACGCGGGCGACGCCGACCCAGGCGCAAACCCTGCGATCCGCCTTCGACCGGCTGACCGACCCGGCCGCGACCGGGATGGGCGAATTGTTCAAGGTTGTCGCGCTATCGCATCCGGGCTTGCCAGGCTTGCCCGGATTTGACCTTCATCGGCTGCCAGAGCAGGGCTGAGACCACCGACCGGACGATTGTCATGTTCATCACCGCTCCCGATCTTTCCGCCGAACCCGGCATCCGCCACGCCTTCTTTACGCGCGAGGGCGGCGTCTCCCGTGGCATATACGCTGCGCTGAACGGTGGCCTCGGATCGTCCGACGATCCTGCGGCGATCAGGGAGAACCGCGCGCGCATGGCCGGTCATCTCAAGGTCGAGCCGACGCATCTGGTCAGCATCCATCAGGTTCATTCGCCCGATGCCGAGGTGGTGACGGGCCCGTGGCTTGGAGACAAGCCCAAAGCCGACGCGATGGTCAGCGCGGCGTCGGGCGTGGCGCTGGGCATTTCCACCGCCGATTGCGGGCCGATCCTGTTCGTCGACAGCGAGGCGCGCGTGATCGGCGCGGCCCATTCCGGCTGGAAGGGCGCCTTCACCGGGGTCGTGGCCTCGACCGTCACCGCGATGGAAAAGCTCGGCGCGCGGCGCGAGCGCATTCTCGCCGTACTCGGGCCGACGATCAGCGCCAAAGCCTATGAGGTCGGGCCGGAATTCGTCGAGCGCTTCAAGGCGGAGAACGCGACCTATGCGCGCTTCTTCACCGCGTCCGAGCGGCCGGCGCATGCGATGTTCGACCTGCCGGCTTTCATCGGCCTGCGCGCGCAGGAGGCGGGGATCGGGCGCTTCGTCGATCTCGGCCTTTGCACCTATGGCGACGAGCAGCGCTTTTTCAGCTATCGCCGCACGACGCACCGGGCGGAGCCCGATTACGGCCGGCTGATCTCGGCGATCGTGCTGGAGTGAGGCTTTTCAGACGAGGTGTCGGGGGATGTCTCGCCGCTGATGCAGAACGCGGACGATCGTGACGGTTGCGTCCGGCGTCGTAAAGAAGACCGCGTGCGAGCCGACGTTTAGACGCCGGTAGACACCGCGCGGCAGCGATATCGTCGAGCCGAGATTTGGATCGGCCAGGAGCCGTTCGAAAACCGCGTGAATGTCACGCACATAGCGCTCCGCCTGATCGATCCCCCATTTGCGTGCGGAGTAAAGCAGGATGTCGTGAAGGTCGCGGCTCGCGCGCCGCCGGACGACCAGTCGTCTCATTCCGCCGCATTGCGGCTTTTGGTTTCCAGCTCGTACTCCCGTCGCGCCTTGGCAACCAGCGTATCGATATCGAAATTCTCGACATCATCGCTCTCCTCGCCTTCGGTCAACGCTGCCTGCAGGGCTTCGACCTCGATGGCGTGCTCTTCGAGAAGTCGCAAGCCGGCGCGGACGACCTCGCTCGCCGATCCATACGTTCCCTTGGCGAGCTGCCTGTCGATGAAGCGGATGAAATGATCGCTGAGAACGATCGAGGTACTTTTGCCCATCCAAGCCTCCACAGAGTACCCATAGATCGTACAGGCGCGTTGCTGTTATGTCACTCATCAGGACGTCGCGCTTGCCGTGCACGGATCGGCATGTCCCGATGCATCCCAGTCAGTCAGAATCCTCATCGAGTGCCCGAGATGCCCCGCCAGATCGACTACTACTTCACCCTGCTCTCGCCCTGGACCTATCTCGGCCACGCGACCTTCATCGAGATGGCGCAACGGCATGGCTGCACGGTCTCCTACAAGCCGACGCCGCTGCGCATGGTCTTCGACGAGACCGGCGGGCTGCCCCTGCCCAAGCGACACCCCGTCAGKCAGCGCTACCGCATCCTCGAACTGCAGCGCTGGCGCGAGAAGCGCGACCTGCCGCTGGTGATCTATCCCCGGCATTTCCCGTTCGACGTCTCGCTCGCCGACCGGGTCGCGATCGCGATCGCGCAGGCCGGCGGCGATCCGTCGGGCTTCGTCGGCGAAGTGCTGGCGGGCGTCTGGGCGCGCGACGAGGATCTGTCGCAGCGCGATCTGATCTCGAACCTTGCCGATGCAGCCGGCTTCAACGGCGCGGCGCTGCTGGAGAGCGCCGGGAGCGAGGCGGTGGTCCAGCTCTATGCCGCGACGATCAACACCGCGATCGAGGCCGGTGTCTTCGGCGCTCCCAGCTATGTGCTGGATGGCGAGGTGTTCTGGGGCCAGGACAGGCTTGACCTGCTCGAGGATGCGCTGGCGAGCGGCCGGGCGGCCTTTCGTAACGACGCGCAAGCATGATGCCGAAAAGCGGCGTCCGGTTTTCGGACGACATCATGCCTTGCTGCAAGGCCTGATCAGCCGACGATGTCGGGCGTGCGCCAGCCGAGATGCTGGCCGGCGTCGACCGCTATCATCTGCCCGGTCACAGAGCGCGCCTGCGCCAGATAGAGTACGGCTTCGGCGATCTCGGCCACGTCGACCTTATGACCGAGCAGGGTCGCCGCGGCTTCCGCCTCCATCGCGCCTGCGCCGTCATGCGGGTTGGGCAGGGTCGGGCCGGGGCCGACGGCATTGACCCTGATGCGCGGCGCCAGGGCCTGCGCCATGGTCTTGGTCGCCGTCAGCAGAGCGGCCTTGGTCAGGGTGTAGGAATAATATTGCGGCG
This sequence comes from Allobosea sp. P2_A10, assembly GCF_056405115.1. NCBI lineage: Bacteria > Pseudomonadati > Pseudomonadota > Alphaproteobacteria > Hyphomicrobiales > Alloboseaceae > Allobosea > Allobosea sp. P2_A10. The sequence continues at coordinate 98,974 of NZ_JBFUCS010000005.1, read as the reverse complement.
TCAGTTTCCAGACGCGCTGGTCGATGATGTTGACGATCGCCCCGTCGCGACCGGCCGGCAGGCGGTTGGCCATCGCGCCAGCCAGCACCGAGGGCGCGCGCAGGTTGACCGAAAACTGGCGGTTCCAGACTGCGACGTCGAGATTGAGGATATCGTCGACCGTGAAGGTCGAGGCGTTGTTGACGAGCAGCGTCACCGGGCCGAGCGTGGCTTCCGCTTCGGGCACGATGCGATCGACCGCCGCGGGATCGGCAAGGTCGGCGACGACGACGCAGGCGCGCCCGCCACGGCTTGCGAGGTCGGCGGCAAGCTCGTCTGCCTCCTCGCGGGCGCTCCCGCAATGGATCGCGATCGCATAGCCGGCACGGCCGAGTCTTTCGACGATGGCACGGCCGATCCGGCGGCCACCGCCCGTGACGAGCGCGACCTCGGTCATGGCGCTATCCTCCATCGCGCCGATCCGATCCGGCGGCGGTCGAGCGTCGCTGCAGCCGGCGCTCCCAATGCTTGGCGACGCGCAGATAGCGATAGAAGGCGAAGTTCATTGCGGTCATGAAGCCGTAGATGCCGCGCAGCGCATGGCGGCGGCCGATATAGGCCTTGATGAAGTTGGCGGGAAACTCCGCCATCAGCCGGAAGGCAGAGAGCGTTGCGCCGCGCCCGTCGAGATCGTCGGCCTGGGCGTCGCTGTAGCTGTTGAGCTTGTCCATCTGCTCGCCGAGCGAGCGTACGGAATAGTGATGCACGATGCCCTTCAGCCGCGCGATGCGGGCATCGGGCGCGAGATCGACGCGGTCATGCACCGGCGAGGGCGAATAGCGCCCTTTCAATCGGCTGTAGAGCCTGACCGGAGCCAACGCATAGGCGAAGCGGTGGGGCGCGCCTTCGCCGGGAAAGATCTCGGCGATGCGCAGCTTGTAGGCGTCCGCCGCCGGCGCGCCGTTGGCGAAGAGTGCGGCGATCTCGGCTGACAGTCCCGCCGGCACGACCTCGTCGGCATCGATGTTGAGCAGCCAGTCGTGGCGGCATTGCTCCTCGGCGAAACGCTTCTGCGGCCCGTAGCCCGGCCATGGATTGAAGATAACGCGCGCGCCGAGGCGCTCGGCGATTGTCTGCGTGCCGTCGGTCGAGCCGGAATCGACGACGACGATGTCGTCGCTCAGGGAACGGACCGCCTCGATCGTCCGCGCGATCCGGTCGGCCTCGTCGCGCGTGATGATGAAAATCGATAGAGGCGGCACAAGCGGCGTCTCGTCATTGGACTGGTCGTTTCCGGCTTAAGCACGCGTCGCCAAGACCCGCAAGCGGGCAGGCGTCGGGAAGGATTTGAGACCTCTGGAACCTTACGACAGGTGCCGCGTTAGTCGGTTGGCACGGAGAAGGCGGGCAACGTTTTATTAGTATTCGATTTACCATTCAGCGTCCTTTAACAATCATTAATATGGATTCACGCTTTAGCCTTAGTCATCCCGATTCGTGCCGCATTTCCGCCGTGGTCTCCACGGCAGATGTGCTTCTGCCGCAACAGACAAAGGCTCGCCGTGGTCTTATATGTTGGCCATCGAATTCACCCGTCGGGGCAAATCCCGGCAACAGCGACGACCAGGAGTCCACTATGAAGAAGTATCTGCTTTCGAGCGTCGCGGCGTTGGGCCTCGTCGCTGCCGGCGCCGCCTCTGCCGCCGACCTGCCGTCCCGCAAGGGCCCCGTCGTCGCCCCGATCTACGCGCCGATCTTCACCTGGACCGGCTTCTACGTCGGCGCCAATGTCGGCTACGGCTTCGGCCAGGTCGATTCCACGAATCTGGGCGTCATCGGCAAGTACGATGATCCCGACGGCATCATCGGCGGTGGCCAGATCGGCTACAACTACCAGCTCGGCCAGATCGTCCTCGGCATCGAGACCGATTTCCAGGGCGCCGACCTGAAGTCGCAGAGCGCTCTCATCGCTTCGGGCGTCCGCGCCTCGAACGAGTTGAACTATTTTGGCACGGTTCGTGGCCGCGTCGGCTACGCGTTGGACCGGTTCCTGCCCTATGTCACCGGCGGCTTCGCCTATGGCAACGTGAAGAACAAGATCAGCACGCCGGTCGGCTCGTTCAGCAACGACAACACCCAGTACGGCTGGACGGTCGGCGGCGGTCTCGAATACGCCTTCACCAACAACTGGACTGCGAAGGTCGAGTATCTCTACACCGATCTGAGCAAGGAATCGATCAACGTCCCCGGCGGCACCTTCAACCAGAAGGTCGAGACCAAGTTCTCGGTCGTCCGCGCCGGCCTGAACTACAAGTTCTAGTCGCTTTCCCCTCGCGGGGATTTGAAGAACCCGGTGGCTTCGGCCACCGGGTTTTTTGTTGTTCCGAGGTTTTTCAGGACGCCGTCATTCCGGATCGACGCGGCTTCGCCGCTTGTCCGGAACGACGGCGCAGCGCGGCGGCCCGTCCTCAGCCCTTGAAGCGCGTTGCTTCGAAGGCCGGCACCTTCGCGGCGAAGGCGTCGAGCCAGGCGACGAGATTGGGATGGCCGGCGCGCCATTTGCCCTCGAAGCGCAGATCGAGATAGCCGAGCGCGCAGGCCAGCGCGATTTCGCCGATCCGGGGTTTGCCGGTGAAGGCTGGCGGCGCGAGTTCAAGCGCGATCAGCGCGCGTTCGACCTTGCTCGCCTGATTGGCGACCCAGTTCGCGTTGCGGTTTTCTTCCGGCCGCATGCGGACCTCGTAGACCTGCAGCAGCGCTGCATCGGCGAGGCCGTCGGCCAGCGCCTGCAGGCGCAGTTGCGCGAAGCGGCCCTCACCGGCCGGAAAAAGCTGTCCGCCGCCGGCGAGATGATCGAGATATTCGACGATGACGCGCGAATCGAACAGCGTCGTGCCGTCCTCCAGCACCAGGGTCGGGATCTTGCCGAGCGGGTTCTGCTGGCGCAGCGGCTCGGTGGGGTCGTTCGTATCGGCTGCGACGATCTCGATCCTCTCCATCAGGCCGAGTTCGAGCGCGGCGATCTTGACCTTGCGGCCGAAGGGGGAGGCGGGCGAGGAGCGCAAGGTCAGCATCGGGACATCCTGAGTCGAGAACGGATCTTTGAGAGAAGCAGAGCTTCAGCCGTCCGGGCGGATCGGCTCGCAAAGGTAGCGTGGCTTCGGGCCCTGCGCGAGGCGTTCGGTCAAAGCGGGCAGCAGAATCGCGGCCTCGCCGGCGAGCGTCCAGGGCGGGTTGACGATCAGCATGCCGGTCGCGCTCAGGCCGCCGGCGGCTTCGGGTCTGTCGACGTCGATTTCGAGCCGCAGCAGCTTGCCGATGCCGGCCGCCATGATCGCGCTCAGGAGATTGGCGACGGCGAGGCGGTCCTTGACCGGATACCACAGCGCATAGATGCCGCCGGGCCATTTGCGGTGGGCGGCGATCAACTCGGCCTCGAGCGTGGCGAACTCGTCCTTCTCCTCGAAGGGCGGGTCGATCAGCACGAGGCCGCGTCGCTCCTTGGGCGGGACATTGCCGCGTAGCGCGTTCCAGCCGTCGATCGCCAGCGCCTTGCAGCGCGAATCGCGGCCGAGCACGGCGGCGAGCTTCTTGTGGGTCTGCGAATGGAGTTCGGCGGCGATCAGCCGGTCCTCGGCGCGCATCGCCTGCCGGCAGAGCCAGGGCGAGCCGGGATAGGCATCGGGGCCGAAAAGCGCGCGCGCGCCCGAGAGCGCATCGCGCCAGGGCTTCAGCAAAACCTCGACCGGCGGGGCCAGCGGCGAGCGGTCGATGCGCGCGACGCCATCCTTCCATTCATGCGTCCGCAGCGCCTCCTCCGAGCCGAGATCGTAGCGGCCGGCGCCGGCATGGGTGTCGACGACGCGATAGGCTGCGTCCTTGGCGTTGAGATGGGTCAGGATGCGCGTGAGAATCACATGCTTCAGGACGTCGGCGAAGTTTCCGGCGTGGAAGCCGTGGCGGTAGTTCATCGTCCGCTCTTACGCGGGTTTTCGAGCGGTGTCAGTCATCCCATCCGAGCCCTCCTCAGGATGAGGGCTGAGGGGCATGGATGACGGTGCTAACGCGGCGCGACCACGGTGATGTCGCGCGTGCGGCAGCCGGAGCGATCGACCTCCTGGCAGGTCTGGAAATTGCGCAGGCCCTTGCTGAGGCAGATGCGGACCTCCTGCAGCACGCCGCGCTTGCAGGCGACCGACATCATGTCGGTGCGCAGGCCGGGATTGGCCGACACGAAAGCGCGCTCGAGGTCGATCGCGGTCCATGTCTGGTCGCGCTCGGCCTTGGCCAGTTGCGGCGGGATCGCGACCTTGTCGCGGGCGCGGCGGACATCGGCGAAATAGTCGGTCGGGCTCGATCCAGAGCAGGTGCCGTGCTTGCGCCATTCGTAGCGGGCGAGGTCCTCGGTCGGGAAAACGCCGCGCGTCTGTTCCAGGGCGATGCGCGAGGGCGTGCGCCCGGCCGGGCCGCAATCGCTGGGATAGCCGCGCTCGTTTTGGGGCCAGAGGCCGTGGACGACGAAGCGCAGGCCCGCTCCTTGCGCACATTGCTCGCGGTTGCGGCCATTGCCGCCGTCGAGTTCGCAGAAGCCCGGCGACCAAGACAACGCGAGCACGTAGAAGTCGAATTCACCGGGCGTGCCGCCGCGATCATAGCGGCCCTGCGCCAGCGCGGCCTGCGACAGGACGATGCCTGCGAAGAGCGCGAAAGCGACTTTCAGCAGGGCCATGACTTTCAGCACGGACATGACCTTCAGCAGGACCATGACTTTCAGCGAGGCCAGGATCTTCAGTGATGGCATGACGCCGGCCGCGTTAGGGCCGGGCCATCTTGCAGTCGGGCGCGTAGGAGCGGTGGCGGTCGAGCCCGCTGACGCACCAGTTGACGTTCCAGGTGTAGCCGAACAGGCCGAGATTCTCGCGCACCGAATAATCGACGCGGTGGATGCTGCCGTCGTTCAGCGCCATGCGGGCGGTGCAGAAGCGGCGCGGGATGAAATCGTCGCCGAGCGGGCGAAAGCCGATCGGCCTGACCCGGTCATAGGTGACGGCCTGCAGCGGGCCCCAGAACTTGGCCTCGCGCGAATTGAACCAGTTCGTGATCTCGCCGAGCACGGCGGCGTCCTCGCAGGCCGGCAGGTTGCCGTACATCGCGATGATGCGGTTTTCGGCGCGGTCGGCCGGGTTGACCCTGCGGCCCGAGGCCTCGGCGGAGAAAGCCGCCGTCAGGCAGGCGAGGGAGACAAGGGCGGTTCGCAGCAAAGCGCGGCGCATTGGGGCAAAGCCTCGTGAAGTAAAAGGATCCGATGTCGCACGATGGCTGGCTGAGGAGTCGGGGTCAAGGCGGATCGGTCCTGTGGAAGTGCAGCCGAGGCCGACAAATTTTCTACTAAGGCATGACAATGCAATTGAACGCGAAACGATTAAGTTCAACCATAGAGAGCAGAGAGAGCGCATGATCGACACGAACTGACAGACGATGGTCTCAGGCCGTTGGATATCGTCCGGCGGAACAGGCAACTTGGGGCGGTTGCGGATGGATCTTGGCGGGGTCATTGGCGATGGCGAGTTTGTCCTTCGTCTCGTGCATATCGTGGAGGAGCGGCTGAGGGGCGGCTTCTGGATTTGCGACCTGCCATCCCGCGAGACCTTTTGGTCCGATGGAATGTTCGATCTGCTCGATGTCGACAGGACAAAGTTCGTTCCTGTTCTCGGTGCCGTAAACGCCCGCGTCCATGTCGATGACCGGCTGTCGCCGTCCGAACTCGAGACGATCGTGTCGAGCGGCGCGATCGTCGATCGAGAGCTGCGAGTCATTACGGATAGCGGCAGGCTACGCTGGGTCTCTAAACATATCGAGTTCGTGAATAACGCGCGAGGCGTACCGGTTCGCATGATCGGTATCCTGTTCGACATCACGCACGAGGTGGAACTGAGACAGGCCGTGGCGACGCATCGTCAACGCTTCAACGTGTTGGCGGACGCTGCGACGTTATTCGTTTGGAGCACGGGAGCGGATGGCTACAGCGAACGCAACCCCGGCTTGGCGGCGATCACCGGCCTGCCGGAGCAATCCACCGAGGGCTGGAACTGGGCCGGGGGCATCCATCCCGATGATCGCGAAAGCGTGGTCCAGTCCTGGAGGGCGTCCTTGGAAAGCGGTAAGCCCTACGAACAGGAATTGCGGCTTCTCAAGCGCGATGGAGGGTATCTGTGGGTGCTGGCGCGCGCCTCGCCTGTCCGAAGCGCCAACGGCTTCATCCTCGAATGGATCGGCGCTGCCATCGACATCCATGCCCGCAAGGAGTGGGCCGTGGATCCCGACAACGCTATGGGCGTCACAGGCTCACAGATTCGCGGTGCGCGCGGCATCCTGAACTGGTCAGTCAATCGCTTGGGAAGCGAGGCCAGCGTGCCGTCATCGTCGATTCGCCGCCTTGAGGAATTCGACGGCGTGACGAAGGGCGAGGTGCTCCTGCTGGAGCCGATCAAGACCTGCCTACAGCGAGCCGGGATCGAGTTCATTTTTCCGCCCACCGGAAAGCCTGGCGTGCGCCCTGCCTGATGAGGCCTGATTCGCCCGTCGCCGGCGGGCGCTACATTTCGACGTCTGTGTCGCCTCATATTTTGCTGTCAATGACGGCAGTTGCCCATTGGTGAGGCAGCAAAAATCGACCTGTTGCGGGAAGCAAAACCATACCCGCGCAAAAGCTGCGCGAGATTTGGGCGCGAGCGTTAACGATCCGGAAAAATTGGTTAACAGCCGTTTAGCATGTTTTGCCCACCATGGTTCCGGCATCAGAAGCATGGAGGGACCGATGCACGGCACTTCAAATGGGAACAAGCCCGACCAGGCCCGCGTCATGCCGCCGTCGGCCGATGCTCTCGATCTGCTGTTGCAGCAGCTGAGAAGTTGCGCGGAAGGCATGCGCAACGAGACAGCGCCGGAGCCGCCGACGATGGGACCGTCCGAACTGGAGACGAGCTCCTATGTGGCCGAACTCTGCGAAGGCTTGATGATGCTGCCTGGCATGGTGAGGCTGCCGCGGTTGAGCTACCTGCTAATGCTGACCCATGCGCTTGCCAGCGAGTATTGCGCTCTGCCGCAGACACAGGCCAAGCTGGCCGCAGGTTGAGCGCACGACCGGAGACCGGCGATGACCGCGAATTTCGACGATCCGAACGCCCGAATCGCGGATGCCGCCGATTTGCGCGGCCATTTCGGCGCGGTCAATCCGCTGGCCGAGCGCAAGGTGATCGACCGGCTCGACCAGTTCTGCCGCGATTTCATCGCGCTCTCGCCCTTCCTCGTGCTGGCGAGCGCCGACGGCTCGGGGCGCGCCGACGCCAGCCCGCGCGGCGATGCGCCGGGCTTCGTGCGCGTGCTCGACGACAGGACGCTGCTGATTCCCGACCGGCGCGGCAACAACCGGGTCGACAGCTTCGGCAACATCCTCTCGGCGGCCGGCGTCGGGCTGATCTTCATGGTGCCGGGCATCGCCGAGACGCTGCGCGTCAACGGCCGGGCGCGGCTGACGCGCGATTCCGGCCTGCTCGAACCCTCGACGGTGCAGGAGCGGACGCCGACGACCGGCCTTCTGGTCGAGGTCGAGGAGGCCTTCTTCCATTGCGGCAAGGCGCTGATCCGCTCGAAGCTGTGGGATCCGGCCGCCCAGGTCCAGCGCGGCGTCTTCCCGACGCTCGGCCGCATCGTCGCCGAGCAGACCAAGGCGATCGGCGTCGCCGAAGCCGAGGCCACCATGGAAGAGGGTTATCGCACGCGGCTTTACTGAGTGTCGTGCCTTTCGCGGGTCAGGCCACAGCGGCAATGCGGCCGGCGCGCCGCTCCAGCACCAGCAGCGCCAGTCCGGCCACGACGATCATCGTGGACCCCAGCAGCATCGCCGGCGTCGGCCAGTCGTTGAAGACGAGCCAGCCGAAGATCAGCGCCCAGACGATCAGCGTGTACTGGTAGGGCACCACGACCGACGCCTCCGCCAGCTTGAGCGAGCGCGTGACGCACAGATGCGCGGCCATGGCGACGATGCCGAGCAGCGCCAGCAGGCCGAAATCGAGCACCGTGGGCGTCACCCAGCCGAAGGGCAGCAGCGCCAGCCCGACGATAAGCGTGCCGAAAGTCTGCAGGCCGACGAGGGTGACGTCGGGCGTTCCGCGCAGATAGCGCCCGGCGATCATCAGCGCCGCCAGCAGCATGCTGCCGAGGATGGCGGCCAGAGCCGGCATCGAGAGCGCCGCACCGCTCGGCGACAGTGTCACCACCACCCCGGCGAAGCCCGCCAGCACCGCGAGCCAGCGGCCGGTTGAGACCTTTTCGCCCAGCAGCAGCGCCGCCAGCAGCACGACCCAGACCGGCGCCGCCATCCACAGGGTCATCGTGTCGGCGAGCGGCAGATAGGACACGGCGAGATAAAACAGCGCCGATTCGCACGCGCCCATGGCGACGCGCAGCCATTGCAGGCCGGGGCGCTGCGGCCGCAGCGTGCGCTGGAGCCCCTGCGCGACGATGAAGGGCGACAACACGACCAGCGCCGCGGCGCTGCGGATCAGCAGCAGCTGGCCGACCGTATAGGTCGCGACCAGCCATTTCCCCATCACGTCGTTGAGCGAAAACATCAGGATGCCGAGCAGCATCATGCCGATGCCGGCGAGCTGGGCGTTGCGGGGCGTCATCGGCGTGGTCGGCTGGGGCTCTCGTGCGGGGCGGCCTCTGTGGCGCAGACGCCGCCCGGGCGCAATCCTGCGGCGCAGCATCGTGGGTACGCGCGAATTCAACCGCTCAGCCCTCATCCTGAGGAGCGCTTCCGCAGGATGAGGGCTGTCGGGAGTGTCCAGATAGGCTCTTAGATCCCGAAAAACGTAGGTCATCCCGGGCGACCGCAGGGAGACCCGGGATCCATTCCGGAACCTTTGCCGGAGATGGTCCGGAATGGGTCCCGGGTCTTCGCTTCGCTACGCCCGGGACGACGGGGAGGGAACGATCAGAATTGGCGTTACCTATATTTTCGTATTGACTTAATTAAGTGAATGACGAATTATCACTGTATGGATCGTTTCGTCGCCCTCGCCGAGCCCACCCGCCGCCGCATCGTCGAGATGCTGGGGCAGGGCGCTTTGGCGGCCGGCGAGATCACGGCGCGATTCAGCATGAGCGCTCCGGCGATCTCGCAGCATCTCAAGGTGCTGAAGGAGGCCGGGCTGGTCACGGTCGAGGTCAGCGGCCAGCGCCGCATCTATCGGCTCGATCGCGCGGGTTTCGACGAGTTCGACGCCTGGGTGCGCAAGGTCCGCGGCTTCTGGGGGCCGAAACTCGACGATCTCGAAGCTGAACTGGCGAAAGCCGAACAGGAAGATGGAGAGCGTGATGCAAACGACGACGCATGAATACGGCACGGTTCTGGAAAGCGGCGCGGTGCGCTTCGAGCGGCTGCTGCCGGGGCCGATCGAGCGGGTCTGGGCCTATCTGGTCGAGGGCGAAAAGCGCGCGACCTGGTTTTGCGGCGGCGACGCCGAGCCGCGCGATGGGGGCCATGTCGCGCTGTTCTTCAAGCATTCGCTGATCACGAAGGAGCAGCCGCCCGAGGGCGCGCGCAAGATGAACGACGAGGGCGCGATGATGGGTGGCACCATCACCGCCTGGGAGCCGCCGCACCGCTTCGCCTTCAACTGGGTCGGCATGGGCGACCCGGATTCCGACGTCGAATTCCTGCTCTCGCAGGCCGGCGACAAGGTGAAGCTCGTGCTGACCCATCGCAGGCTCGCCACCAAGGACCGCATGGCGATGGTCTCCAGCGGCTGGCACCTGCATCTCGACCTGCTCGCCGACCAGCTCACGGGCCGCGAGCCCGGCGGCTTCTGGTCGGTGCATGAGCGGCTGCAGGCGGAATATGCGGAGATGCAGAAGGGGGCGGCGGTTTAAGTCGCCGCAGCTTTGCGACTGGAGAGCCCGGCGTAGTCCGGGCTTTTCTCATTTTCGACAGTCGCTTTTTTTAAAGACCGCATTCAGTCCAAAGTCGATGAATTGCATTTGAACGGATAGGTTGCCTCCGGCAGCTAACTAAAGCACTGCGATCAACGACTTCGATTTCGGTCGAGGGCACGCTGTGATCTAATAACAGTGCAGCTTCGATTCGCTTGCCGGGGGGCGGAAATTGCCAATCACCATAACAGAGACTCAAAAGAAAAAACTGTTGGGAACGATTAGGCAGATTTTGCCCGACATTAAAATACAGAATAATTACCTCATATTGCGCGATGTTTTTAAGAATTTTGAAAGTATCGACGATGTTATCAGTATAGATTCGCCGCAAAGAAAGATTTTGACAGCTACGATTAGCGATAAGCCTCTTAGCAAATTCTTTTCATTTTGGATCGTTAAAGAATTCTGGGACCGAGAATATGATGAAGATGTAGGCTTGGTATCGCTAAAAGATCTGTCTGATATAGCGACATTTGAGCAAATCGCGACAGAGATGGTCAATGACTTTCTTGCGCTTCCTCATTCTTACAAATTGCTGTACCCCCTCCCAGAAGCAATTCATGCTTTACTGAGGAAGGATCTTCAAGAGTTTCAGTTTGGTGATTCCGTAAGACTTACCAGATGGTCGCCAAAATTAGCGGGTAACTACTCCGAGGTTTACCGCCACGAGGGAGAGTTGACAAAAAATACAATTATTCTTCCTGACATTAAAGCCGTTGATCGTAACGAGGCGGGAGTTGTTCTGGAAGTAGATATGAGCGGTTATTTTGATTTTTATAATGAACTTAATAGCGCTCATGACGCGAGCGGCATTGTGAGGTCGTTCCTTGGTTTGTGTTTCGCCAATAAAATTGTTAAGCATACAAAATACGATGAAAAAAAATCTTCAAGTATCATATTTAGATATAAGTATGAGCTGTCTGCATTGAATTATGATGGTTTTTCGTTGATAGGTGGCACGGTTTATTCAGCTATAGGCAATCTATTTGTAAATATATCTGTTTCTGGGAATGATAAATTATATAATCTTTCTATGAACAGAATGCGAAATGCTTTGCGCTCTAAGACTTCAGAGAAAATTCTTCTGGCATCTCGATGGTTATTCGATAGCTTAACCGGCGATAATGATTTATTGTCATTTATTCAAGCAACTATATGTATAGAAATTCTTCTTGGAGATCAGAAGCACGCCGATCAATTATCTATTGGTGACATACTTAGCAACCGGTGTGCATATATGATTGGAAGAAATGAAATAGAAAGGGAGATTATACTTAAAGATTTTAAGAATATATACTCTGTCAGATCTGAAATTGTCCATAGAGGAAAGGCGCGGTTGCTGAGTGAGGATATCGAACAGTTTAATAAGTTGATGAGCTATGCAGGACGAGTAATAGTCAAAGAAATCGACCTTCTTTCGGAGCCAATTGCATCTTAGAATTATGCCGTTGACCCAAGCAGGCACATGATTTCGGCTGTACAAGTTAGAAGCGGCCGTCAACTTGATGTTCGGAGCTCGTCCAATTCGAGCCTCAAGGGCCCAATATCCACTGCTCGCTCCCACCTTATCCCCGGCCCCACCGCCCCATGCCTATTCTCCCCCCGCTCCGCCCGACCAAGGGGGCTGTCGCGAGGCGTCGTGCGGCCGGGCGGGGTTGCGGTGTTCATGGTGGCGGGCCGTCGCGGGTTTGCCGTCATGGAGGTGCCGATCGTCCGCCACGCCGAAGAGGCAGGCGCGGGCCCTGTGCCGGGCTCTAAGACGGACGACGGACCCCCAGAGAACCGCGCGCGGGACGGTCGGGGCGGCCTTTGACGCTGCTCGACATCGACTCGACTTCGACATCGGCTCGCAGCCGTCGACTGCGACGCCCCGAACGTCCCGCGCATCCCCTCGGGATACGCATCCGGAAGACCCGAAACCCTCGCGGCGCTGAGCCGGCGGGGTTTTTGGTGCGCGCTTCCTTCTCCCCCCGGGGGAGAAGGAAGGTCGGGCCTCAAAGGCTCGCCGCCGCCCTTGCCGCCTGGTCGTACTGGCCCGAGAGCGAGCGCATCGCGGCGGCGATCTCCGAGAGGCGTCTGGGGTCGATGCCGGTGCCGAGCACGGACTTGACCAGCAGTTGCTCACGGACCTGGGCGTAGCGCTTGCAGGCGTCCTCGCCGGCAGGCGTGACCTGAACCGTCTTCTCCTTGCCCTTGCGGCCGCCCTTGAGCAGCTTCAGGCGCTCCAGCTTCTTCAGCGAATAGTTCACCAGATGCGTGTCCTCGATGTTGAGGACGAGGCAGATGTCGGCCAGCCGCTTGGGCTTTGCGCGGTGGTTGACGTTGTGCAGCACCAGCACGTCGAGCGGCGACAGGTCGGGCACGCCGGCGACCGCCATGCAGCGCACGGCCCAGCGATGAAAGGCGTGCACCGTCATCGTCAGCGCGAACTCGAACTCCGACAGCGCCGGCATCGCGCCGGAGGCGAGATGGCCGGAGGAGACGATCGGGCCGAGGTCGTCGAGAGGGGGAGAGTTTGACATGTCGCAAGCCGGAATGGGCGTAGGGAACCCCTCTCCCTGCGGGAGAGGGGTTCCTCGCGCTTTTCCTTCAGCCGGAAATGCTCACATCTTCTTGTAGGCGTCGACGATCGCCTGGCCGTCGGCGCCGGCCTTCTTCAGCCAGTCGGCGGTGAGCTGGTCGCCGACCTTCTTGAAGCCGGCGGCGAGTTCGGCGCTGGGCGGCAGCACCTTCATGCCCTTGGCCTTGAGCTGGTCGAGATACCAGCCGGACTTGTCTTCCCACATCTTCCAGCCGCGGGTTTCGGCGGTGGCGGCGGCCTTCAGGATCGCCTCCTGCGTCGGCTTGTCGAGCGCCTCGAAGGCGGCCTTGTTGACGAAGGTGGCGTCCTTGGGGATCCAGGCTTGGGTGTCGTAGAAGTGGTCGAGCGACTCCCAGACCTTGCTGTCATAGCCGGTGCCGCCCGACGACATGAAGGAGTTGACCACGCCGGTCGCCAGCGCCTGCGGCAGTTCGGCGGCCTGGATCGTCACCGACTGCATGCCGAGCAACTCGCCCAGCCGCGCCGTGCCGACGTTGTAGGCGCGCCATTTCAGGCCCTTCATGTCCTCGATCTTGGCGATGTCCTTCTTGGCGTAGATGCCCTGCGGGGCCCACGGCACCATGAACAGCAGCTTGATGCCCTGGGCGTCGAGCTTCTTCTCGGTCGCGGCCTTGGAGGCCTTGTAGAGCTTCAGCGCCTCGGGGAAGCTCGCGGCGAGGAAGGGCACGGTGTCGATGCCGAAGACCGGGTCCTCGTTCTCGTGGATCGACATCAGCACTTCGCCCATCTGGGCCTGGCCGCTCTGCACGGCGCGCTTGATCTCGGGCGCCTTGAACAGGGACGCGCCGGCATGGACCGTGATCTGGAGCTTGCCTGATGTCGCGGCTTCGACGTCCTTGGCGAAAAGGACGAGGTTCTCGCTGTGGGGATTGTCGGCGGGATAGGCCGCCGGCAGGTTCCACTTGGTCTGCGCCGAGGCCGGGGCCGACAGCGCCAGCGCGCTGATGCCGAAAGCGAAGGCGGCCGTGGTCAGATGTCTGCGGTTGATCATGTCTTGTCCCTCTCTGTTGTCTGTCTTGCTGTGTTGTTGGTCTGCTTGGTCTTGCGGTCAGTCCGGGAAGGCGAGTTTCGGCAGATAGAGCACGATCTGCGGGAAGGTCGTGATGATGATGACGGCGACGTTCAGCAGAATGAAGAACGGAAACGCCGCTTTCGCAATCGTCATCGTATCCTTGCCGCTCATGTTCTGCAGCACGAACAGGTTGAACCCGACCGGCGGGGTGATCTGCGCCATCTCGACATGGATGACGAGGTAGACGCCAAACCAGACCAGATCGAAGCCGGCTTCCTTGACCATCGGCAGCACGATCACCGCCGTCAGCACGATCATCGAGATGCCGTCGATCAGGCAGCCGAGGATGATGTACATGCAGGTCAGCGCCAGCACGAGCATGTGCGGCGAGAGCTCCTTGCCCTTGACCCATTCGGCCAGCGCGGCGGGGATGCCGGTATAGGCCATCGCCGCCGTGCAGAAGGCCGCGCCCGCCAGGATCAGCATGATCATGCAGGTGAGCCGCGTCGCGCTCATGATGCTTTCGAAGAGCGTCGTCCAGCTCAGCGTGCCGCTCCACCACGCCAGCAGCAGCGCGCCGGTGACGCCCCAGGCTGCGCATTCGGTTGCCGTCGCGAAGCCGAGCACGAGCGAGAAGAAGACCAGCGCGATCAGGACGAGGCAGGGCATCAGCTTGGCCGACTGCCGGACCTTTTCCATGAACGGCATGTAGGGGTCGCGCGGTGGCGTCTTGTCGGGGTTCAGCCAGGACCAGATGATGACGTAGCCCATATAAAGCGCCATCACGAGCGCGCCGGGCAGGAAGCCGCCGAGGAAGACCTGCAGCACCGAGACGTTGGCGGTGACCGCATAGACCACCATCGGGATCGACGGCGGGATCAGAAGGCCAAGCGTGCCGGAGCCCGCCAGCGTGCCGAGGCTGAGACGCTCGTCATAGCCGCGCTTCTTGAGCTCCGGCAGGGCGATCTTGCCGATCGTCGCGACAGTCGCGGCCGAGGAGCCGGAGACCGCCGCGAAGATGCCGCATCCGATGATGTTGGTGTGGATCAGCCGGCCGGGCAGCCATTGCAGCCAGGGCGAGAGGCCCTTGAACATCTGCTCGGACAGACGCGTCCGGAACAGGATCTCGCCCATCCAGATGAACAGCGGCAGGGCCGCCAGCGTCCACGAGGCCGAGGCGCTCCAGACCGTGGTGGCGAGCACCTGGCCGATCGGGACATTGGTCACGAGCGTCATGGCGAGCAGGCCGACGAGACCCAGGCCGACCGCGATCCAGACGCCCGAGGCGAGGATCAGGACGAGGAAGCCGAGCAGGACGATGGAGAGTTCGGGCAGAGCCATGGTCAGACGCCCCCGCCCTGCGCGATGCGCTCGATCAGCTCTTCGGTGGTTTTTGGCGGCACCGGCTCAAAGGTCGGCCGGCCACGGCGCAGCACGATGATGAACTCGTCGAGAACGGCGATCAGCAGGACGCCAAGGCCGATGACCATGCCGAGCTGCGGTATCCAGAGCGGAACCGCGACGACGCCGGTCGACATGTCGAAGAAACGCCAGGAATCGAAGGCGAGCTTGCCCGACTGGAACAGGAAATAGGCGACGAAGGCACTGGCGACCGTGAGCGAGAATAGTTCGGCCGCGCGCTTCCTGGCCCCGTGAAGCCGTTCGATCAGCAGGCCGACGCGGATCATCTCACCGCGCTTGAAGGTATGAGCCAGCCCGAGAAAGGCCATCGCCACCAGCGACCACGCGGTGAAGTCGTCGCCCGATGGAACGTTGAAATTGATCTCGCGGCCGACCGAGAGCAGCATCATCAAAACGAAGATCGCGACGAGGAAGAGCCCGGCCGCATAGGCGGCGGCGAGATAGAGCAGATCGAGCATGCGGCGGATCATCGGCCGCGCCCCGTGGGCCGGGCGCGCCGCGCGTCGCCGATTGCCAGGACTGATCCCGTCATCGCATCCTCCGCTTTCAGGACCGTCCGGCCCCTCAGCCATGTTCCGGTCACAATCGCAACACTAACCGCCGAAATCGGCTTGTCAACGTTTCATCGACAATTTATCGATGAAACGTCAGCGACCGCATCGGCCCGCTGTCCGAAGGCAAGGGGGCGTGACGATCATGGCTGCGCATTGGGACTTCTGGATCGATCGTGGCGGCACCTTCACCGACGTGATCGGCCGCGAACCGACAGGCAAGCTTCACGCCAGAAAGCTTCTCTCGGAAAATCCGGGCGCCTATCGCGATGCGGCCGTGCAGGGCATTCGCGACCATCTCGGCCTCAAAATCGGCGAGCCGATCCCGGCCGGGCTCGTCGGCGAGGTCCGCATGGGCACGACGGTCGCGACCAACGCGCTGCTGGAGCGCAAGGGCGACCGCACGCTGCTCGTCACCACCAAAGGCTTCCGCGACGCGCTGCGCATCGGCTACCAGGCGCGGCCCGATATCTTCGCCAAGGAGATCATCAAGCCCGAGCAGCTCTACGACGCCGTGGTCGAGGTCGCCGAGCGCGTGCTGGCCGATGGCGAAGTCGAGATCGCACCCGACGAGACCACGATCCGCGCCGATCTCCAGACGCAGTTCGACGCCGGTTTTCGCGCGGTGGCGATCGTGTTCATGCATGCCTATCGCTATCCGGCCCATGAGCAGGTCGCGGCCAGGATCGCCCGCGAGATCGGCTTTCCGCAGGTCTCGGTCAGCCACGAGGTTTCGCCGCTGATCAAGCTGGTCGGGCGCGGCGACACCGCCGTGGTCGACGCCTACCTTTCGCCGATCCTCGGGCGCTATGTCGCGCAGGTCTCGGAAGAACTCGACATCGCCCGCACCGGTGCGCGGCTGATGTTCATGATGTCGTCGGGGGGCCTCACCGCCGCCGAGCTGTTCCAGGGCAAGGACGCGATCCTGTCCGGCCCCGCCGGAGGAGTCGTCGGGCTGGCCGAGACCGGGCGCTCGGCCGGCTTCGACAAGGTCATCGGCTTCGACATGGGCGGCACCTCGACCGATGTCGCGCATTTCGACGGCGAATACGAGCGCGCCTTCGAGACCGAGGTGGCGGGCGTCAGGATGCGCGCGCCGATGATGCTGATCCATACGGTCGCGGCCGGGGGGGGCTCGATCCTGCACTATGACGGCGCGCGCTTCCGGGTCGGCCCGGATTCTGCCGGCGCCAATCCCGGCCCGGCCGCTTATCGCCGTGGCGGCCCGCTCGCCGTGACCGACGCCAACGTCATGGTCGGCAAGCTGATCCCGGCCTATTTCCCGCCGATCTTCGGCGAAACCCGCGACCAGCCGCTCGATGTCGAGACGGTGCGCGCGAAATTCGCCACGCTGGCGGCCGAGGTCGGCGACGGGCGCTCGGCCGAGGAGGTCGCCGACGGCTTCATCCAGATCGCTGTCGCCAACATGGCCGAGGCGATCAAGAAGATTTCGGTCCAGCGCGGCTACGACATCACCCGCTATGCGCTGAACTCCTTCGGCGGCGCCGGCGGGCAGCATGCCTGCCTCGTCGCCGACGCGCTCGGCATCAAGACCGTGCTGCTGCATCCATTCTCGGGGCTGCTCTCGGCCTATGGCATGGGGCTCGCCGAAATCCGCTCGACGCGTACGGCGGCGCTCGACGTAACCCTCGATGCGCAGGCCAAGGCCGCCATCGACGGCGTCGCCGCAGGACTCGCCGCCGAAACGCGCAGGGAGTTGACCGGGCAGGGCGTGCCGGACAGCGAGATCGCGGTCTTCGTCCGCGCCCATGTCCGCTATGCCGGCACCGACACCGCGATTGCGGTCGCTGCCGGTTCGCGCGCCGAGATGCAGGCCGCCTTCCAGGCCGCGCACAAGGCGCGCTTCGGTTTCATGGACGAAACCAAGGCGCTGGTCGTCGAAGCTGTCGAGGTCGAGGCGGTCGGCGGCGGGGCGAAGTTCGAGGAGGCTTCCGCCGGCGAGCATGGCGGCGAGCCCGAGGTCGCCGAGCGCACGCGCTTCTTCGCCAAGGGTGGGTGGCATGATGCGGCGGTGGTGCGGCGCGCGGGCATCAGGCCCGGCCAGTCGATCGCCGGTCCGGCGATCATCATCGAGCCGAACCAGACCGTCGTGGTCGAGGAGGGCTGGAGCGCGAAACTTACGCCCAAGGACCATCTCGTCCTGATGCGGGTCAAGGCGCTGGTCCAGAACGCGGCGATCGGGACGAAGGCCGATCCGGTGATGCTCGAGATCTTCAACAACCTGTTCATGTCGATCGCCGAGCAGATGGGCGTGACGCTGCAGAACACGGCCTATTCGGTGAATATCAAGGAGCGGCTGGATTTCTCCTGCGCGGTGTTCGATCCCAAGGCCTCGCTCGTCGCGAATGCTCCGCATATGCCGGTGCATCTCGGCTCGATGGACAAATCCGTCGAGACCGTGATCGCCAACAACCCGGTAATCAAACCGGGCGACGTCTACTGCCTGAACGCGCCCTATAATGGCGGCACGCATCTGCCCGACATCACCGTCTGCACGCCGGTCTTCGACAGCGAAGACAGGGAGATCCTGTTCTGGGTCGCGAGCCGCGGCCACCACGCCGATGTCGGCGGCACCGCGCCGGGCTCGATGTCGCCGCTCGCCACCGTGATCGAGGAGGAGGGCGTCTATATCGACAACTTCAAGATCGTCGATCAGGGCCGCTTCCGCGAGGAGGAACTCGTCAAAATCCTGACCGGAGCGCGCTATCCGGTGCGCAACGTCGTCCAGAACGTCAACGACCTCAAGGCGCAGATCGCCGCCAACGAGAAGGGCGTCGCCGAACTCAGGAAGATGATCGGCTCCTTCGGGCTCGATGTCGTCCAGGCCTATATGGGCCATGTCCAGGACAATGCGGCCGAGAGCGTCGCGCGGCTTTTGACCAAGCTGCACGACGCCGAATTCACCTATCCGATGGACCAGGGCTGCGCGATCAAGGTCAGGATCACGATCGACCGCGAGAGGCGCGAGGCGACGGTGGATTTCACTGGCACATCGCCGCAGCGGCCCGACAATTTCAACGCGCCCGCCCCGGTGACGCGGGCCGCCGTGCTCTACGTCTTCCGCGTCATGGTCGACGACATGATCCCGATGAACGCCGGGTGCCTGCGGCCGATCAGGATCATCATCCCCGATGGCTCGATGCTCAGTCCGCGTTATCCCGCCGCCGTCGTCGCCGGCAATGTCGAGGTCAGCCAAGCCGTCACGAACACGCTGTTTGGAGCGCTGGAGGCGATGTCGGCCTCGCAGGGCACGATGAACAACCTGACCTTCGGCAACGACCAGTACCAGTATTACGAGACGATCTGCTCGGGTTCGCCGGCGGGGCCGGGCTTCAACGGCACGTCGGGCGTTCATGTCCACATGACGAATTCGCGCCTGACCGATCCGGAAATCCTGGAGACGCGTTTTCCCGTGGTGCTCGAGGATTTCCACATCCGGCCGGGCTCGGGCGGCAGGGGCGAGTGGTCGGCCGGCGACGGCACCTCGCGCACCATCCGCTTCCTGAAGACGATGGACTGCGCGATCCTCGCCTCGCATCGCAAGGTTCGGCCCTTCGGCGTGAAGGGCGGCGAGCCGGGGCAACTCGGCAAGACGACGGTGAGGCGGCTGTCTGGCGCGGTCGAGGAGCTGAAGCCGTCGGACCAGACGCTGCTTCAGGCCGGCGAGGCGGTGACGGTGATCACGCCGACGGCGGGCGGGTATGGAAAGGCGAGGGGATAAGGCTTAGCTCCAGTCTCCAACACGGAGACTTGCCATGCCCCAGACCTGGATGATCACTGGCGCCAATCGCGGCATCGGCCTTGCCATCACGATGGAACTGCTGCGGCGGGGTGACCATGTCGTCGCCGCCGCGCGCAATCCCTGGGGCGGGGCGCTGGCGGAACTCGCAGCCGAGCATCCAGCCGCGCTCGTTCCGGTGGAACTCGACGTCACCTCTGATGAGAGCGTCGCGGCGGCCAAGGCCGCGCTTGCCGGAAAGCCTATCGACGTGCTGCTCAACAATGCCGGCCTTTACGGTCCGCGCGACCGGCAATCGGCCTTCGACATGGATTTCGACGCATGGCGCGAGGTCTTCGAGGTCAATGTCTACGCGCCGCTGCGGGTGGCGCAGGCTTTCCTGCCGAATGTCGAGGCAAGCCCCGGCCGCAAGATCGCGACCATCACCAGCCGGATGGGCTCGATCGGCCAGAATCCGTCGGGCTCGATCGCCTATCGCTCGTCGAAAACGGCGGTGAACATGACCATGGTGCTGTTCGGCAACGCGGTCCGCGAGCGCAACGTCAGCGTGCTGCTGTTCCATCCCGGCTGGGTCCAGACCGACATGGGCGGTGGCGCGGCCGACATCGCGCCAAACGAGAGCGCGTCTGGCCTGATCGCCACCATCGATTCGTCCGGCATGGCGCAGACCAACAGCTTCCGGAACTGGAAGGGCGAGACGATCGTGTGGTGACCACAGCCTGCTGCCATATCGTGTCCAGGCGCCGGCCTAGCGTGCCGGAACCATCAGGCGAGCAGGAGACGGGCATGGCAGCGCAAGCTTTTCGCATCGCTCCGCTGACGCCCGGGCGCTGGCCCGATATCGAGGATCTCTTCGGGCCACAGGGTCCCTGCTATGGCTGCTGGTGCAACCATTTCCGCATGCCGCAGAAGCAGCGCATGCCCCTGCTCGGGGAGGGCGCGCGACGGCTGTTTGAGGAGCGCGTCGCGAAAGGCCCGCCGCCGGGCGTGCTCGCCTATGACGGCGACACGCCCGTCGGCTGGCTTCAGGTCGGCCCGCGCGCCGATATCCCCGAATGGAACAACCCGCGCCGGGCCTCGACGCCGCTGCCCGATGCGCCGGCCGACGACGAGCGCAACTGGGCGGCGTCCTGCTTCTTCGTGCGCAGGGGCTTTCGCGGCAAGGGCGTGACGGCGGCGCTCCTCGACGGCGCGATCGGTTTCGCCCGCGACAGGCGCGCTGCGCTGATCGAGGCCGCCCCGATGGACCACGAATTCAAGCGCAGTCCTGAAGGACTCTATGTCGGCCCCGAGCGGGTGTTCCTGCGGGCCGGCTTCATCGAGGTGGCGCGGCAGAAGCCGGGCCGGCCGCTGCTGCGCCTCGTGCTGTGAGCGCTGCCGCCCTGCGATGGATGCGGATGGACCAGAGCGTGCCGGTGGCCTAATCCTCGCGGCCCCAGATCGTCGAGGAAGCCCATCATGATCCGCATCACGCTTGCCGGCTGCACCGGCTGGGTCGGCAAGGCGCTCGTCGCCGCGATCACGGCCGCGCCCGACCTCGAACTCGTCGCCGGCGTCTCGCGCAATGCCGCCGGACGCGATCTCGGCGAGGCGGCCGGACAGCCGGCCAATGGCCTGCCAGTCTTCGCGACCATGGCCGAAGCCTTGTTCGTGCCGTCCGACGTCGTGATCGACTACACCAAGCCCGACAGCGTGAAGGGCAACGTCCTGGCCGCGATCGCCGGCGGGCGTCATGTCGTCGTCGGCGCGTCTGGCATGACCGGCGAAGACTATGCCGAGATCGACGAGGCGGCGAAGGCTGCCGGCGTGGGCGTGCTGGCCGCCGGCAATTTCTCGATCACCGCGACGCTGCTGCGGCGCTTTGCCCGCGAGGCGGTGAAATACGTCCCCGATGTCGAGATCATCGACTACGCCTCGCCCTCCAAGCCCGACACGCCGTCGGGCACCGGGCGCGAACTCGCCGAGACGCTCGGGGCCGAGCGCATGGCCGCGACCTCAAAGCCCGTCTCCGAACTCGGTGGCGTCAGGGAGACGCGTGGCGGGGCGATCGGCGCGCCGCATGCCGTGCAGGTACATTCCGTGCGGATGCCCGGCTTCGTCCTCTCCTGCGAGGCGGTGTTCGGCCTGCCCGACGAGCGGCTGGTGATCCGCCATGACGCCGGCACCTCGGCTGCGCCTTATGTCGGCGGCACCTTGCTGGCGGCGCGGCGGGTGTCCGACCAGACCGGCCTCAGGCGGGGCCTCGACAGCCTGATGGCGTGACGCGGCGCTTGCCTCGAAGCTGCGACTCGCGGCTTGGTGCGGCATGATGTTCATGCTTCTCCCCCGCCGATGAACTGGTCGCCGCAGCAGGACGCCGCCCTGTCGGCGGTTGCGCGCTGGCTTCAGTCGGGCGAGCCGCAGCTCTTCCGGCTGTTCGGCTATGCCGGCACCGGCAAGACCACGCTGGCGCGCCATATCGCCGAGGCCGTCGACGGCGATGTCGTGTTTGCCGCCTTCACCGGCAAGGCGGCTTTGGTGCTGCGCAACAAGGGCTGCACTGGGGCGCAGACGATCCATTCGCTGATCTACCGCTCGCGCGGCGTCGAGGAGGAGAGCCCGACCTTCGTGCTCAACCGCGAGAGCCTCGCCGCCAAGGCCAAGCTGATCATCATCGACGAATGCTCGATGGTCGACGAGGACCTTGGCAAGGATCTGCTCTCCTTCGGCACGCCAGTGCTGGTGCTGGGCGATCCGGCGCAGCTGCCGCCGGTCAAGGGCGGCGGTTTCTTTACCGAAGCCGAGCCCGACATCATGCTGACGGAGGTGCACCGGCAGGCCGCGGACAACCCGATCGTGCGGATGTCGATGATCGTGCGCGAGGGCGGCAGGCTCGATGTCGGCGATTACGGTCTGAGCCGGGTGATCCGGCGCTCGGAGGTCAATCCGGAACTGGTGATGGGCTGCGACCAGGTTCTGGTCGGGATGAACAAGACGCGGCGCAACTACAATGCCCGCATCCGGCAATTGATGGGCCATACCGCGACGGTGCCGGTGGCCGGCGAGAAGCTGGTCTGCCTGCGCAACGACAAGAGCAAGGGCCTGCTCAATGGCGGCTCCTGGATCGTGCAGGAGCTCAAGACCTCGAAGAAGGGCCTCGTCACCATGCGGGTGACGCCGGAGGACGACACGACGGCCAAGGCGGTCAAGGTTTCCGTGCTGCCGAACTTCTTCGACGGGACCGAGGACGAGGTGCCCTGGGAACTGCGCCGCCATACCGACGAATTCACTTTCGGCTACGCCTTGACCGTCCACAAGGCGCAAGGCTCGCAGTGGAACGACATCGTGCTGTTCGACGAGGCCTTCGCCTTTCGCGAGCACCGGGCGAGGTGGCTTTATACGGGGCTGACGCGGGCCGCCGAGACGATCACGGTGGTGATGTAGGGGGCGGGTTGGTCTCGGCGGGTCTGCTACGGGTCGGAAGCGAACGTTGCATTCACCGAGCAGCTCTAGTTTGGTGGCCCTCATACTCGACCATCGCATGAGGGCTAACTTTTGAATTGGCGCAACGTCCTCGGGATAATCGCATTCGCGGTCGTAGTCGTGCTGATCACCCTACTCATTTTGAACCCAACGAGCCTTGTAGCGCTCTTCATGGCTATCGGGATGCTGGCCGATCCCAAGAGTGCACTGTGACGGCAACGGGTCGGAAAGGGTCATTCGCTGGCGGGCTTCCCTATGTCGAAATCGACGCTGATGTGCTTTGCCCTGATATATCCAGCAACGCCGTAGCTAGTGTCAATCTGGAGTTCAAGATCATCGACGGATGCAAGATGACCGACCCATGGCAGTCGATCACTACGCAATGGAGCTCTGACGATGCGAAGGGCCAAGATAATATTGTCGTCGTTAAACCCCACCAATTCACAATCAACGACGTCCTTGATATTGAACCGCGCGACAAAGTCGCCTCTCGTTACGTATACGTTCTCGCTAAATTTCAAATCACGTATCAGTTTTTGCCAAAAATGGACAGTCAGAGTGCTTGTGCCTTTGCGTTTCAGATCGAGACCGAGCACGTATCCATCATGAAAAAGTGGGACTTCTCCGCAATAGCGGACCAATTCTGGGCCTCCGGGTACGTCGGCTATCAGCGTCGTCCAGGTGTCAGTCTCGCTCAACTCCGCCTCCAAAGACCGCTTGATCGAGTACACCGGCAAATGCGGACGGCCATTGCAAGGCGTGAGCGCAACGGGTCGCAATCGGACAGGCAGTGGGCTGCTTAAGGACCTCTGGGCGGGCCAACGATGACCTCGCATCCATTCAAGCCGCTCCACAGCCAGAAGCCAAAGCATCCAACGATGAACATGATCGGGTAGCCGACCCATTTCCGCTCGCGGGGTGTAAATTCTTGATTGCCGACTTCACTGGTCATCTTGACTGGTTGGAAATTCGGCTCCCAGCCCACTTTCGCAAAGACCAGCCCGACGACATCGAGACCCAAAGTGCCCCAGCCGAGAAAGACGAAGAATATCGCGCCGCCATAGGTGGCCCATGGGTTCCCGCCCGCGAAGAACGGATCTGAGGGATTGCATCCGCTCTTTACGACGAGGACTGCCGCAGCCAGAGCCGCGACAAGCGTTCCGAAAACGATCATATGTCGTAACCGCCTTGCCCCAGGCATACAGGCTCCACCGGTGCGATCGCTAATTCTCGTCCGTAGGGCTATCAGGCGGCAATGAATGTCGAGTTATTGCATTCGTTGGAAAGCGACACGATGTCCGCAATGGGTCGCGGCCGGACGTCACCGCATCTAGTCAATTGAACTGCGCGTGTCGCGCTCCGCCTCCTCTGTTGAGGAAAAGAGCCCTGACCTACCTTCGCCCGCATCGGTCCACCAGGAGTACAAACCGTTCTCGTCGTTCTCGTGCCGGAGCACCGCGTGTTCGTATCGGTAGAGGCCATCCGAGCGCTGAAACAGCCAGAAAAAACGCAAACCGTCCGCGCTTACGGTTTGTTTGACGAGTGTCTCGGAGTTATCTCGAATAAACGCCTCTCGCAGCCCGAGCAACGCACGGGCGGCCCGTACCACCCGTGTGGGTTTAGGCGACAGGCACATCATCTCAGTTTCAATCCGCGATAGATGGGCGGCAATCTCCGCCTCGAATACCGTAGAGTTCCGGATGAGCGGGAGAAGGTCGGGCACATAGCTGTCGTATTCGTCGTCGGGCAATTCCGCGTCGAACCCGATTGGGTTCCATATGTGGCGCAGGACCTGCCTCATATGCTGCGAAAGGCTGTTGTCGGAGGACTTCGTTGGTTCATCGCTCATAATCAGCTTATTTGACCGTGATCTGTGATGTCCGCAACGGGTCGAAAGCGACTGCGCGGCAATTCCGCCACTTGCCGCGCCCGTCCTCACAGCGCCTGCGACGTGGTTCCCTTGGCCACGATCGGGCCGGTCGGGCGGCCGGTTGGCGAGCCTGTCGCGTTTTCGATCGTGATCTCGAAGAGCTGGTCCTTGCCCAATGGCAACTGGTCGAGCTTCAGCCGAGTCGAGCGGGCGCTCTGGATGACGCCGACCGAGCGCGGGCCGACCGCGCGGTCCCACAATGTCCAGATCTCGAGCGCCTTGCCCTCGGGCACATGGATGTTCTGCAAGGGCACCATCTCGACGCGGCCGTCGGCGAATGTGTTGACGACGGCGGCGGCAATGCTCGCTTCGGTGAGCAGCACCGCGACCATGACCGGCTGGCGCTTGGCCCGGTCGAGCGCGCCGACGAGGCCGATCGCGAGCACGATCGCAGCCAAGGCGCCCGCGAGCGCCGCGCCGCGCCAGACAAACAGACTGTTCCACCATTCGACGAGGCGGCCCGGAGTGGCGGGAGACGGTCGTGGCGTCTGCCGGGACGGCATGGCCGTCGCCTCAGCCGCCTTGGCGCGCGCCGCGGTCCGGGCGATGCCGGCGATGTCACCCTCGATACGCGGCCAGAGACCGGGCGTCGGTGCGATGGGGGTGGCCGTTGCGTCGATCGCAGCCAGATGCGCGCGCCAGATCTCGACCGAGGCTGCGAGCTCGCGATCGGTCTCGAGCCGATGCACGAGAGCAACGAGATCGGACCCTTCCACCAGGCCGAGCACATATTCGCCGGCGAGCGCATCACGCTCATTGGGCGTCAGCGGCATGTCGGGAGAGGGGCTCATCCGAGGCACTCCTTGAGCGTGATCAGGGAACGCCGGATCCAGGATTTGACTGTTCCGATCGGCATTTTCAGCCTTCCCGCGATTTCGCCATGTGTCAGGCCCTGGACGAAGGCCAGAAGCACGATCCCGCGTTTCTCTTGCGGAAGCGTTTCCAGGCAGGCGCGCAACGCCTTGGCATCCGACAGCTTCAGCATGACCGTCTCGGGATCGTCCTCTTCGCTCGCCATTTCCTCGGCGACAGGTTCGTCACGTGTTTCCGTGCGCTTCTCGTCCCGCAGGATGGAAAGCGAACGGTTGCGCAGGATCGCGTAGATCCAGGTCAGGCCGCCGCCGCGCTCGGGATCGAACCGCGCCGCATGCCGCCAGATCAGGACGAAGGCGTCCTGCACGGCCTCCTCGGCCAGTGCACGACGCTTCAACAAACGCTGCGCCACACCAAGCATACGCGCCGACTCGGCATCGTAGATGCGCTTGAGCGCCAATTTATCGCCGGCGGCACAATCGAGCAGTGCGATTTCGATCTGCTTGGCCTTTGCCGGCGCCGTGGCGTCGCTCGCCATACTGGTCTCCATTGCTGGCGAAACCTCCTCGCGGACGTTTGCCAGCCTGTTGTTACACGCTTCCAATATCATCGGATGCACAGCAATTTTTTATTTTTTACGACGCATCCGCAAGCTTCGTCGCGTCGTTATCCCCCCGAGTGCCGCGGCGGCGACGCCGTCGAAAAGCACCGCACGAGATTAACCGGAGGATAACGGTATGAACTGCAACACCCGCATCGCGCTGATCGCCTCGACCATTCTGGGCGCCTCGCTCGCCGCCCCTCTCGCCGCCCAGGCCGGCACGCTGGCCGCGCTCAGCGGCGACGACACCCTGACGATGATCGACACCGGCACCCTGAAGGCGGGCAAGTCGATGAAGGTCTCCGGCGTCTCCGGCAAGATCGCCGGCATCGACGTGCGCCCCGCCGACGGCATGCTCTACGCGCTGACGGTCGACGGCACGATCTACACCGTCGACAAGGACGGCAAGGCCACGATGAAGTCCAAGATGGACAAGGTTCTGGCCGCCTCGACCCTGGCGACCGTCGATTTCAACCCGGTCGCCGACAGGCTGCGCGTGATCGGCGCCGATGGCACGAACTATCGCGTCAATGTCGATGACGGCAAGGTCGTGGTCGATGGCTCGCTGAAGTTCGCCGACACCGACATGCACAAGGGCGAGAAGCCCAACATCGTCGCCGGCGCCTACACCAATTCCGTCAAGGGCACGAAGGAGACCGCGCTCTTCGACATCGACGCCACGATCGGCGGGCTGATCAAGCAGGCTCCGCCGAATGACGGCGTGCTGGGCGCGGTCGGCAAGCTCGGCGTGACGGCAAAGGCATTGGCCTTCGATATCGAGACGGCTGCCGACGGGACGAATACCGGCTGGCTTCTGGCTGATGGCGCCCTGCACAAGGTCGACCTCGCCACCGGCAAGGCCTCGATGGTGGGAAAGATTACCGGGATGAGCGCGCCGGTGCGTGATGTCGCGGCGCTTCCGGCGTCGTAATCCAGGCTTGATCTGACCCACCTTTCGGGAGGGCCGCCGCCTCGCAAGAGGCGGCGGCCCTTTTTCCGTTCATGTCCGATTTGTAACTTTCTGTGCCGCTCCGGCTCGGGCTAGTCTTCGCGCAGCACCAGCGTATCCGGAGTCTTGGCCACCCTTGCGTCCCTTCACGCGGTGTGGTCGGGACGGATTGCAATCGGAGAGCCGCAGATGGCGAACCCTCCCGATCCGCGCGATGGCAGCGTCGGGCTCCAGCGCTTCGGCCTCGGCGTCAGGCTGGGGCAGCCGCAGTCGCTGCGCGAGGGTGCGCGCGATCTGCTGGTGGCGGAGGTCGAGCGGCGGGCAGTGGCGCAGCCGGCCAATCCGCCTTTTTCGGGCGCGGCCGAGATCGGCTCGGCGCTCTATGCTTTCGAGGACAGGCAGCGGACGGAGCGCGAGGCGCGTCGTGTCGCGTTGCAGGGGCAGGCGGCGCCGAGTGCGGGCATGCAGGGCGCCGCGGCACAGCCGCAGAACCAGATGACGCAGCCGGCCGCGCCCGCCAATGAGCCGCCGCTGCCCTTCAAGACCTATCGCGAGGAGGTTCTGGCGCGGGTCAATCTCGCGCTGGAAGCCGAGACCGGCTTCGGCGAGCGGCTGGTGCAGTTCTGGTCGAACCACTTCTGCATCGGTGCGACCAAGAGCAACATGACCCGCGTCATGGCCGGGGCCTTTGAGCGCGAGGCGATCCGCCCGCATGTGCTGGGCCGCTTCGAGGACATGCTGATCGCGGCCGAGAGCCATCCGGCGATGCTGGATTTCCTCGACAACCGGCTCTCGATCGGCCCGGCTTCGCCGGCCGGCAAACGGCGCGGACGCGGTCTGAACGAAAACCTCGCCCGCGAAATCCTCGAACTGCATACGCTTGGTGTGTCCGGCGGGTATGGCCAGGCCGACGTCACAAATCTCGCGCGCATCATCACCGGCTGGACCGTGGTCGGGCGCGAGGGCGTGCTCGGCTTTCCCGGCTCCTTCGCCTTCAACGCCAACCTGCACGAGCCCGGCCCGCAGCCGCTGCTCGGCAAGAGCTACGATCTGCCGGGCAAGGCGAAAGGGCTGGCGGCGCTGCGCGACCTGGCGCATCATCCCGCGACCGCCGATTTCATCGCGCTGAAGCTGGTACGGCATTTCGTGGCGGACATGCCGCCGTCCGCGCTGGTCGCGGATCTCGCAAGTGTTTTCCGCAAGACGGAAGGCGATCTCGCCGCCGTCTCGCGGGCGCTGCTGACCTCCGACCAGAGCTGGAACGCGCCCGCGACCAAAATGCGCTCGCCGCAGGAATTCCTGATCGCGGCCTATCGCGCGGCCGGCCACAAGCCGAATTTCGGCCAGATCATCGGCCCGCTCGGCGTGATGGGCCAGCCCTTCTGGCAGCCGGGCGGCCCCAATGGCTATCCCGACAGCAACGATGCCTGGGCTTCGGCCGAAGGCATCAAGACGCGCATCGACGTGGCCGCCGGCTGGGGCCGGCAGGCGGCCGGCAGCGTGCCCGATCCGCGCGCGCTGGCCGAGGAGATTCTCGGGCCGGCAATGTCGGCCGAGACGCGGCAGGCAGTGGCGCGCGCCGAGAGCAAGCCGCAGGCGCTGGCGCTGCTGCTGATGTCGCCCGAATTCCAGCGGAGGTGATGCCCCATGACTGATCACCGCAAGGCGGAGATCGACGACGATTGCGAGGCGATGACACCGTCGCGCCGTGCTGTCCTCGGGGTGGCGGGCGCGCTCTTCGCCTGGTCATTCGTGCCGAAATTCGCCTATGCGGCGGCCGGCAGCCGCGATCCGCGCTTCCTGCTGGTCGTATTGCGCGGCGCGCTCGACGGGCTCTCGGCCGTGCCGCCGATCGGCGATCCCGACTATGCGGGTTTGCGCGAGGGCATCGCGCTGACGAAGGATGGGCCGGATGCCGCGCTGCCGCTGGACGGCTTCTTCTACCTCCATCCGGCCATGCCCAATCTGGCGCGGCTCTATGCGTCGGGGCAGGCGTCGATCGTCCACGCTGCTGCGACCGGCTATCGCGAGCGCTCGCATTTCGATGGGCAGGACGTGCTCGAGAGCGGGCAGAACGGGCCGGGTCATACCGGGAGCGGCTGGCTCAACCGGCTGATCGCGAGCCTGCCGCCAGGCGAGGGCGTATCGCGGCGCGGTGTGCTGGGCGTCGGCGTCGTGCCGCCGCTGGTGGTGCGGGGTGAGGCTCCGGTGCTGGGCTGGGCGCCGCCGCGCATGGCGCGCGCCGGCTCCGATCTGGTGCAGCGCCTGTCGGATCTCTATGGCCAGCGCGATCCGGGGCTGGCGCTTGCCCTGAAGCAGGCGATCGAGACCGAGGGCATCGCGACGCGGCGCGGCATGAGCGCGGAGGCGCGCGGCGGCCAGGGGCCCGACAGCGCGGAGGGCATGCGGCGCATCGCCGAAGGCGCGGCCGGGCTGGTCGGCGCCGATGACGGCCCGCGCATCGCCGCGCTCGCCTTCGAGGGCTGGGACACCCACGCCAATGAGGGCGGCGCGAGGGGCCGGCTGGCGCAGTTGCTCGGCGGTCTCGACGGCGCGCTCGCCGCCTTCGAGACAGGGCTAGCGCCGGTCTGGAAGGATACGGTGGTGATGGTCGTGACGGAGTTCGGCCGGACGGCGCAGGTCAACGGCACTGTCGGCACCGATCACGGCACCGGCACCGTCGCCTTCCTGGTGGGAGGCGCGGTCAAGGGCGGGCGGATCATCGCCGACTGGCCGGGCCTCAAGCCCGAACAACTCCACGAGAAGCGCGATCTCAGGCCGACGACGGACATCCGCAGCGTCGCCAAGGGTGTGGTGTCCGAGCTGTTTGGGTTGTCGGGGCCGGTGCTGGCGGAAAAGGTTTTTCCAGGCACGACCGGGCTTGGGCCGATGCAGGGGCTGGTGGGGTAAACCCTTCTCCCCTCGGGGGAGAAGGTGGCAGCGCGAAGCGCTGACGGATGAGGGAAGAGCCTCGCCCGAAACAAGAAAAGGGCCGCATGCGCGACCCTTCCCTCATCCGCCTCACTTCGTTCGGCACCTTCTCCCCCGAGGGGAGAAGGAAACTCAAGCCCACGCCCTCTGCTTCAGCTTCTCCTCGAAGGCCGCGATCTTGGGCGCCTTCTCCATGGTCAGGCCGATGTCGTCGAGGCCGTTGATCAGGCAGTGCTTGCGGAAGGGGTCGATCTCGAAGGTGACTTTGCCGCCGTCTGGGCCGGTGATCTCCTGGCTGGCCAGATCGACCGTCAGCGTCGCGTTCGAGCCGCGGTCGGCGTCGTCGAACAGCTTCTCCAGATCCTCGGCCGAGACCACGATCGGCAGAATGCCGTTCTTGAAGCAGTTATTGTAGAAGATGTCGGCGAAGGACGTCGAAATCACGCAGCGTATGCCAAAATCGAGCAGCGCCCAGGGCGCATGCTCGCGCGACGAACCACAGCCGAAATTGGCGCCGGCGACCAGAATCTCCGATTTGCGATACGMGGGCTGGTTCAGCACGAAGTCCGGGTTTTCCGAGCCGTCCTCGTTGTAGCGCATCTCCGCGAACAGCGCGGTGCCCAAGCCCGTGCGCTTGATCGTCTTGAGGAACTGCTTGGGGATGATCATGTCGGTGTCGACATTGATCACCTTCAGCGGCGCGGGCGTCGAGGTCAGGGTGGTGAAGGGCTGCATGGCGGAAACTCCGATCGGTCTTTTCTGCTAGGATATCGTGGTGCGAAGGGCAACGCGCCTCAGAACTGCGCGGTCAGGAGCTTGAAGCTGGCGAAGGCGAAGAAGGCCGCGAGACAGGCCTCGGCCCGCCGGCGGATGCGGCGATAGCCGGTAATCATCGCCGGCGTCGAGAACAGCACGGCGTAGATCTGGTTGATCGACAGCGAGATCAGCATGCAGCCGAGGACGATCGCATAAACCACCACCGCCGGCGTGTCGGGCCGCAGGCCGAGCGCGATGATCGCGGTCCAGCTCAGGATCGCCTTGGGATTGGTGAGATGCATCAGATAGCCGCGCAGGACGATGCGGTGTCCGGCGACGGCGGCTTTCGGCGGCGGCATCTCGGCCTGCATCGCCGAGCGGGCCGAGCGCCAGGCCAGGAACAGCAGGTAGACCCCGCCGACGATCTTGATGGCATAGAGCGCCCCGGGATGGGCCACGATCACGGCGGAGACGCCGAGTGCGGCGAGAATGCCCCAGGTGAGGGAGCCGGCGGTGACGCCGAGCGCCAGCGTCCGGCCCGCCCGCCGGCCATGCTCCATCGCCGTGGCCATCACGGCGAGGTTGCTGGGGCCGGGGCTGGCGATCGCGAGCACGAACGCGGAATAGACCAGCGCAAGGTCGGGCCAATGGCGGATGAGTTCGTCGATCATTGCCCAAGATCCGCCTGTGTTTCGATCGCGTCCATATCCTCGTCGGAAAAGCCGAAATGGTGGCCGATCTCGTGGACCAGCACATGGGTGACGATGTGGCCGAGGCTCTCGTCGTTCTCGGCCCAGTAGTCGAGGATCGGGCGGCGATAGAGATGGATGGTGTTGGGCATCTGGCCGGTCTGCGGCGCATAGCCCTGCTGGGGCAGACCGACGCCCGAAAACAGCCCGAGGATGTCGAAAGGGCTCTCGGCCTCCAGCTCCTTCAGCACATCGTCCTCGGGAAATTCGGTCACGTTGAAGATCACGTCGGCGCATAAGGCGCGGAATTCATCCGGCAGTCGGTCGAACGCGGTCTGCGCCATGACCTCGAATTCGGCGACGGAGGGGGCCTTCGCCTCGTCCCAGGTAAACGTCGCGCCGGCATGCGACGAGGCGGAGGACTGTGACGACGCCGAGGACTCGGCGCTGGCCGTCGCCGTCGCGCTGATCCGCGGGACGCTGCCCATCACCAGATCTTCAGCTGATGGCCGAGCCAGAAGGCCAGCGCGATGACGCCGAGCAGCGACAGCGAGCGGCCGATGCGCCGGCCCAGGATCTCGATCCTGTCGTCGGGCGGCGCATCCTTGCCGGCGAAATGGTCGGCGGCGCGCGCCATCGACGAGCCGAGAAAGCTCTCGCTGTCGCGCTTGACGCGGTCGAGCGCATCCTTTGCCTCGGCGGCGCGGGCGGCTTCGCGGGGGTCGTTCATTTCACGACGCCCGGAGCAGCCCAACCCATCAGCAGGCCCTTGACGCTGAGATCTTCGTCGATGTCCGGCCAGTGAATTCCGTAGCCGGCACCGGCAAGTTGCCAGTTGGCGCGCTCCGCCGGGGTCGCGTTCAGAAGGCGCGGATACCAACGGATCGGCACGGACAGCTCTCTGCCATCCGTCAGATCGACAGTGAGCCGGTCGTTGGTGCAGCGCACGGATTGCACGCGCGCTTCAATCAGAAGCTCTTCCGCAGTGCTCATGCCAAACCTCCAGGCAACGGTCGCGATTGTTTCGGACGAGGCGCTCGATGTCACGAAGCTCATGCCGCGAAAAGCCGATCTGGCTCGCCAGCCGGAACGGTTCGAGCCAGAATTTAGCCGTTTCCATATCACGGTCGACATGAACATGTGCTGGCTCGCGACAGTCATGACTCACGAAATAGACACGGTACGGGCCAAATTTCAGAATCGTCGGCACCGGCGTCGCTCGTTCTTCAGCCGCGACGCCGATCCCTTTGCCTCAGCCCAGCGTCCTGACGTCGACGAACCGGCCCGCCAGCGCGGCGGCGGCAGCCATCGTCGGCGAGACCAGATGCGTGCGGCCCTTGAAACCCTGGCGACCCTCGAAATTGCGGTTCGAGGTCGAGGCGGCGCGCTGGCCGGGCTTCAACTGGTCGGGGTTCATCGCCAGACACATCGAGCAGCCGGGCTCGCGCCATTCGAAGCCCGCCGCGAGGAAGATCTTGTCCAGCCCCTCCTCCTCGGCCTGCTGCTTCACCAGCCCGGAGCCGGGAACGATCATCGCGTAGTCGAGCGAGGTCGCGATGGTCTTGCCCTCGACGATCCTGGCGACGGCGCGCAGGTCTTCGATGCGGCCATTGGTGCAGGAGCCGATCCAGATCACGTCGAGCGGGATGTCGGTCATCTTCGTGCCGGCGGTCAGGCCCATATAGTCGAGCGCGCGCTGCTTTGAGGTGCGCTTGGTCTCATCAGTGATCAAGGCGGGGTCGGGCACGCTTCCCGCGACCGAAATCACGTCCTCGGGGCTCGTACCCCAGGAGACGATCGGCGGCAGGTTGTTGGCGTCGAGCCTGACGATGCGGTCGAAATGCGCGCCCTCGTCGGTCCGCAGCGTCTCCCAGTAGCGCATGGCGGCATCCCAGGCCGCGCCCTTGGGCGCCTTGGGCCGGCCGTCGAGATAGGCATAGGCCTTCTCGTCGGGCGCGACCATGCCGGCGCGGGCGCCGCCCTCGATCGACATGTTGCACAGCGTCATGCGGCCCTCCATCGAGAGCGCGCGAATGGCGTCGCCGGCATATTCGATGACCGAGCCGGTGCCGCCGGCCGTGCCGGTTTCGCCGATGATCGCGAGCGTGATGTCCTTGGCGGTGACGCCCTTCGCGAGCGTGCCGTCCACCTGGACGAGCATGTTCTTCGCTTTCTTCTGGATCAGCGTCTGGGTTGCGAGCACATGCTCGACCTCCGAGGTGCCGATGCCATGGGCGAGTGCTCCAAAAGCGCCATGCGTCGAGGTGTGGCTGTCGCCGCAGACGATGGTGGTTCCGGGCAGGGTAAAGCCCTGTTCGGGGCCGATGATGTGGACGATGCCCTGGCGGATATCGAGCTCGTCGAAATATTCGATGCCGAAATCCCTGGCGTTCTTCGCCAGCGCCTCGACCTGGATGCGGCTTTCCTCCTCCGCGATGCCTTTGGAGCGGTCGGTGGTGGGGATGTTGTGGTCGACGACGGCGAGCGTCTTTTCCGGCGCATGGACCTTGCGGCCGGTCATGCGCAGGCCCTCGAAGGCCTGCGGGCTCGTGACCTCGTGGACGAGATGGCGGTCGATATAAAGCAGGCAGGTGCCGTCTTCCTGCCGGTCGACGATATGGTCGTCGAAGATTTTGTCGTAGAGCGTGCGCGGAGTGCTGGGCGATGTCATGGCAAGGGTTCCGTGTGAACGGCTAAAATTTGTCCGGACATACTGGGATGTCGAACAGGGACGACGTCAATCTGTCATCGCCTGGCGCCGGTGACGGCCAGCGTCAGGCGCGGCTAAGGCCTGCGGCGATCGAGGCCGTAAAAACGTCCGAAGAAGCGCCAGGGCAGGCGGGCATGGTCGTGCAAAGCCGCAAATCCCTGCGTCGTTGGCATGCGGCGCAGGTTCACCTCGCGGCGAACGATGCGGCGGCTGCCGTCAGCGACATGTCGGGCTCTGGTCATAACGCGGTTCTAACAGTTCCAGACTGCGTCGGCAACGAAGCCGACGCCGGGCAGGGCAGCAGAAAACGAAGGGCGGAAAGGGGCTGTCCAGCGCCCGTTCTGCGCGCGTGCGTCGCGCCGTGCCGGCTGCTATGCAGTGCTTGTGAAGGCGGCGCGGGCTTGCGCTGGCAACGGACGGGTGACGAGATGCTGCGGTTCTTTCCCTTCATGGTGGTGGCGGCTCTCGCCTACGCCATCGCCATTTCCGCCATGGGCCTGCCGCTCGGGCGCGAACTCGTTGGCTTTACACTGCCGTCGGGCGCGCGCTTCACCCTGACCGTCAGCGAACTCCTGCTGGCGATCGCGACGATCGTCCTGTTCTTCGAGGTCATGAACGCCGCCAGCGCGAAATCGAACTCGATCCTCAATCACGGGCTTTCGATGCTGGTGTTCATCGCCTGCTTCGTCGGCTTCCTGCTGATACCGGGCTTTGGCACCGGCACCTTCCTGATCATCACGCTGATGTGCCTGGTCGATGTCGTCGCGGGTTACTCGATCAGCATCCTGACGGCGCGCCGGGACATGACCTTCGGCAATCAGGAGTAGGCAGGCTGTTGCCGGCCAGGGTTTTTGCCGCGCCTGCGTCTGCGTCACCCCGGACAAGCCGCGCAGGGGCGCTGATCCGGGATCCATCATAAGATTCGATGGCGCTCTACGGTGGGTCCCCGATCTCCGCTTGGCTGCGTCGGGGATGACGGCGCGCTTTATGACGAATGCCGAAGCCAATAAAAAACGCGGCCCCGAAGGACCGCGTCTGAAACTCCCTCGCGGCTGAAGCCGAAAGCTTATTTGCCGGCGGTCTTGGCGGCCTTGGGCGGACGGGCTTCGACGCGCTCGGCGATGCGGGCCGACTTGCCGCGACGATCGCGCAGGTAATACAGCTTGGCGCGGCGGACCTTGCCCTTGCGGATGACCTTGATCGAATCGAGGTTGGGCGAAAACAGCGGGAAGACGCGCTCGACGCCCTCGCCATAGCTGATCTTGCGGACGGTGAAGCTCTGGTTCAGGCCGCCGCCATTGCGGGCGATGCAGACGCCTTCATAGGCCTGGACACGGCTGCGCTCGCCTTCCTTGACCTTGACGTTGACCTGTACGGTGTCGCCGGGCTGGAAATGCGGGATTTCCTTGCCTGCGCTGAGCTTTGCGACCTGCTCGGCGTCGAGTTGTTCGATGATGTTCACGGGGGTATCTCCAAATCGCCGTTGTCGCGCTTGGTCGCGCGGGCGTTACGGCACGCTGTTTTCAGTTGAGTGCCCGGGCCTTACATGAGGATCGCGGCTTTGTCGAGCGCCTGCGCCGGCAGAACGAGGCTTGGCCTGCGTTCTTGCGACAGGCATATGGTCGGCCCAAGAATACCAGCATCAGCCCAGGGTCGAAACCATGCCTGAAATCTCCCCAAAAATCGCCCTCGTCACCGGCGCCGCGCGCGGCATCGGGCTCGCCACTGTAAAACTCTTCCTCTCCGAGGGCTGGCATGTCGCGCTGCTCGACATCGAGGGTGAAGTGCTGGCGCAGGCCGTGGCGGAGATCGCGCGGCCCGACGCGACGCTGGCGCTGACCTGCGACGTGTCCGACCCCGCCGCGATCACGGCCGCCTTCGCCGCGCTGATGCAGCGCTTCGGGCGGCTCGACGCGCTGGTCAACAATGCCGGCACCGCCGTATTCAAGCCGCTGCTGGAGACCACCCTTGAGGAGTGGAACCGGGTCATGGCGGTGAACCTGACCGGGCCGTTCCTGCTGGCGCAGGGCGCGGCCCCCCTGATGGCCGACAATGGCGGCGGCGCGATCGTCAACATCACCTCGATCTCGGGCCTGCGCGCCTCGACGCTGCGGGTCGCCTACGGCACCTCGAAGGCGGCGCTGGCCCATCTCACCAAGCAGCAGGCGGCGGAACTCGCCAGCTTGAGCATCCGCGTCAACGCGGTCGCGCCCGGCCCGGTCGACACCGCCATGGCCAAGGCGGTGCACTCGGCCGAGATCCGAGCCGACTACCGCGACGCCATCCCGCTCGCCCGCTACGGGCTGGAGGAGGAACTGGCGCAGGCGATCGTCTTCCTGTGCAGCGACAAGGCGAGCTACATCACCGGGCAGGTGCTGGCGGTCGATGGCGGGTTCGATGCGGTCGGGATTGGGCTGGCGACGCTGCGGGGTGAGCGAAGGAACAGGTAGGTCTGTTTTCGACGCATGATGACTGATAGAGCGAGGCGCGGGCTGCCATTCGACTCGCCGAGACGTTAGCGCCTCATGCCCCCCTTCGAAGGCGAGCGTCAGTCGCCTCCGATTGTCTGCCTGCGCACACTTCTCTAACAATCGCCAACGACCACAGAGACAGAGTCTGCCCCTTTCAAGTGGTCATCGCCTGGCCAACAGAAACACTCGGCGACATGCGACATGAAGAAGGTGAGCTTTTGACAATGCGCGATGCCGCTATCGCGTTCCTTGAGAGCCTTCAGCGCTACGAACTCGCGATGCTGATGCGCGAGTGCACCATTGAAGTCGTCGATTTGGAGAGTTCCGGTTATTTCGGGCGAGTGCGTACTCGCGAAGTCGTATTCTGGGCTCCTCCGCCGGTGGACGAGGCGTTGAATGGCCTGCCCGATTTCGATCGGAAGCGTTTGGTCGAGGCTGTAGCAACGGTGGAGACGAGCCTGGCGCCTGGCGAAGATATCATCGTGAAGCGCAGCACGGACCGCAAGTGCTCTGCATCGGCTGAGATACTCAGCGATCTCATCATCCACCGCGCCATGATGAAATCGGTGGCAACCGGAGGCGCTCGTATCCAAGAGGTTGACGACTACTATAAAGCTAGAGAGTTCAGGCTGAAGAGCTCGATCTCACCAGAATTGTCGTATGACAATCCCTATCCGAGCCTTTGGGATTGGTACAGCCACTGGAGCCAAGAGCTTCCCCATTACTCACAGCGTCGGCAAGCTGTGGATCGCCTCTTCGGGCGCGTTATCGAAGCTATAGCGCGTCGACCCAAAATAACGGTGCCGCAGCGTGACGAAACTGGATGGGAACGTGTCGACCGCGCGTTGAGCAAAGCACGGCAAATGCTCGAACGCGCTACGGCTGAAGAAGATTTTCAGGCCATAGGATTGTTATGTCGCGAAGTCACGATCTCTCTCGCGCAAGCAGTCTACGACCCTGTGGGGCACCCATCAGTGGACGGGATCGTCATTGGGCCTGCAGATGCAAACCGAATGCTCGATGCATTCTTCGCTGTTGAGTTTCACGGCTCCAGCGAAAAAGAGGTCCGAGCTCATGCAAGGGCTTCACTCGCATTATCGCTAAATCTTCAGCATAGGCGCACAGCTACCCGAACTCTTGCGGCTCTGTGCCTTGAGGCAACATCCTCAACGGTCGCTGTGGTGTCGATCACCGCCCGCGACGCAGCCACTGCGCCGTCCACTCCCGATCCCTAGCCGGCTCGCCCTCCCGCCGCCTTCCGTACCACCGCGCACAATCCCCCTTGCGCCCCGCCGCCAACGGCGCGAACCTCCCTTCAACGACCCTCTTCGACGGCCGCCCGACCCTGTCGGGCCTGAGCGACCGCCGCCACTCCGGCGTGGGCAGTTTCCATGCGCGTTCGCCGGTCTTCAAGCCGCGTCGGAGCCCGAGGCCTGAGGCCTCTCGTCCCCTTCGCGGCAGCACCCGAAGGAGGAAGCCATGGCTGCGACATCCCGGATCGAAGGAACCGCGAACGGCGTCAGAGGCAGGGGGCCGCGATGCATCGCGATCGTCGGCCCCTTCCAGAGCGGCAAGACCACGCTGCTCGAAAGCATCGTCGAACGCTGCGGCGGCCTCTCGCGCGCAGGGTCGGTCAGGGGCGGCAATAGCGTCGGCGACGCCGCGCCGGAGGCCCGCGCGCACCAGATGAGCACCGAGCCGAACGTGGCGTCGGTCGAGTTTTTGGGCGAGCGCTTCCAGTTCATCGACTGCCCCGGCTCCGTCGAATTCCTGCACGAGATGCGCCATGTCCTGCCGGTGGTGGACGCCGCGATCGTGGTCTGCGAGGCCGATGACAGGAAGGCGCCGGCGCTCGAACTCGTGCTGCGCGAACTGGAGGAAGCCGACATCCCGCGCTTCCTGTTCCTGAACAAGATCGACACCGCTGCGCGCCGCGTGCGCGACACGCTCGGCATCCTGCAGCGGGCGTCGCGCACGCCGCTGCTGCTGCGCCAGATCCCGATCTGGCAGAAGGGCATCGCGGTCGGCTTCATCGACCTCGCGCTGGAGCGCGCCTTCATCTACCGCGAGCACGCGCCCAGCGAGATCGTGCCGCTCGGCGGCGACGAGGCCGGCCGCGAGAAGGAGGCCCGCTTCTCGATGCTAGAGCGCCTCTCCGACCATGACGACGCGCTGATGGAGGATCTGTTGGGCGATATGGAGCCGCCGCGCGACCGCATCTTCGACGATCTCGCGCGCGAATTGCAGGACCGCCATGTCGTGCCGGTGCTGATCGGTTCAGCCGAGCGCGGCAACGGCGTGACGCGGTTGCTCAAGGCACTCCGGCATGAGGCGCCGGGCCTCGCCGAATCGCGCGGACGCATCGGCGTCGTCGCCGAGGGCGCTCCGCTCGCGCAGGTGATGAAGACCTGGCATTCCAGCCATGGCGGCAAGCTCTCGCTGTCCCGCGTGCTGCGCGGACGCCTGGCCGAGGGCGACATCGTCACATCCTCGGCCGGCGTCGAGGCGCGGATCGCCGGCGTGCTCTCGCTGCAGGGCGCGGAGCAGACCCGCAAGCCTACGGCCGAAGAAGGCGAGATCGCCGCCTTCGCGCGGCTCGACGGCGTTGCGACCGGCGACGCTTTGGCGCTTGGCAAGGCGCGCGCCGGCCTCGTCACGTCGATTGCGCCGCCCGAAGCCGTGCATGCGCTCGCGCTCTGCGTGAAGGACCGCAAGGACGATGTCCGCCTCGCCTCGGCGCTGACGCGGTTGACCGAGGAGGATGGCGCGCTCTCGGTCGCCCATCTGCCGGAACTCGGCGAGATCAGGCTCTCGGGCCAGGGCGAGATGCATCTGCGCGTGACGCTGGAGCGGCTTGCGGGCCGCTATGGCGTTGCGGTCGAGGCCCGCCCGCCGCAGATCGGCCATCGCGAAAGCATCCGGGCCAGGGCCAGCGCGCGCGGGCGGCACCGCAAGCAGAGCGGCGGCCATGGCCAGTATGGCGATGTCGTGCTGGAGGTGGCGGCGCTGCCGCGCGGGGAGGGCATCCGCTTCGTCGACAGGATCGTCGGCGGGGCCGTTCCCCGGCAGTACATCTCATCGGTCGAGGCCGGAATCCGCGATTTCTGCCAGAGCGGGCAGCTCGGCTTTCCGCTGGTCGACATCGAGGTGACGCTCACGGACGGCACCTACCATACCGTCGATTCCTCAGACATGGCCTTTCGCCAGGCGGCGCGGATCGCGATGGCCGAGGCCGTGCCGCAGGCAAAGCCGGTGCTGCTGGAGCCGGTCCTGATGGTCGAGGTGCTGATCCCTTCCGACGCGATGTCGCGGGCGTCGGCGATCGTCTCGAGCCGGCGCGGGCAGATCCTCGGCTATGATTCGCGGCCGGGCTGGCGCGGCTGGGACCAGATCAACGCGCTGATCCCGGAAGCGGAGATGGGCGGGCTGATCGTCGAACTGCGCTCCGCCACGGCCGGCGTCGGCACGTTCAGCGCGCGCTTCGACCATCTCGCCGAGCTGGCCGGCAGGCCGGCCGAGGCCATCGTCACCGCCCATGCGCAGGGGCTGGCCCTGGCCCAGAATCGGTAGAGGTGGCGTCACGCGAAAGGTTCATATATAAACCTTTTGTCGCATCCGATCGGGCGGGCGCTTGCGCCCGCCCGATCTGTTCCGCACTGTAGCGCTACGAAAAAGCATCGGCACACCCGCGCAAGCGGGTGAAAGCCGGCGGGACGGGAGGAACGTCATGACCACGACCAACGCCGCTTCGGCGAAGCCGGACCCGCGCCCATGGCTGGCGCATTATCCGGCCGCCGTGCCGCCGGAGCTCGACCCGGCCAAGGTCGGCACGCTCGCCGATCTGATCCGCATGGCCTGCACGACCTATGCGACGCGGCCGGCTTTCGAATCCTTCGGCAAGACGATCAGCTTCG
Organism: Allobosea sp. P2_A10; assembly: GCF_056405115.1. NCBI lineage: Bacteria > Pseudomonadati > Pseudomonadota > Alphaproteobacteria > Hyphomicrobiales > Alloboseaceae > Allobosea > Allobosea sp. P2_A10. Next base: position 58,426 of record NZ_JBFUCS010000005.1, on the reverse strand, counting down.
CCGAGACCGGCCGCGCCGCGCAGGCCTTCGCGGCCTGGCTGCAGGCGCAGGGCTTCCAGAAGGGCGATCGCATCGCGCTGATGATGCCCAATATCCTGGCCTATCCGGCCACGATCTTCGGCGCGCTGATCGGCGGCTTCACCGTGGTCAACGTCAACCCGCTCTATACGGCGCGCGAGTTGACGCATCAGCTCAACGATTCCGGCGCGCGCGCTCTCGTGGTGATCGAGAACTTCGCCCATGTCGTCGAGGAGGCGAAGCCCAACCTGAAGCTGGAGGCGATCGTCATCGCCACCGCCGGCGACCTGATGGGGTTCAAGGGCACAATCGTCAATTTCGTCGCGCGCAAGATCAAGAAGGTGGTGAAGCCGTTCAACCTGCCAGGCTCGTTCGCGCTCAAGACCATCCTGGCTGGACCGTCCGCGATGGCGCCGGTGACGGTGACGCTGGATGACGTCGCCTTCCTGCAATATACCGGTGGGACGACCGGCGTCGCCAAGGGCGCGACGCTGACGCATCGCAACGTATCGTCCAATGTCGAGCAATGCGTGCTCTGGCTCGGCTGGGCGCTGGAGCCGCCGCTGGGGCGTTCCGACTATCAGCACGTCATGGTCACGGCGCTGCCGCTCTACCATATCTTCGCGCTGACCTGCTGCTGCATGTTCATGCTGCGCATCGGCGCCAAAGGGCTGCTGATCGCCAATCCGCGCGACATCGCCGGCTTCGTCAAGACGCTGAAATCGAGCCGGATCACGCTCTTCTCCGGCGTCAACACGCTCTACAATGCGCTTGCCAACCATCCGGAGATGAAGGACGTCGACGTCTCCGAACTGCGTTTCGCGGTCGCCGGCGGCATGGCGACGCAGGCCGCCGTCGCCAAGCGCTGGAAGGACGTGACGGGCAAGCCGATCGTCGAGGGCTACGGCCTGTCGGAAACCTCGCCGGTGGCCTCGATCAACCGGCCCGATATCTCCGAATTCTCCGGCACGATCGGCTATCCGCTGCCCTCGACCGATTTCGCCATCCGCGACGCGGAAGGGCATGACATGCCCGTCGGCGAACCCGGCGAGATCTGCATTCGCGGCCCGCAGGTCATGGCCGGCTACTGGAACCGCCCCGACGAGACCGAGAAGGTGATGACGCAGGACGGCTTCTTCCGCTCGGGCGATGTCGGCGTGCTCCTGCCCGACGGGCAGGTCAAGATCGTCGACCGGATGAAGGACATGGTCCTGGTCTCGGGCTTCAACGTCTATCCCAACGAGGTCGAGGATGTTCTGGCGGCCCATCCCGGCGTGCTGGAGGCAGCCGTGATCGGCCTGCCCGACGAGCATTCCGGCGAGGCCGTCACCGCTTTCGTGGTCAGGAAGGACGATAGCCTGACGGCTGAGTCGCTGCGCACCTTCTGCAAGGACAGTCTGACGGGCTACAAGGTGCCCAAACAGATCATCTTCCGCGACGCTCTGCCCAAGACGAATGTCGGCAAGGTGCTGCGCCGCGCGCTGCGCGAGGAGGTGGCCGCGCAGAAATGAGAGACGGCGCGGCTTGCCGCATCCCAGGGGCGTGGCTAGCCTGCCGCTGGCGTGCGTCGGCTTGCGATGCCGCATGCCCCGCTCGCCGATTTGAAAGTTGCCCTTGCCGCGCCGACTGCCCGAACTGCCGCTGCTGCGCCGCCTGAAGCCGGGACTCTACGTCCATGACGAGGAGGCGCTGAATGCGGAGCCGGCGCTCGATCTTCTCGATGAGGCGATCACGCCGATCGATGCCTTCTTCATCCGCAACAACGGCGACCTGCCGCAGACCGGCGCGGCGGAGGCCTGGCGGCTGACGATCGACGGCGAGGTCGAGACGCCGCAAGTCTGGTCGATCGCGGAGCTCAAGTCGCGGTTTGAGATCGTGACCGAGACGGCGGTGCTGGAATGCGCCGGCAATGGTCGTTCGCAGTTCTCGCCGGCGACCGACGGCTTGCCCTGGCGGCTCGGCGCGGCCGGCTGCGCGCGCTGGACGGGCGTGCGGCTGCGGGACGTGCTGGAGGCCTCGGGAGTCAGGCCCGGCGCTGTCTATACCGGGCAATACGCGCCCGATCGTCAGATCGCGAACCCGGCCAAGCCGGCGCTGTCGCGCGGTCTGCCGATCGCGAAGGCGCTTTCGCCGGAGACGCTGATCGCCTTCGCGATGAATGGCGAGGCGCTTCCAGTGCTGCATGGCGGCCCGCTGCGGATCGTTGCGCCGGGTTTCCCCGGCTCGGCCTGGCAGAAATGGCTCGACCGGATCGAGCTGCGCGCGAGCGAGCATGACGGCGAGAAGATGCGCGGGACCGACTACCGCATGCCGGTCTCGGCCGTGAGGCCGGGCGAAGCCATCGATTCTGCGCGGTTTGCCGTGATCACCGACATGCCGGTGAAATCGCTGATCACGACGCCGACGCAAGGGTTCTCCGTGGCTGCGGGCGGGACGCTGAGCGTCGCTGGCTTCGCCTGGAGCGGGGCGGTGCCGGTCGAGGCCGTCAGCGCCTCCTGCGATGGCGGGGCGAACTGGATCGAAGCCATGCTCGGGCCGGGCGAGGGCGCTTTCGCATGGCGGCGCTTCACGGCACGTTTCGCCATCGCTCAGGCCGGGCCGCTGATGGTGATGGCGCAGGCGCGCGACGCGGTGGGCAACGCCCAGCCCATGGAAATCGAATGGAACCCGCGCGGCTATTGCAACAACCAGGTGCAGCGGGTGAGCGGGGCTGCGAGATGACGCCGCTCACGCCGCGATCAACGCGCGGTCGTCGGCGCTCTCGGCCGTCACTGCCAGAACCTCACCGGCAGCCACGTCGCGCCTGAAGCGCACCAGCGTGAAATCCTCGGCGCGGCCGGTGTTGCCGCGTTCCGTCAACACCGATAGTGGCCGGGCGATGCGGGCGTCGAGATGGAGTCGATGCGCCGCGCCGGCTGCCTCGCGCAGACGCCCGGCTCGCTCCGCGACGATCTCGCCGGCAAGCTGGGGCATGCGCGCGGCCGGCGTGCCGGGGCGCGGCGAATAGGGGAAGACGTGGACGAAGCTCAGACCGCATTCGCCGACGAGATCGAGCGAGCGTTGGAACATCGCCTCGTCCTCGGTCGGGAAACCGGCGATCAGGTCGGCCCCGAAGACGATGTCGGGCCGCAAGGTCCGCATTTCGTCGCAGAAGCGGATGGCGTCGTCGCGGCCATGCCGGCGCTTCATCCGCTTGAGGATGAGATCGTCGCCGGCCTGCAGCGAGAGATGCAGATGCGGCATCAGGCGGCTTTCCGTCGCGATCATCTCGCGCAGGGCGTCGTCGACCTCGACCGCGTCGATCGAGGACAGGCGCAGGCGGGGTAGCTCCGGCAGCTCGCGCAGGATCGCCGCGACGAGCAGACCGAGCGTCGGGGCGTCCTCCAGATCGCGGCCGTAGCTGGTCAGATCGACGCCGGTCAGCACGATCTCGCGCGCGCCGGCCTCCACCAGGTTACGGCACTGGGCGACGACATCGCCGATGCGTAATGAACGCGAATTGCCGCGCCCGAACGGAATGACGCAGAAGGTGCAGCGGTGATCGCAGCCGTTCTGGACCTGGACGAAGCCGCGCGTGTGGTTCGCCGAGCGGACGGAAGGAACCGGCGAAAGCGCCGTCTGCGCCATGATGTCGGCGACTGAGAGCTTCTCGCTCGGCGTCAAATCGGCGCCGCCCAGGCTATTGGAGCGGGCAAGCGCCGCCCAGCTTTCGGGGCGCATCTTCTCGCCATTGCCGAGTACGCGCGCGACCTCCGGCATCGCGGCGAAGGCCGCGGGTTCGATCTGCGCGGCGCAGCCGGTGACGATCACCGGCCGGTCGGGCTGCGCGCGCTTGAGCCTGCGGATCGTCTGGCGGGCTTGCCGCGTCGCCTCGGAGGTGACGGCGCAGCTGTTGACGATGGCGAGGTTGCTCAAGCCCGCGGCCTGCGCATGGGCGCGGATCGCCTCGCTCTCGACGATGTTCAGCCGGCAGCCGAAGGTCGCGACCTCCAGCGCCATCAGGCCGCGTTCTCGAACAGAGCCGGCTCCAGCACGCCTTCCCATTCGTATTCGACCGGGCCGGTCATCAGGACATGGTCGTCGCGCTCGCGCCATTCGATGATCAGGTCGCCGCCGGGCAGGCTGACGGTTGCCTTGCGGGCCGACAGCTCGCGCCTGACGGCCGCGACCAGCGCCGCGCAGGCGCCGGAACCGCAGGCCTGCGTTATGCCGGCTCCGCGCTCCCAGACGCGCAGCACGATATGGTCGGGCGCGGTCACGGCGGCGAGTTCGATGTTGGCGCGGTCGGGAAAGACTGGGTGGTTTTCCAGCAGGCGACCGATCTGCTCCAGATTGAAGCGATAGGGATCGTCGACGAAGAAGACGGCATGGGGATTGCCCATGTTGACGGCGCAGGGCGTGTGCAGGATCGGATCGTCGATCGGGCCGATCTGAAGCTCGAAGCGGGCGGTGTCGTGGAACGGCTCGGCCAGCGGAATCTCGTCCCAGGCGAGCCGGGGCTTGCCCATATCGACGGTGAAGACGAGGTCGCTGTCGCGCACCGCAGGCAGGATCCCGGCCTTTGTCTGGAGCGTCAGCACCGTCTTTGACGGATCGCCCATTGCGGGGTCGGCCATCATCGCCCATGCGACGCAGCGCGTGCCGTTGCCGCAGGCTCCGGCCTCGGAGCCGTCGGTATTGTAGATGCGGACATAGGCGTCGGTGCCGGGCGTCGTCGCGTCGTGCAGCACCATGAGCTGGTCGAAGCGGGCGCGGGGTTCGGCCGCGATCGCGCGGGCGTCGGATTCCGTCACCCGCAGCTTCGTGCCGCGCAGGTCGAGCACGGTGATCTGGTTGCCCAGACCGTTCATCTTCAGGAACCGGCGCTGTGCGAGGGCGTTCATTGCGTCATAGGTCCATAAACTGCGTGGCGTATGCCGGAAGCGACGCGAAAAAGCCACCCTTCGCCGTTCCTGCTTCAAGGTGGACATTCTATGCTGCGCTGCAAGGGCGCGAATCGTTCCTTTTGGTCAGGGCCAATGATGATGCGGCATTCGAGGCTTGGTGTTCTGGCGTTCGCCGCACTGTTCGGCGTGCTTTCCCCGGCGGTCGCGCAAACGCGCGTCGCGCCGCCGACGGCGGTCGAATCCGCTCCGCTCGCGCCGCCGCCCGGCGCACCCGCGCCAGCGCAGGTTCAGTCGGCACCAGTGCCGCCGCAACCCGTCGAGCCGCCCGGCGCCGTGCCGCAACCCGTGCAGCCGCCACCGGCCGTGCTGGGGCCGGTGACGCCGCAGCCGGTGCAGCCCGCGCCGACGCCGAATGTCCCGCTCGAACCCCAGCCGGTGCAGCCGCCGCCGACCCTGCCGCCGCCTGGGCAGCAGTTGCCGGTTCCGCCGGTGACGCCGCAGCAGCAGGCCGGAGTTCCAAATCCAAACGCGACGCTCGCCGGCAAGCCGGGCGACCAGAGCGACGTCGATCCCGTCCTGCTCGTCGCCAAGCCGGTGCTGTCGCTGTCGGGGCAATCGACCTGGGACCAGGGCTTCCAGCGTTTGGGCGAGAGCTTCCGCATCCTGCGCGAGGAGGCGGCGAAAGCCGGCCTGCCGATCGCGGGGCGGCCGCTGACGCTGTTTACCGAGACAGACGATAACGGCTTCCGTTTCGAGGCTATGCTGCCGGTCGCGCAGGCGCCCGAGGGCCAGCGCAATTCGACCTTCGGGAGTGGCGTCAAGCCGGGCCTGTCACCGGCGGGGCAGGCGATGCGCTTCGTCCATGTCGCGCCTTATGACGACATCGATTCGACCTATGAGACGATCACGGCCTATCTCGAGGCCAAGAACATCGTCGTGAAGGACAATTTCCTCGAGGAGTATGTCGGCGAGCTGAAGGATCCTGGCGACCCGAACCTCGAAATCAACATTTACGTCCAGCCGCGCTGAGCAGGGCGAGAGTCAGTCCAATCACGCCGTCATTCCGGGCGCAGCGAAGCGGAGACCCGGAATCCATCGTAAGGCGCCGTCGTGCTCGATGATGGATTCCGGATCGGCGCCGCTTTCGCGGCTTGTCCGGAATGACGAAGCGCGGCGGTTCAGGCTTCCCAGCTCAGCCCCGGTCGCATCGGCCGGAAGCGCTCCTCGGGAATTCCCGCCTTCGCCAGTGCGACCTTCAACGCCTCCGGCGGGCGCTCGATGCCTTCGTCGGTGAGCTGGAAGGTGCCCCAGTGGTGGCCGATCGCGCGGTCCGCCCGCAGCGAGGTCATGACCTTGACCGCCTCTTCCGGGTTCATGTGGTTGTCCGACATGAACCAGCGCGGCTCATAGGCGCCGATCGGCAGCACGGCGAGCGTGAACGGGCCATGCTCTGCGCCCAGTTGCTCGTAGAGCGAGCCGTCGTGATAGCCGGTGTCGCCGACATGGAAGACGCGGGTCTCGCCCGATTCGAAGATGAACGAGCACCACAGCGCCATGCGCCGGTCGAAAGCGCCGCGCGCCGACCAGTGATAGGTCGGCACCAGCGTGACAGCGAGAGCGTCCGACAATGCGACGCGGTCGCGCCAGTCGAAGACCTCGGTGCGGGCGTCGGGAATGCGGGCCTTGACGATGGTGTCGTTGCCGAGCGGCATGATCATGCGCGGCTGGTGGCGCTCATGCAGGCGGGCGAGCGTCGCAAGATCGAGATGGTCGTAATGGTTGTGCGTGATCAGGACGACGTCGATTTTCGGCAGGTCGTCGAAGGCGACGCCGGGTTCGTTGACGCGCTTGGGGCCGGCAAAGGAGAACGGGCTCGCCCGCTGCGCATAGACCGGATCGACCAGCACGTTCAGGCCCGCGACCTGGTACAGGAACGAGGCGTGGCCGAGATGGACGATGCGGAAGCCGTCGACTTTCGCAGGCGGCTTGTCCTGCGGCGGTGTCGGGAAATGCTCGGGGAAGACCTCGCGGTCATGCTTCGAGGTCTGCCATTTCCAGATGTCGATCAGCCCCTTGGTGACGGGCCTGCCGTCGCTGAAGCTCAGTCCATCGAAATGATCGGTGACCGGCCCCTCGTAATAGGGATTGCGAGAGCGCGACAGCGTCGCCCATGCCACGCCGGTCGAGCCGACGAGCGCCGTGAGGCCAACGAATGAGAGCAGCTTGCGACGATTCATGGCGCAGAAGGTGGGGGCGGATCGGGTTGCGTCAAGAGCGACGGCGGCGGGGAGTTGATTGCCGGCCCTCGACACAGCCATACTCGCCTGCGGCGTTCGCGAAAGTCACAAGCTGATGAAATTTGCCATGGCCGCGCTTGCGGTCGCGATGGTCCTGCGTTCCGTTGCGGCATTTGCGGCCGAACCCTGCGGCGATGCGCAGACGCCCTGCGTCGTGCCGCTCGGCGGTTATCACGTCGCGCTGCCGTCTACGCCGCTGGCCGAGGGCGGCAAACGCCCCGCCGTGCTGTTCTTCCATGGCGCGGGCGGGCTGGGCTCGCAGGTGCTGGACGCGCAGTCCTTCCTGCGGCCCTTTGTCGATGCCGGCTATGCGGTCATCGGGCTCAATGGTTTGATGCGGCCGGGCAATGCGTTTGGCACAGGCTGGTCCTTCCGCCCCGAGAGCCCGCAGCAGCGCGACGAACTCGCCTTCGCGAAGGAGGCGCTCGACGATGCGGTCCAGCGTTTTTCGATCGACCGCAAGCGCGTGCTGGTCTCGGGGTTCTCGATCGGGTCGTCGCTGGTCTGGTATCTCGCCTGCAAGGAGCCCGCGCTCGGGGCGGCCTATGCGCCGATCGCCGGCGGGTTCTGGCGCCCGCATCCGACGAGTTGCGCCGGGCCGGTCGACCTGCTCCAGACCCATGGCTGGCGCGACCGCACCGTGCCGCTGGAGGGCCGGCCTTTGCGCGGCGGCGAGCTCTATCAGGGCGACATCTTCGAGGGGCTGCAGCTCTGGCGCAGGGTCGATGGCTGCAATGCCTTACGGCCCGACACGTTCGAGACCGGCGCGGTGTTTTGGCGGCGGACATGGAGCGCGTGCGAGAGCGGGCGCGAGCTTTCGCTGGCGCTGCATCCGTCCGACCATGACGATGTGCCGAAGGAATGGGCCGAGATGGCGCGGCACTGGTTCGAGGCGCGGCTGAAGGCGCATGGGACGAATTGAGGGTCATCTCCTGTCCATTCGCGCCGTCATCCCGGGCGCAGCGAAGCGGAGACCCGGGATCCATTCCTGAACCTTTCCGGCATAGGTTCAGGAATGGATCCCGGATCGGCGCGGCTTCGCCGCTTGTCCGGGATGACCCGCTCGGATTCGATGATTCCCGCCTCAGCCCTGACCGCCGCGTACAGCGACCGTCGCGACGCCGGCCCCGATCAGCAGCGTGCCGCCGGCCTTGTTGAACATCCGGATCGCACGGGGATTGCCGACCAGCGAGCGGGCCCGCGAGGCGACGAGCGCGTAGCCGAAGGCGTTGGCGAAGGCGAGCGTGATGAAGGTCGCCTCGAAGACCAGCATCTGCTGCCAGAAATCCGCTTTGGGGTCGAGAAACTGCGGCAGGAAGGCGACGAAGAAGGTGATGCTCTTGGGGTTCAGCGCCGTCACCAGCCAGGCGTGGCCGAGCATCCTGATGGCTGATGAGGCATCCTTGCGCGGTTCGGCGTTCAGGCTGCCGCCGGCGCGGAAGAGCTTGACGCCGAGCCAGATCAGATAGGCCGCCCCACACCATTTCAGCGCCGTGAACACTGCGGCCGACGTCGCCAGCAGCGCGCCGACGCCGAGCATCGAGAGCGTCATCGCGGTGAAATCGCCAAGTGCGACGCCGACCGCCATCGGAAACGCCGTGCGCCAGCCCTGGCCGAGCGCGTAGGAGATCACCAGCAGGATGGTCGGGCCGGGAATGACCAGCAGCACGGCGGTGGCGGCAGCGAAGGCGGCCCAGGATTCGAGCGTCATGGCGAAGGCTCCGGTGGTCGAGAGCGGAGCAATCCCCAAGCGTCGCGGGATGTAAAGGGTCAGGCGAGGCCGAGATAGTCTCTCAGTTGTCTGCCGCCCTGCTCAAAGCGTTGCATAGCCCTCGCGGTCGGCTTCGCCGTCCCATTCGTCAAAGGTCACGAAAGGGTCCTCGGCCGCAACGGTGCTGGCCTTGATGATGACGACGTGATCCTGCGCGATAAAATAGGCGATCTCGTCGCCTTCCTTCAGCCGCAGCGCGTTACGCACTAGCTGCGGGATTGTCGTCTGGGCGTTGATCGTCAGCTTGCTCGTGATCATAGTCAGCCTTTGCTGACGAGTATGGCAGGGGAAATCCGTGACGTCGGCAATCGGGCAGTCCGGCTACCGCACCGTCGGCCGGTTCGAGCCGAACCAGCCGACGACCGGTCCCGCGTCCAGTTCTTGCCGCTTTTCGGGCTCGCCCGCGATGACCAGCGCCCACCAGGTGCGATATTGCGTCTGCGGGTCCTTGGCGAGCGCGATGCCGAAGCGCGTCGCGTCGGCCAGGCGCAGATTGGCGTCATGGCCCGAGGAGGCCTTCCAGCCGGCGAAGGTCTCCCCGGTCGAGTCGTAGCCGGCGCCGAGATTCTCGGCTGCATGGGCGGCGTCGAGCCCGGCGGCGTGGACCCGGGAGACGAAGCTGCCGCCGGCATCATGCGAGAGCGCGTTGACCGCCGCCATCGCGTCGGCCTGACGCTGCGCCATCGCGGTGAGCGCGGGATCGAGCCGGACGGACCTCAGGCCGCGACTGGCGCGGTAGGCATTGAGGATACCGGCCGCGGCGGCAGGATCGAGCCTGATGGCGTCCAGTCGCGCTGTCGCCCCGGCGTCGAGCGCGGTGGTCCGGCGCGGTTCGCCGGCGCAGGCGGCGGCCAGCAGGGTCATGGCGAGCGCGGCGAGGTGCTTGAGCGGCAGATTCATCATCGTCCTTCGCAACAGAGACGGCGACGGGTCTGCGCGACGATCCCGGCCGTTCTGCGACGATCGTCCGGCGATCTCAGCCGCGTCCGCCGGCGATGACGCGGCAGAGCGCGTCGCGGACATAGCCTTCCGGCGCGACCTGGCCCTGCTGCACGACGAAGGCGGCATCGACGCGCGTGGCCGGGCCGCTCTTGCGGGCGGTGACGCGCAGATGCTGCGGCCGGCCCGAACCGCTGGTCTCCTGGATGGCCAGGACCGAACTCGTGGCGTTGTCGACGCGGATGCCGGCGAAACCTTCGGCGGCGACGGCGGCGGCGAGATTCTTCAGCACGGCGGCAGGAGCCTTGCCGGCGACGAGATCCCAGCTGCGATAGGTCAGGCCGGTCACCATCGGCACGCCATCGGTCTTGAAATTGGTCAGGCAGGGCTGCGCCCGGGCCGGCGTCGGGCCGAGGCAAAGGACGATCGAGGCCATGCAGCCAACTGAAACGCGTTTTCCAAACATCGCGAACCTCCGCTCAAAAGATAGGCATTGTTAAATCGAAGGTTGCAGTTCGCTCAAGGGGCGCGTTTCGCGATGTTCCCTCCATGGTTTCCTCAACCTTGACTTCCGCCACATTTTCCCGCTTTAACCCGCGCATTCGTTTCGCCGACATCGTCGAGACCTCATCAGCCGACCGGGCCGCTTCACGCATTTTGAGCCCGGAGGTCAACGCCCGACAGCGCGACTGCGCCCTCGGGCGCGAAACCGTTTGGCGATGAGGCTTCGCGCTGCCGGTCCCTGTAGGCAAGCAAGCAGGTCTTCATGTTCGGCACGCTGAGCGACAGGCTATCAGGCATCCTCTCCGGTCTCACCCGCAGGGGTTCGCTGACCGAGGACGACGTCAACGCCGCGCTGCGCGAGGTGCGCAAGGCGCTGCTCGAGGCCGACGTCGCGCTCGAAGTGGTGCGTTCCTTCACCGACAAGGTCCGCGAGCGGGCCGTCGGCGCGGAAGTCCTGAAGTCGGTCACGCCCGGCCAGCAGGTCATCAAGATCGTCAACGACGCGCTGATCGACATGCTCGGCGGCGAGGGCGAGGGCATCACACTCGACGCCGTGCCGCCCGTGCCGATCCTGATGGTCGGCCTGCAGGGCTCGGGCAAGACGACGTCGACCGCCAAGATCGCCAAGCGCCTGACCGACCGCGCCAAGAAGCGCGTCCTGATGGCCTCGCTCGACACGCGACGCCCGGCCGCGATGGAACAGCTCGCCATTCTCGGCAAGCAGGTCGGTGTCGAGACGCTGCCGATCGTGGCGGGCCAGTCGGCCGTGCAGATCGCGCGCCGCGCGATCGAGGCCGGCAAGCTCGGCGGCTACGACGTCGTCATGCTCGACACCGCCGGCCGCGTCACGCTCGACGACACGCTGATGGCCGAAGTGGCCGAGGTGAAGGCGGCGACCAATCCCCATGAGGTGCTGCTCGTCGCCGACGCGCTGACCGGCCAGGACGCGGTCAACACCGCGCGCGCCTTCGACGCTCGCGTCGGTCTGACCGGCATCGTGCTGACCCGCATGGACGGCGACGGTCGCGGCGGCGCGGCGCTCTCGATGCGCGCCGTCACCGGCAAGCCGATCAAGCTCATCGGCACCGGCGAGAAGGTCGATGCGCTGGAGGATTTCCATCCCTCGCGCGTCGCCAACCGCATTCTGGGCATGGGCGACATCGTCGGTCTGGTCGAGCGCGCCGCCGAGACGGTCGACGCCGACAAGGCGCAGGCGCTGGCGCTGCGTCTGGCCAAAGGCAATTTCGATCTGTCGGACATGCGCATGCAGCTCCAGCAGATGGAGAAGATGGGCGGCCTCGGCGGCGTTATGGGCATGCTGCCCGGCATGAAGCAGATGCAGGGCCAGCTCGCCAATGCCGGCATGAACGACAAGGTCATCGGCCGGCAGATCGCGATCATCAACTCGATGACGGCAGCCGAGCGGAAGAACCCCGATCTGCTCAAGAACAGCCGCAAGAAGCGCATCGCGGCGGGTTCGGGCACGACGCCCGAAGCGATCAACAAGCTGCTCAAGATGCATCGCGGCATGGCCGACATGATGAAGGCGATGAGCAAGCAGAAGGGCGGCATGCTCGGCAAGCTCGGCCAGATGTTCGGGATCGGCGGCGGGGGGGGCCTGCCGGCGGGTTTCGACCCGTCCAAGATGGATCCGGCGCAGCTTGAAGCGCTGCAGAAGCAGATGGGCGCGGGCGGCGGTATGCCGGGCCTTCCACCGGGCGGTTTTCCAGGCCTGCCCAAGGGCGTCACGCCGCCTGCCGGTATGATGCCGCGCCTGCCGGGGCTCGGCGGCGGCGGTCTTCCAGGGCTCGGGGGCTCCAATCCCTTCGGGGGAAAGAAGAAATGACCAAACCAACCGAAATGCGCGTCGCCATGTTCGACGTGTTCAAGCAGGTCAAGGCGCGTCTCGACGACGCCAACCTGTCCTACGAGACCTCATCCTACCGGGACGACGCCTTCTCCTTCTTCGTGCATGCGCCCGGAGAATATTGGGAGATCGACGTTCTCGAGGACGGCTCCATCGATCTCGAAGTCTTCACGTCGACCGGCATGAAGGACGATCCCTGGGCCATGATCGATCAACTGGTCGACGACAACAAAGCCTGACTTCACCGCAAATCGTATCAAACCAAAACCAAGGAAGAACCAAGATGTCCCTCAAGATCCGCCTGACCCGTGGCGGCGCCAAGAAGCGCCCTTACTATCGCATCGTCGTTGCCGACGCCCGCGCGCCGCGCGATGGCCGCTTCATCGAGAAGATCGGCTCCTATGATCCGATGAAGGCCAAGGATGCGCCCGATCGCGTCGTGCTCGACCTCGAAAAGGCCAAGGACTGGATCGCCAAGGGCGCCCAGCCGACCGACCGCGTGCTGCGCTTCCTCGACGCCGCCGGCGTCGCCAAGCGTCCCGCCCGCAACAACCCCAACAAGGCCGTTCCCGGCGAGAAGGCCAAGGAGCGCGCCGAGAAGAACGCCGCCAAGAGCGCAGCCCCGGCTGAAGCCGAGGCGTGAGCTTGTCGCTGAGTGCGTCATTCCCGGGCGAAGCGCAGCTTCGACCCGGGAATCTCCGGCAGGAGATGGTCGGGTCGAGCCCGACCATGACGCGCCATGGCTGCTGACCCGAACCTCATCCTGCTCGGCGTCATCGGCGCCGCGCATGGCATCAAGGGCGAGGTCCGCATCAAGGCCTTTACCGGCGATCCGCTCGCGATCGCCGGTTACGGCCCCCTGACCGACGACAAGGGCCGGCGTTTCGAGATCGCCGAGGCGCGTGTCGCCAAGGAGGTCATCGTCGCAAGGCTCAAGGGCGTGACCTCGCGCGAGGCGGCCGAGAGCCTGAACGGGGTCCAGCTTTTCGTGTCGCGCGAAAAACTTCCCGCCCCGGAGGATGAGGACGAGTTCCTGCAGGCGGACCTGATCGGATGCGCGGTCGTCGGACCCGACGGAATTGCACTCGGCACGGTCACCTCGGTCGGCAATTACGGCGCGGGCGACCTGCTCGACATCGCGACGCCGGACGGCCGCTCGGTGCTGATGCCGTTCACGAAAGCCTTCGCGCCGCGCATCGACATCGCGGCCCGGCGTATCGATGCCGTGCCGCCCGAAGGCCTGTTCGAGGCCGACGATGCCGGTTGAGACGCCGGTTCGCGCGCTGATCTTCGACATGGACGGCACCATGGTCGACAATATGCGCTTCCATGACGCCGCCTGGGAAAGCTGGCATGCCGACCATGCCTTGCCCTTCGAGCGGTCGAGCTTCTTTGCCCGCACCGCCGGCATGGCGGTCACCGAGATCGTCGGGCCGCATTTTCCCGATGCCGACGCCGACGAGATCGCGCGACTGTCCGAGGCCAAGGAAGCGCGCTACCGCGAGAGCTATCGCCCGCATGTGACGCCGCTGCCCGGCCTGCTGGCGCTGATGGCGCGGGCCGATGCGGCCGGCGTGCCGATGGCCGTCGCCTCGGCCGCGCCGCCGGCCAATATCGACGTGGTGCTGGATACGCTGGGCCTGCGCCATCGCTTCGCCACCATCATCGCGCCGAGCCAGGGTTTTCGCGGCAAGCCGCATCCCGATCTGTTTCTGGGGGCCGCCGGGCGCATGGGCGCAGCCCCGGAGAGCTGCCTCGTCTTCGAGGACGCGCCGCTCGGCGTCGAGGCGGCGCGCCGCGCCGGCATGCGCGCGGTCGCGATCCTGACCATGCTGGGGGCGCAGGGCTTTGCGGCCTATAACAACGTCATCGCCAGCGCGAAAGATTTTTCGGCGCTGGACGGGTTGCCGGCATTGAGGTTCGGATAGTTTTACTGCCTTCGCGGAGACTCCGCGTCATTCCGGACAAGCCGCGCCAGCGGCGCCGATCCGGAATCCATCAAAGAGCACGATCGCGCCTTACGATGGATTCCTGGTCTCCGCTTCGCTACGCCCGGAATGACGGGGAGGTTCCCGTTCGCGCCAGCAAGGTCGATCGATGCCCTTCCACGCTTCCGTCCTGACGCTCTACCCCGAGATGTTTCCCGGGCCGCTTGGCGTTTCGCTGGCGGGCGAGGCACTGCGCCGGGAGTTGTGGACGCTGGACACGCACCAGATCCGCGACCACGGCATCGGCCGGCATCGCAATGTCGACGACAATCCGGCCGGCGGCGGAGCGGGCATGGTGCTGCGCTGCGACGTGCTGGCGGCKGCGATCGATGCGGCCGTTCCCGTCGCGGACACGCGTCCAAAGCTGCTGATGTCGCCGCGCGGACGCAGGCTCGATCAGGGCATGGTTCGCGACTGGGTCGCGGGCGAGGGGCTCGTCATCGTCTGCGGCCGGTTCGAGGGCGTCGACGAGCGCGTCATCGAGGGGCGAAACCTGATCGAGGTCTCTGTCGGCGACTACATCCTGTCTGGTGGCGAGATGGCGGCGCTGCTGCTGCTCGACGCCTGCGTGCGGCTCATCCCCGGCGTGATGGGCAAGGAAGCCTCGGGGCAGGATGAGAGTTTCGAGAACGGCATGCTCGAATATCCGCACTATACGCGTCCGCGCGAATGGGAGGGGCGCGGCCTGCCCGAGGCGCTGCTCTCGGGCGACCATGCCCGCATCGCCAGATGGCGGCGCGAGCAGGCCGAGGCGATCACCCGCGAGCGGCGGCCGGATTTGTTGGTGGCGGCGAAAGCGAACAAGGACTGACGGCGGGGTTTTGCGATCCGGTCTGCATGCGGTCATGATCGGCAAGCGCGACCCTGCGCTGTGCGAACCGGAGAGCGTCATGGTCAAAGGCTTGGTGCTCGGCCTCGTCCTCACGCATGCCGCCATGTGGGCGKCCCCGGTCCTCGCCGAAACCGCTCTTGCGCCGACGGGCACGCTGCGCGCGACCTATATCGTGTCCAATCTCGCCCAGATGAGCCGCGACCCCGCCACCGGTGCGTTCAAGGGCGTTTCGGCCGATGTCGCGCGCGAACTGGCGCGGCGCGCCAACGTACCTGTGGTCATCACGCCCGTCGAAAGCGCCGCGGCCGTGCTCGAAGCGGTCAAGACAGGTGCTGCCGATATCGGCTTCGTCGCGCCCAATCCCGACCGCACCGGCATCGTCTCGTATTCGCAGACCTATATGCTGGTGCAGCAAAGCGCGCTGGTGCGCGACGGCGTGCCGATCCGCTCCGTCAGCGAGCTCGACCAGCCGGGCCGGACGATCGGGGTCAACACCGGCGATTCCGTCGGCGTCTGGCTGCGCACGCGCCTGCGCCACGCCAAGCTGCGCGAAAGCCCGGATTCGTCGCTGAAGGAGGCGTCCGCCTGGCTGCTCGACGGCACGATCGACGCCTTCGCCGGCAATCGCCAGCGCCTCGCCTTCGGCACGAAGCATATCCCGAACCTGCATCTCCTGCCGGACAATCTCTACGGCGTGCCGCAGACGGTCGCCGTCGCGCTGGAGCGCATGGAGGTTCTCAAGACCGTCAACATGGCGCTCGACGAGATGCGCAATACGGGATTTCTCGCGCGCTCGGTTGCAGAGAGCGGCGTCGATGGAATTTCGGTGGCGCCGCCCGCCAGATAGCGCTTGCCGTCCTTTTTCCATGAAATCACGCTGTCATTCCGGACAAGCGGCGAAGCCGCGCCGATCCGGAATCCATCACGGGGCGGTGTCGTGCCTTACGATGGATTCCGGGTCTACGCTTCGCTTCGCCCGGAATGACGGCGCGGTTTTGCGTCAAATCAAAAGGCTCCAGCGCTGTTAGCCGGGTCGCGCTTCACCGCGCCGGCCGCACCCTGAGCAGCTTGCCCTTGGCGTCGTCGACGAGCAGGTACAGAAATCCGTCGGGCCCCTGGCGGACATCGCGGATGCGCTCGCCCAGCGTCGTCAGGAGTCGCTCCTCGCCGGTCACCGTTTCGCCGCTGGTCGAGAGCCGGATCAGCATCTGGCCGGCGAGCGCACCGACGAAGAGCGAGTTCTTCCAGGCCGGCCAGATGCTGCCGGTGTAGAACGCCGCGCCCGAGGGCGCGATCGAGGGGTCCCAATAGAATAAAGGCTGCTCCATGCCGGGTTTGGTGGTGCCCTCGCCGATCTTCGCGCCGGAATAGTCGACGCCATAGGTGATCACCGGCCAGCCATAGTTCAGGCCGGCCTTGGGCGTGTTGACCTCGTCGCCGCCGCGCGCGCCATGCTCGGCGGTCCAGAGCTGGCCGGTCTCGGGGTGGAGCGCCGCGCCCTGCACGTTGCGATGGCCGATTGACCAGATTTCGGGAGCCCAGCCCGGCTTCTTGGGATTGTCGGCCGGTGCGCCGCCCTGCGGCCTGACGCGGATGACCTTGCCGATATGGTTGGCAGGGTTCTGGGCCTGGTCGCGCTGGCTGTAGCGGTCTCCGACCGTGACGAAGAGCGCGCCCGTGTTGTCGAACACCAGTCGCGAGCCGAAATGCATCGTGCTGTTGATCGCCGGCATCTGCTGGAAGATCACGGTCGTGTTCTCAAGCGCCGTGCCGCGCTCGTTCAGGCGGCCGCGCGCGACGCTGGTGCCGTTGCCGCCCGCGCGGGGCTCGGAGAACGACAGATAGACCAGCCTGTTCTCGGCAAATTTCGGATCGAGCCCGACATCGAGCAGGCCGCCCTGGCCGCGCGCGGCGACACTGGGCACGCCCGAGATCGGCTGCGACAGCGCACCGTCTGTAGCCACGATCCGCAGCCGCCCCGGCCGCTCGGTCACCAGCATGCGGCCATCGGGCAAGAAGGCGAGACCCCAAGGGTTCTCCAGCCCGCCCGCCACGGTCTCGACCTGAAGTTCGCCCGCGCTGGAGGGGAAACGCTGCTGGGCGAACACGGGGGCTGCGAAGGCGAGAACGCAGGCAAGAGCGCCCGTCGCCATGGGCTTGCTGAAACGATGCATCGCGCTCTCCCGGTCCGAGGTCTTCAACTCAGATAGGGACAACGCCTGCCGCGACCAACGGGTTGCCCGCTGGTCGCGCGCAAGTGACCGATGGCGGCAGCTACTCGGGCTTGACGCCGGCGGCCTCGATGATCGCCTTCCAGGTCGCGATCTCCTGAAGATGATAGGGCTTGAAGCTGGCGGGATCGCGGACCTTCAGGGTGAAGCCGAGCTTCAGGATCGACTCGGTGATGGCGGGCCTGGCGATCGACGCCATCACCGCCTTCGACAGCATGTCGAGGATCGGGGCGGGCGTCGCGACGGGGGCGAAGAAGGCGGCCCAGCTGTCGGCGTCGGCATTGGTGACGCCCTGCTCGCGCAGCGTCGGGATATCCTTGGCGCGCGGATTGCGCTCGGGGCTCGCCAGCGCGAGCGCGCGCAGGCTGCCGCCATTGATCTGTTCGAGCACGCTCGGCAGCGTCGAATTGGCGATGTCGATGCGCCCGCCGATGATCTCCTGCACCAGGGGAGCCGCGCCCCGGAACGGCACATGGGTCATCTTGATGCCGGTGCGCTGCATGAACAGCTCCATGGCGAGATGCGAGCCGGAGCCGACGCCGGTCGAACCGTAGTTCAGCTTGGTCGGATCGGCTTTGGCCAGCGCCACCAACTCGGCGATATTCTTCGCCGGCAGATCGTTGCGCACGACGAAGGCGTGCTCGAAGGCGCCGACGCCGCAAAGCGGAGCGAAATCCTTGACCGCGTCGTAGCCCGGCTCTTTCAGCAGGAACATGTTGTTCCCGTGGGTCTGGTTGTTGCCGAAGATGATGGTGTGGCCGTCGGGATCGGCCTTCGCAACGGCGCGCGTGCCGACTGCGCCGGACGCGCCGGCGCGGTTGTCGACGACGACATTGTGACCGATCGAGGTCGACAGGTCCTGCGCGACGAAGCGCGCGATTGCGTCGGTGGGACCACCGGCGGGGTAGGGCACCACGAGCGTGATCGTCTTCGACGGAAAGCTTTGCGCGCGCAGCACGGACGGAGCGAGAACCGCTCCGGCGACGAGGCCGAGCGTGGAACGGCGGGTCAGCGACATGAATTTCCTCCCGGGAACCCGATTTGGCGACGGGCTTTATCGCTGGAGAATTAGGGGCAAAGCCGTCATGCGTCCAGCGGCAGGTGCGCCCCGCGCCACCTGCGATAGCGTGTCGCCAAGAAAAACCCATGGGGAGACAGACGCATGACCATCCGCATCGAGCGCAACGGCAAGGTCGCGACCGTCATTCACAGCCGCATCGAGGCGCGCAATGCGATGGACCCGGAGAGCGCGGAGGCGCTGACCGAGGCGTTCATCGCGCTCGACGCGGACGCGTCGGTGGCGGCGATCGTGTTCTGGGGCGAGGGCGGGGCGTTCTGCGCCGGCTGGGACCTTAAATACGCGCAGGCTTTTACGGAGCCGCAGCGCTTCCGGGCCGAGATCGTCGAGGGGCTGGCGTTTCCCGATGGCGACGGGCCGGTGCCGCGCGGGCCGATGGGTCCGTCGCGGCTCGAGATGTCAAAGCCGCTGATCGCCGCCGTCGAGGGGCCGGCGGTTGCCGGCGGCATGGAGCTCGCGCTCTGGTGCGATGTCCGCGTGATGGCGCAGGACGCCTATTTCGGGGTCTATTGCAGGCGCTGGGGCATTCCGCTGATCGATGGCGGCACGGTCAGGCTGCCGCGCCTCGTGGGGCAGGGGCGGGCGCTCGAGATCATCATGACTGGCCGCAAGGTGCCGGCCGAGGAGGCGCTGTGGATCGGGCTCTGCGAACAGGTCGTGCCATCAGGAGAGGCGCGCGCCGCGGCGGAGGCGATGGCTCAGGAGATCGCGCGTTTTCCGCAAGGCGCGATGCTGGCCGATCGGCGCAGCGCCATCGCTGGCCACGGGCTCAGCGTGCGCGAGGCGCTGGCGCGCGAATGGGACGGCGGCGTTGAGACGATTGCGACCGAGGGTGCGGCCGGGGCGGAGCGGTTCGCATCGGGTAAGGGCAGAGGCGGGGATTTTTCGAGTATTTGAGGGGAGTATTTCACCCTCTCCGTCATTCCGGGCGCAGCGCAGCGGAGACCCGGAATCCATCGTATGGCGCACCACTTGACGATGGATTCCGGATCGGCGCCGCTTCGCGGCTTGTCCGGAATGACGGCACGCAGTTGAGTGTCCGGGAGCCTTACGCTCCAAACCCTGCCCGCTTCAGCCTCTGAATCGCCACGTCGAGCGCCTGCAGGAAGGCCGAGCGATCCCTTGCCGAGAACGGTTTTGGTCCGCCGCCGGCCGTGCCCATGGCGCGCAGATCCTCCATCATGTCGCGTGTCGCCAGCGCCATGCCGATCGAGGCTTCGGTAAAGGGTTTTCCGGTCGAACCGATGACGTCGGCGCCGGCCTTGATGCAGCGGTCGGCGAGCGGGATGTCGGAGGTCACCACGATCGCGCCGCGCGAGACGCGCTCCGCGATCCAGTTGTCGGCGGCGTCGAAACCGTCCGAGACGATCACCCGCTCGATCCAGGCCTCGCGCGGCACGTTGATGAAGCTGTTGGCGACGACGAAGACCTTCAGGCGATGCCGCTCGGCGACCTTGTAGATCTCCGGCTTCACCGGGCAGGCGTCGGCGTCGATGTAGATCGCGATTGGCTTCGGGGCTGAGATTTCGGGTGTCGTTGTCATGTGCCCGCTATAGCAGGCCTGTCAGGCTCGCGAAGGGTGATTGCGCCATGACCGTGGCGATGTCATCGCAACCTCGCCCGAATTGCTGATTCCCGGACTGCCGCTCATGTCGCCCGTGTCCATGTCGCCTGCCGCCATCGAAATGCTCGGCTTCGCGGCGGCCGTGCTCACCACGCTGTGCTGGGTGCCGCAGGCGCTGCAGACGATCCGCACCCGCGACACCAGCGGGATCTCGCTCTGGACCCAAGGCATTTTCGCCGCCGGCATCGTGCTCTGGCTGGTCTATGGCGTGCTTTTGATGTCGTGGCCGCTGATCACAGCCAATGCGATCTCGCTGTGTCTCGTGCTGGTCATCCTCGCCATGAAACTGCGCCATGGCTGACCCCGGGCTCCCTGTCGGGAACCGCCACGTCGTGCCAGAGTTACCCAGCGTCTCCAGCCACGGAACCATCTCCTTCATGCCCGCTCTTTCGTCCGCGCATCTGATGCCGATCCTCATGCTGATCGGCTCCAATATCTTCATGACCTTCGCCTGGTATGGCCATCTCAGCTACAAGAGCACTGCGATCTGGCTGGCGATCCTGGCGAGCTGGATGATCGCGCTGCCGGAATACATGCTGGCGGTGCCGGCCAACCGCATCGGCTCGGCGGTCTATTCCGCCGCCGAACTCAAGACGATGCAGGAGGTGATCACTCTCACCGTCTTTGCGCTGTTCTCGGTGTTCTGGTTGAAGGAATCGCTGACATGGCAGCATGCCGTCGGTTTCGCGCTGATTGCGGCGGGCGCGTTCTTCATTTTCCAGGCGAAGGCGTGAACGCGTGACGAACATTCCCTCGCCTGGCCACCCCGCGGTCGCTGCCTATCTTGCGGAGGGCTATGACAGCGTCGTCGGCATGTCCTCGCGCTTTGCAGCGGCGATCTGCGCAAGGCTGCTCAGGCTGCAGACGGAAGAGGCGGTGTCAGGCCCCATCGCCGAGATCGGTGCGTTCGAGGGCCGCTTCTTCATCGCGCTCGCGCATGCGCTCGAACCCGGCGAGGTCGCGCTCGGCGTCGACATCTTCTCTTGGCCCAACGAGCAGGTGAAGGATCGTTTCGAGGCGAACTGCCTGAAGCATGGCATCGGCCCCGAGCGCCGCGTCACCGTGAAGGGCGACAGCGGCGCGATGACGCCTTCAGACCTCATGGGCCATGCCGGTGGGGCGCGGTTCCGCCTGATCCATGTCGATGGCGAGCATTCGCGGCGGGCTCTGGCCAAGGACCTCGTGCTGGCGACGGCCTGCCTCGGCGACGGCGGAATGATCGTGCTCGACGACATGCTGCACCCCGGTTATCCGACGCTGATGGTGGCGGTGCAGGAATACCTCGAAGCCAATCCGGGAATCGTGCCGCTCTGCGTCATCGATCGGGAAACCATCGTCGGTGCGACCAAGTTCGTGCTCTGCCAGCGCTCGTGGTTCGAGCGCTATCAGGCGCGGCTGCTCGAGATCTTCAAGGCCCAGATCTGGCCGCTAGGGGCCGATTTCGAGCCGCACTGGTGTCTCGTGCTGTCGCAGGACACGCGGCTGGCGGAGATCGTCTGACCGGCACGCCGCAAAGAACCCCGGCGCGATGGCCGGGGTCCCCTGTCATCGCTCGCGGCCGGCAGTTCAGCACATGTTGGCCGGGAAGCAGGCCGCCTCGCCGATGCGGGTGCGCTGGCGGCGCTCATGCTGGAAGCCGTGGTCGCGATGCTTGCCGCCGCCAATCCTCGCGCCATCGAAGCGGTCGGGGCGCTGGTGGCCGCCAAAGCCATGATCGCGATAGCCGCGACCGGGGCGATAGCCGTGCCTCGGGCCGCCGTCATGCGGCATGGCCAGCAGGACGCTCGAGATGCCGGCCAGCGCACCGATGATCGCGGCGGCGTTGCGGCCGTCCTTGGCGGAGGCGGCGGTGGGGGCGGTGAAGGTGGCCCCAGTGACGATGGCGATGGTCAGGGCGGTGATGACGGTCTTGCGGAACATGGCGCTCTCCAGAAAGGTTGGCGGCGAACCGTTTCGCCGATGACCTGACCCTAGAGAGCAGCCGGCATTGGCGCTGTTCCCGGCGGAACAGGCGCTGCCGCAGGCCGCTCCGGTGCTATTTTGCGAGTGGAAGCTTCTCGGCCTGCCAGCCGCCCGGACCGAGCATGCCGCCGCGCACCACGACGAGATTGCGCCAGCCCCGGCCGGCAAGTTTCTGCTGCACTGACGTCGAAAGGCCGCCCGTCCTGTCGATCAGGGCGATGCGCCTGGCTGGATTGTCGAGGCGGATGCCAGCGAGCCTGACCTCGAAGCCGGCGCTCTCTGCGTCGAGGCGCAGCGCGCCTTGCGGCACGCCGGTATCGGCCCATTCCTCGGGCGTGCGGATGTCGATGAGGAGGAGCTTGCCGGCGCGCGCGCTATCGTAGCTTTCGCGCGCGGAAAGTTGCGACTGTGCTTGTGCGGGAGAGGCGTGGGCCGCACCCAACAGGACAACCACGCCCAGACACATCGCGGCCGCCACCCCTTCGAGGCCGCGCAAGCGGCCGCCTCGAAGGGGCTTCCCGTGGACGCTGGAGCATCCTTCGAGACGCGCTCCTGCGGAGCGCTCCTCAGGATGAGGGCTGTTCAATCCGAATCGTGCTCTCAGCGCAGTTCGGCGCAGAAACGCTGGATGCGGCGGCAGGCCTCTTCCAGCTTGTCGTCCGAGGTTGCGTAGGAGATGCGGAAGTTGGGGCCGAGCCCGAAGGCGGTGCCGTGCACGGCGGCGACCGCCTCGTTCTCCAGCAGGCCCATGACCAGATCCTCGTCGGTCTCGATCACCTTGCCGTTCGGCAGCTTCTTGCCGATCAGCCCGGAGCAGTCGGGATAGACGTAGAAGGCGCCTTCCGGCGTCGGGCATTTCAGGCCGCGCGTCTGGTTCAGCATGGAGACGACGAGGTCGCGCCGGCGCTCGAACGCCTTGCGGAACACAGGGATGTGCTCCTGCGTGCCGTCGAGCGCCTCGACGGCAGCCCATTGCGAGATCGCCGAGGTGCCCGAGGTCTGCTGGCCCTGCACCAGGTCCATCGCATTGATCAGGTGTTGCGGGCCGGCCGCATAGCCGATGCGCCAGCCGGTCATCGCATAGGACTTCGAGACGCCGTTCATGGTCAGCGTGCGCTCATAGAGGCCGGGCTCGACCTGAGCGGGGGTGACGAATTTGAAGTCGCCATAGACGAGGTGCTCGTACATGTCGTCGGTCAGGATCCAGACATGGGGATGGCGCATCAGGACGTCGGTCAGCGCCTTCATCTCGGCATGGGTGTAGGCGGCGCCCGACGGGTTGGAGGGCGAGTTCAGGATCAGCCACTTGGTCTTCGGCGTGATCGCGGCCTCCAGATCGGCCGGCTGGAGCTTGAAGTTGTGCTCGATCGTGGCCTCGCAGAAGGTCGGCGTGCCGCCGCAGAGCGCCACCATCTCGGGGTAGCTGACCCAATAGGGTGCAACGCAGATCACCTCGTCGCCGGGGTTCAGGGTGGCGAGCATCGCGTTGTAGATGACGTGCTTGCCGCCGGTGCCGACGATGGTCTGGCTCGGCTTGTAGTCGAGGCCGTTCTCGCGCTTGAGCTTGCGGGTAATGGCCTCGCGAAGCTGCGGGATGCCGGGAACCGGCGTATACTTGGTTTCGCCGCGGCGAATGGCGGCGATGGCCGCTTCCTTGATATTGTCCGGCGTATCGAAATCGGGCTCGCCGACCGAGAGCGAAATCACGTCCTTGCCCTGCGCTTTCAGGTCGCGCGCCTTCTGCGTGATGGTGATGGTCGCAGACGGCTTCACGCGCTTCAGGGCGTCGGCAAGGAAGGCCATGGGGCTGATCTCCGGGAAACGGCAGGGTGCGCTCAAAGCTGGCGCGCGCGTGGTTTAGGACTCATGTGGCGGCATCGCAAGCAAGAGTGCTTGATCATTGCCAGAAGCGAAGCGAATTTGAAGGCCTTGGTCTGGCCATGGAGTAGATTGGAGCGCGGCGGGAATGTCGGAGGCGTGGGTCCGCAAGCACTGGTTCCAGCTCTGTGTCGCGGGCGTCATCGGCCTGTGCTTCCTCTACGGGCTCGGCCGGGCCGGCTGGTATCGTTTCGTCACCGCGAAATCGGTCCAGCCGGCGCAGACCGACATCTGCGCCATGGGTTCGCTCGACGTCCCGGGATTTCGCAATCTGGTCGCGCGGATCGAGCGCGAGGGCGAGAGCGGCGGCGGCGGTTGCGGCGATGCGAGTTCGCCCGCGTCCTGCCTGCAGGCTCTGCTGAAGCGGCGCATCGACGGCTATATGGCCGTGGCAGGCCCCAACATGATCGGCCGGATGATGGCGATGCATGCGGTGATGCGCGCCAACAGGGCGGTGCTGCTCTCGCAGACCACGGTGCCGCCGCGGCCGACGCCTAGATGGCAACTGTCTGAGTCCTTCCGAAAGGCTTATCCCGATCGCGTCGAGAAACCGCTGGTGCGGCGCGCCGAGACCTTCGTCTACGCGCTCGACCAGCGCGCTGTCGGCATGCCGGGTCCGGCGCTGTTCGGCGGCGGCTCCGGGCGTGGCGGAGGATTGAGCTACGATACCGGCCGGACGAGCTTCCCGACCGGGCTCTATGGCATCGCCGAGGTCGAGATTACGCTGTCGGACCCGACGCTGCGCCCCGATGACGCCGATGCGGGTGCAGTCACCGAGGTGATCGGCTATACCGAAGCCGCCTGGAGCACGCGAAAGGCCTATGACGGCCTGGCGCCCAAGGTTCGGGCGCCGCTGCCGGCCGACAGCGTCTATGATATGACGTCGCTCTGCCCGCGCCTCCCGGCATGGTTCGAGACGCCGGCGGCTCCGTCGCGCATGCCCGATGCCGCGACCCAGGCCGAGCAGCGCCGCAAGCTCTTCCAATGGGCCGACCAGATCCGCAACCAGCCGGGTCGGCCGGTGACGCCGCCATAAGACACGCCGGGCTGGCCGGAAACGTGCATAGTGACGTTCTCGGCTGAGGGGCCACTCATCACCAGCGCATTTTGCCGCGCGGAAAGCATTTCGTGAAACTCAGGATCGGCTACGAACTCGACTACGACTTTCCGCAACCCACGCCCATCATCCTGATGCTGAACGTGCATTTCAGCCGGGTTTCGGACCTTGCCGCGCCCGATCACATGCGGATCAGCCCGTCCGTGCCGGTCAGCGCCTATCGCGACGGCTTCGGCAACTGGTGCTCGCGCCTGCTCGCACCGCAGGGCCATATGCGGATCACCGCCGACGCCGTGATTTCCGACAGTGGTTTGCCTGAAGCCTTCGACCGGAGCGCAGGTCAGGTGCCGGTCGAGAACCTGCCCGAGGAGTGCCTCGTCTTCCTGCTCGCCAGCCGCTTCTGCGACTCGGACCGCCTGCTCGATCTCGCCTGGCAATTGTTCGGGCATACCGTGCCTGGCGCGGTCCGCGTCCAGGCGATCTGCGACTTCGTCAACCAGCGCATCGCCTTCAACTATAACGACGCCAGCGTGACGCGCACGGCGTCGGACGCCTATCGCGAGGGCAGGGGCGTCTGCCGCGACTATGCGCATCTGGCGATCGCGTTCTGCCGGGCGATGAACATCCCGGCGCGCTACTGCACCTGCTATCTCGGCGATGTCGGTACGCCGCCGCCCTATCCGCCGGGCGATTTCGCGGCCTCCTTCGAGGCCTATTGCAATGGCGGCTGGCAGATGTTCGATCCGCGCAACAACGTGCCGCGCATCGGGCGGGTGCTGATCGCGCGCGGCCGCGACGCCGCCGACGTCGCCATCGCCACCACCTTCGGCCCGAACACGCTGACGGGCTTCAGGGTCTGGACCGACGAGGTGGTGGAGGGGTAGGGCTCGCAGGCCCGTGTCGTCGGGCAGGACGACGCAATCGAAATCTGGACCGAGAAGCCAATGCCGAAACTCTGCAAGTTCACGTCGCCAAGTGACGGCAAGCCGATCTACGTCAATCCCGATCAGGTCAGCGTGGTCTATTCGTTCAAGGGCGAGCCGCCCGACACGATCATCGCCTTCCGCAAGGACTTCCACCTCGTGGTGAAGGAAGGTCTCGAAGAGACCGTCATCATCCTCGACAAGGCTTCGGTGAGCGAGACGGCAGGCGGCTAGTCGCGGAAAAGACCTGAAGCAGGTTTCTTTGCCCGCAGCGGCGTCTTGCGGGTCAGGCCCTTGCCTTTTGCCGCTGCTGGCTCGTCGGCGACAGTCGCTTCAGGCGCCACGGCGACTGGCGCAGCTGGCTTTGCCGTCGGCTTTTGCGGCTCGGCCGGGTCGATCGTCTTGAAGCGGATCACTTCTTCTTCGGCCCGCTTGCCGCCGCCTTGGCGACGACGGCCGAGAAGGTCGAGGGAGCCGCCGCATTCGTCTTCGGCTTTTCCTTCTTGGGCTTCTTGGCTTCGCGATTGCTGCGCTGTTCGCCTTTTGCCATGACCGCCTCCTTCGACTGCCACGGCCGGGCCCGGCAGGACGCCGCGCCGCCTCCTGTCGAAGCAGGCCGTCAGCCTAGGACAGCGGCGCGGGCAGGGCACGCGGTTTCTTCGCGCATGAACCGGTGATTTCGGTTCAGCGCAATCCCCGGCCGAAGCTCGGTTCGACCGCGTTGGGCGAAAGCATCACCGCGTTGGCATGGCCGCCTTCCGACAAGGCAAAGCGCACGGCGTCCTTGCGCTCGCGAAAGATGCCCTCCGACTGGCCATCGAGATCGCGGGCGACCCAGAAACCGGCGGCGGAGCGCCCAACCAGAAAGAGATGGCTGGCGCTGGCGTGCATTTGCCGAGCGGACATGGAGCCAATCATCGCGCGCATCGCTCAATTCAGCGCGAACCAGGCGCGCAGGCCGAGGATGCCGGCGACACCGAGAGTCGCCAGCGCCAGAACGCAAAGCTCGGTCGCGAGCAGGCATGCGCCCGGGCGTGTGGTCCGCAGCGCGTCGTAGACGGCCCGCGCGCGGCGCTGCTGGCTGGTAAAGTTGTAGTGGGACTGCGTGTTCATCATCGACCTCCATCGACGCCGCTGATGTGGGGTCGGGGGCGGTAAAGTTGCGATGTGGAAGATGCCGGGGGGCATAAGCGACCCATAAAGACCAACACTGGCGCCCCGGTCCCGGCATGGTTAACCTCCGTTAACCGCCTTCGCCCTAGTTTCGCTGCAGCTTTGCGATTCGGTGGACCCATGCGCGCTCTGACACTGGCACTGCCACTCGTTCTCCTCGCCGCCACAGGCGCGCAGGCGGATTTCCAGTCCTGTCTCGCCGGCCTGCGCTCCGAGGCCACGGGCCGGGGCGTCTCGGCTGCCACCTTCGACCGCGCCATGGCGGGCGTTCAGCCCGACATGAAGGTGATCGAGGCGATGAACAACCAGCCGGAGTTCAAGACGCCGATCTGGGACTATCTCGGCACGCTGGTCGATGACGAGAAGGTGGCGGAAGGCCGCGCCATGCTGCGCCAGCACGCCTCGACGCTGGCCGCAGCTGAGGCCCGCTTCGGCGTCGACCGCCACACGATCCTGGCTGTGTGGGGCGTCGAGAGCGATTTCGGCAAGGCGCGGGGCAAGATGCCGCTCGTGCAGGCGCTCTCGACCGGCGCATGCCTGGCGCCGCGCCGCAACGCCTTCTTCAGGGGTGAACTGATCGCGACGCTGCAGATCATCCAGCGCGGCGACGTCTCCGCCGACCGGCTGTTCGGCTCATGGGCTGGCGCGTTCGGGCACACCCAGTTCATTCCCTCGACCTATCTCAGGCTCGCCGTCGACGGCGATGGCGACGGCCGCCGCGATCTCGTCGATTCGATTCCCGACGCGCTGCATTCGACGGCGAATTTCATGGCCAAGGCCGGCTGGATCACTGGCGCGCCCTGGGGCTACGAGGTCCGCGTGCCCGATGGCTATTCCGGCGCGACCGGGCGCAATCCCAAGCAGGCGGTGTCGAGCTGGGCTGCGCGCGGCATCGTCAAGTTCGACGGGTCTCCGCTCTCTGGTTCGGGCAATGCGGGGCTGCTGATGCCGGCGGGGCGCAACGGCCCGGCCTTCCTTGTCTTCAAGAACTATGACGCGGCCTATAGCTACAACGGCGCGGATTCCTATGCGCTGGCGATCTCGCTTTTGTCCGATCGCATTCGCGGTCGGCCGGGCGTGCAGGGCGAGTGGCCGACCGACGATCTGCCTTTGTCGCGCGAGCAGCGCCGCGAACTGCAGCGCCTGCTGACCGCGCGCGGCTACAATGTCGGCGAACCCGACGGCGCGGTCGGCGCGCTGACACGAGCAGCGATCAAGGAGATCGAGGCCAAGGTCGGCATGCCGCAGACCGGGCGGCCCGGCGAAAAGGTGCTGCGCGCGCTGAAAAGCGGGCGGGTTTAGGTTGTTGATATAGTGAGCCCTCATCCTGAGGAGCCGCGAAGCGGCGTCTCGAAGGATTGTCCAGATGCTTCTGGAGACTCCGGGATCATCCTTCGAGACGCAGCCTCCGGCTGCTCCTCAGGATGAGGGCTGTTCCTGATCTCGAGCCCGAGCATGACGGAGCCTTGATGACCCGCCGCCTGATCTCCACCGGATCGCCTTTCGAGACCGCCTTCGGCTATTCGCGCGCCGTCATCGATGGCGATCTCGTCTTCGTCTCCGGCACGACCGGCTACGACTACGTCACCATGACGCTGCCGGAGGACGCAGCCGATCAGGCGCGCAACATCTTCCGCACGCTCGATGCCGTGCTGGCCGAAGCGGGCTCCGCGATGTCGCAGGTGCTGCGGGCGCAGTATTTCGTCACCGACCGGAGCTATTGCGAGCCGGTGCTCTCCGTCTGCGGCGAGGTCTTCGGCGACATCCGCCCGGCGGCGGCCATCTATGTCGTGACGGGGCTGCTCAAGCCCGAGATGAAGGTCGAGATCGAGGTCACGGCGCGACGACTGGCGGTCTGAGACGATCGCAGCCCGTCCCGGCGGTCGTGCGGATGCGGCAATCCGCCATTGGCTGATCGGCTGGTTTACAGCCCCGTCCGTCGCGGTCATCCTGCCTCCCAAGCAAACAAGAAACAGCCTTAGGGAGGCGACCATGTGCCGTATCTTCTCGGCCCAGACGGCCGAACGCTACGCCTACCAGACCCGCTCGATCCGCCTCGGCGGTCATGCCACCTCGATCCGGCTGGAAGCCGCGTTCTGGGACATCCTCGAAGAGATCGCGCTTTTGCAGAACGTCACGCTCGGGCGTTTCCTGAGCAAGCTCCATGACGAGGTATTGGAATTCAACGGCGAGGCGATGAACTTCACCTCGCTCCTGCGCTGCGCCTGCCTCACCTATCTGTCGGATGTGCGGGGGCAGGAGGATGACGGCGAGCGTCTGCGGCGCGAGGCCGTCGTCGCCTTCCACCGCGCGGCCGAATGAGGCTGCTGCCGTGCGTGGAACGCCGATCAACTTTTAGTTTGTAGTAATCCTATACTACCCGCTCCGTCGCGAGTGCACCTAGGCTGACCCGACCTGCAAGAGCGAGGTCGAGTGCATTGCCTGTGTCTCCAGCCGTCCGCGCGACGCGCGTCGATCGTCCGATCGTCAATCTTGCGCCCTATGCGGTAGCCACCCTGATCCTGGGACTTGCGCTCGGAGCCGGAACGGCCACTGCGCAGGATGTCGACATCGCCAGGGCGAGGCAGCTCTTCGTCTCTGCCTGCGGCACCTGCCACACCGCCGAGAAGGGCGCGGCCAACCGTCAGGGCCCCAACCTCTACGACATCGTCGGCAAGCCCGTGGGCCTGCGCGAGGGCTTCAAATATTCCGAGCCGCTGAAGAGTTCCGGCTTCGTCTGGGACGAGGCCACGCTCGACCGCTGGATCGAAGACGCGCAGGCCGCACGACCAGGCACGATCATGGCCTACCGCCAGCGTGATCCCGACCGGCGCAAGCTCGTCATCGCCTATCTGAAAACCCTGTCAGAGCCGAAATAGGAGGCCGTCCGCCTTGGCCAAAGCCATCCATATGATGATCCGGGTGCTCGACGAGGCCCGCTCCGTCGCGTTCTACGAGACCGCATTCGGCCTGACTGTCGCCGACCGCTTCGACTTCACCGGCTTCACGCTGGTCTATCTGCGCAGCCCGGAGATCGATTTCGAGGTCGAGCTGACGGTCAACCACGATCGCACGGAGCCTTATCAGCTCGGCGACGGCTACGGCCATGTCGCCTTTGCGGTCGATGATATCGCTGCAGAGCATGCCCGCTTCGCGGCGGCCGGCCTCAACCCCAATCCGGTCAAGGATTTCCAGCGCGACGGCGCGCTGCTCGCCCGCTTCTTCTTCGTCCAAGATCCCGACGGCTACAAGATCGAGGTTCTTCAGAAACACGGCCGCTACCGCTGAGCGTCACGAATGCCGGCGCAGCGGAGCAACGCGCCGGAGCAAAACTGGAGGAAACCATGGCACTGCACGACACCGAAGCCGGCCGCGCGGCCGGGCCGAAACCGGCGCTCGACCGGCGGCAATTCCTGGCCGGAACCTCTGCTGCCGCCGCGATCGTGATTTCCGGCGAGGCGCTGATTCACTCCGGCGAAGCCTGGGGGCTCGAGGTCAAAGCGCTGAAGCCCGAGACGATGCTGACGCTGATCAAGATAGCGCGCGACATCTATCCGCACGACACGCTGGCCGACCGCTTCTACGCCGTCGCGATGAAGTCCTACGACGAGAAATCGGCCAAGGATGCGGCCTTCAAGGCCGACGTCGAGAAGAACGTCGCGGAAATCGATCGTCTGGCCGCAAAGCAGCACAAACTCGCCTATGCCCAGGTCGGCTGGGAGAGCCAGCGCGTGAACCTGCTGCGCGCCATCCAGAAGGGCAAGTTCTTCCAGGGCGTGCGCTCAGGGCTCGTGGTCTCGCTCTACAACCAGCCCGAGGTCTGGCCGGCGTTCGGCTACGAGGGCGAGAGCGCCTCCAAGGGCGGCTACATCGAGCGCGGCTTCGGCGACATCGCCTGGCTCTGACAATCATAAAAATCAGGAGGATACAGCGATGGCTGCCAAATTCGATCTGACCGACGACAGCGTCGTCGTGGTCGTCGGTTCTGGCGCGGGCGGGGGCACGCTCGCCACCGAACTCGCGCTCAAGGGTATCAAGGTCGTCTGTCTCGAAGCGGGCAAGCGCTACGAGACCGAGGATTTCGTCAACAACGAGTGGGAATCCTTCACCCAGCTCGCTTGGACCGACATGCGCACGACGTCGGGCTCCTGGCGCGTGTCGAAGGACTTCGCCAACCTGCCGGCCTGGATCGTCAAGGCGGTCGGCGGCTCGACGACGCACTGGGCAGGCGCATCGCTTCGCTTCCAGAAGCACGAGTTCAAGGCCCGAACCACCTATGGCGAGGTCAAGGGCGCCAATCTGCACGACTGGCCGGTCGATCTCGCCGAGATGGAGCCATGGTACGCCAAGGCCGAGGACCGCATGGGCGTGACCCGCACAAACGGCATCCCCGGACTGCCGGGCAGCAACAACTTCAAGGTCTTCGAGAAGGGCGCCAAGGCTGTCGGCTACAAGGAGGTCCATACCGGCCGGATGGCGATCAACTCGCAGCCGCGCGACGGGCGCGGCTCCTGCCAGCAGATCGGCTTCTGCTTCCAGGGCTGCAAGTCCGGCGCGAAATGGTCGACCCTCGTCGCCGAAATCCCCAAGGGCGAGGCCACCGGCAAGCTCGAGGTCAGGCCGGAATCCTTCGTCCAGCGCATCGAGCATGACGCCTCGGGCAAGGTCACCGGCGTTGTCTATCTCGATGCAAAGGGCGTGCAGCAGCGCCAGAAGGCTCGCATCGTCGCGGTCGCGGGCAATTCGATCGAGAGCCCACGCCTGCTGCTGAACTCGGAGTCCAGCCAGTTCAAGAACGGGCTCGGCAACTCCTCGGGGCAGGTCGGCCGCAACTACATGCGCCACATGACCGGCTCGGTCTATGGCGTCTTCGACAAGCCGGTGAAGATGTGGCGCGGCACCACCATGGCCGGCATCATGCAGGACGAGGCGCATCACGACCCCAAGCGCGGCTTTGTCGGCGGCTACGAACTCGAGACGCTATCGCTCGGCCTGCCCTTCATGGCCGCCTTCCTAGACCCCGGCGCCTGGGGGCGCGAGTTCACCACGGCGCTCGATTCCTACGAACGCATGGCCGGCCTGTGGATCGTCGGCGAGGACATGCCGCAGGAGACAAACCGCATCACGCTCTCCGACAAGAAGGACAAGGGCGGCATGGCGGTCGCGAACGTCAATTTCGACGACCACCCCAACGACATCGCGATGCGCGCCCATGCTTATAAGCGCGGCTCGGCGATGTATGACGCCGTAGGAGCGACGCGGACCTTCCCGACGACGCCCTATCCCTCGACGCACAACCTCGGCACCAACCGCATGTCGGAGAAGCCGCGCGACGGCGTCGTCAACAAATGGGGCCAGAGCCACGACGTGAAAAACCTGTTCGTCTCCGACGGCAGCCAGTTCACCACCGGCGCCGCCGAAAACCCGACCCTGACCATCGTGGCGCTGGCCCTGCGCCAGGCCGACTACATTGAGAAGCAGATGGCGCAGAAGACGGTCTGAGCCCTTCGGAATTCCGCAGGGACAAACCCTCCCGGTCATTGCTGCGGGATCGACCTGCCCGGCCTTCACAGGCCGGGCTTTTTCGTGCCCGCGCGCTTGCGTGAGCGCGCTGCGGCGCGGCGAATGACGCGCCGGCGTTGATCGCCACAAAGATGGCGAAGTGACATCCGGCGAATCCGGCGGCGACTTTGCAAGCCGCCTCGACGTGGTATATCTCTTGCTTGATCAGGCCAGGTTCACGCATCGTCACGACAGCAGGAGAACATGCCATGCCGATCACCCGCCGCCATGTTTTGACGGGAGCCGCCGCACTCGCCGCGTCCGGTTTCATGCAGGGAAAGCCGATGGCGCAGTCGCGCGCGGCGACTTTGCGCTTTATTCCCTCGACGCCGCTGCCTTCGCTCGACCCGATTACGGCGACGAGCTATGTCATCCGCAATCACGGCTATCTGATATATGACACGCTGTTTGCGACCGACGCGCAGTTCCAGATCAAGCCTCAGATGGTCGAGGCGTGGGAGACGAGCGCTGATGGCCTGAAGTGGAGTTTTCGCCTGCGCGACGGGCTGACCTTCCATGACGACGAGCCGGTGCGTGCGCAGGATTGCATCGCCTCGATCACGCGCTGGTCGAAGCGCGACGCCTTCGGCCAGACCTTCGCGACCTTCGTCGAGGCCTATGAGGTGATCGACCAGCGCAGCTTTGCGATCAGGCTCAAGAAGCCCTTTCCGATGATGACGGCGGCGCTCGGCAAACTGTCGTCCAACGTGCCCTTCATCATGCCCGAGCGCGTGGCGATGACCGACCATCTGAAGAACATCACCGAGGCGGTCGGCTCCGGTCCCTGGCGTTTCATGGACAAGCAGTGGGTGCCGGGTCAGAACGCGATCTATGAGCGCTTCGGCAAGTACAAGCCGCGCGAGGAGGCGCCGTCCTGGGCGGCGGGCGGCAAGGTCGCCAAGATCGATCGCATCGAATGGGTCGCGCTGACCGAGGCTTCGGCCGCCGTGGGCGCGCTGATGCAGGGCGAGGTCGACTGGTACGAGCAGCCGCCGGTCGATCTCCTGCCCGTGCTCAAGGCCAACAAGGACGTCGCCATCGAAAACGTGCCGCTGGGCCTGTTCCTGCTGCTGCGCTTCAACCAGATGCAGCCGCCGTTCAACAACCCGGCGATCCGCCGGGCGGTGATGATGGCGGTCAACCAGACCGATTACATGGAAGCCGTCGTCGGCGACAAGGCCTACTACAAGGAGGCCAAGACCTTCCTGACGCCGGGCTCGCCGATGTCGACCGGCGCGGGCGGCGCGGAGGCGATGCAGGCCAATCTCGACAAGGCCAGGGCGATGCTCAAGGAGGCCGGCTACAAGGGCGAGAAGATTGTCCTGCTGGCGCCGGCCGACCAGCCGATCGCCTATCAGCAATGCCTCGTCACCGAAGACCTGTTCAAGAAGCTCGGCATGAACGCCGAACTGGTTGCGACCGACTGGGCGAGCTTCATCGGCCGGCGCGCCAATCGCGGTTTGCCCGAAGCTGGCGGCTGGTCGGCCTTCCATACGCTCTGGTCCTGCGCCGATACGCTGAACCCGGCGCTGCATCCGCTGATGCGCGCCAATGGCGGCGCGGCCTGGTTCGGCTGGCCCGACGATGGGCAGATGGAGGGCTTGCGCGACCAGTGGATCGCCGAACCGGATGTCGCCAAGCAGAAGGAGATCGCGGCCTCGCTGGAGCGGCGCGCCTTCGATTTCGTGCCTTACGTGCCTGCCGGACTGGTGCAGCAGCCGATGGCCTTCCGCAAGAGCCTGACCGGCATGGTGCTCTCGCCGGTGCAGTTCTTCTGGAACATGGAGAAGAAGGTCTGACGCAAGCCTGCGATCGGGGTTCCGAACCGCCTCCGTCATGATCGGGCTTGTCCCGACCATCCACGCCTTGACGCCGCTCGGGCGCGCAATGCCCCTCGGCTTGTGCGCCGGTAGCGTCGCAAGACGTGGATGGTCGCCACAAGGGCGACCACGACGGCAGTGGTTGCGGCCCGGCCGCTTCGGCAAACGCTTGCGCGCTGCCCGCCATCCCCGTAATCACCCGCGCAACCACCACGAACACGACGCGCGAGGCGACGACCATGGCGACCCACAAGCTCCTGCTGCTCCCCGGCGACGGCATCGGCCCCGAGGTGATGGGCCAGGTCGAGACCATCGTCTCCTGGTTCGGCAAGCAGGGCCTCGCCTCCTTCGAGATCGAGAAGGGGCTCGTCGGCGGCTGCGCCTACGACGCGCACAAGCAGGCGATCTCGGAAGGCGATATGAAGCTGGCGCAGGACGCCGACGCCGTGCTGTTTGGCGCAGTCGGCGGGCCGAAATGGGCCGATGTGCCCTACCAGCACCGCCCCGAGGCTGGGCTGCTGCGCCTGCGCAAGGATCTCGGCCTGTTCGCAAACCTGCGCCCCGCGATCTGCTATCCGGCGCTGGCCTCGGCCTCGTCGCTCAAGCCCGAGGTCGTCGAGGGCCTCGACATCCTGATCGTGCGCGAACTCACCGGCGGCGTCTATTTCGGCGAGCCCAAGGAGATCGTCACGCTGGAGGATGGTTCCAGGCGCGGCGTCGATACGCAGGTCTATACGACGCCTGAGATCGAGCGCATCTGCGCTGTCGCCTTCGAGCTCGCGCGCACGCGCCGCAACAAGGTCTCCTCCGCCGAGAAGCACAATGTCATGAAGACCGGCGTGCTCTGGAAACAGACCGTCACGGCCCAGCACGCCAGGGACTACAGGGATGTCGAGCTGGAGCATGTGCTGGCCGACAACTGCGCCATGCAGCTGGTGCGCTGGCCCAAGCAATACGACGTCATCGTCACCGACAATCTGTTCGGCGATATCCTCTCGGACGTCGCGGCGATGCTGACCGGGTCGCTGGGCATGCTGCCCTCGGCCTCGCTTGGCGCCGAGGACAAGGCGACGGGCAAGCGCAAGGCGCTCTACGAGCCGGTCCACGGCTCGGCCCCCGACATCGCCGGCAAGGGGCTGGCGAACCCGATCGCGATGATCGGCTCGTTTGCGATGGCGCTGCGCTATTCGTTCGGTGCGATCGAAGCCGCCGACCGGCTCGAAGGCGCGATCGCCGATGTGCTGGGCTCGGGCACGCGCACCAAGGACATCGCAGCGCCTGGCGCCAACGCGGTGTCCACCAGCGAGATGGGCGCGGCGATCGTCAAGGCGCTGGAGGCGCGAGGCTGATTCTGCCGTTCTCCTGCAAGGGTAGAAGGGATTCCTCTCCCCCTCGTGATTTGCGCGTGACGCGCGGGCATGCGCTAGAGTTGATGCTTCTGAAACGGAGCATGTCCGTCCGATGCTGATCAAGAACCGTGCTGGCTGGGAGATGCCCGAAAGCCAGGCGACACCTGAATCCGTTTTCATGAACCGTCGCAGTCTGATGGCTGCCGGCGCGGGATTGATTGCGAGCGC
Source organism: Allobosea sp. P2_A10 (assembly GCF_056405115.1). NCBI lineage: Bacteria > Pseudomonadati > Pseudomonadota > Alphaproteobacteria > Hyphomicrobiales > Alloboseaceae > Allobosea > Allobosea sp. P2_A10. Next base: position 22,439 of record NZ_JBFUCS010000005.1, on the reverse strand, counting down.
CGCGCTGCCGAAAATCGCGGCAGCCCAGGGCGCCGACCCGACGCTCGATCTCTATCCCGCGAAAAAGAACGCCGCCTACACGCTCGACCGCCCGGTCACCGACGAGGATCTCGCGGCGAACTACAATAATTTCTACGAGTTCGGCACGTCCAAGGATGTGGTCGCCGCGTCCAAGAAGCTGGTGACGCGGCCGTGGATGGTGACGATCGACGGCATGGTCGAGAAGCCGATGGAGATCGGCTTTGACGATCTCGTCCGCAGGATGACGCTGGAGGAGAGGCTCTATCGCTTCCGCTGCGTCGAGACCTGGTCGATGGCCGTGCCCTGGACCGGTTTCACCGTGAAATCGCTCGTCGAGTTCGCCAAGCCGCTGGCCTCGGCGAAATACATCAAGTTCGAGACTTTCATGAACCCGCGCGTCGCGCCGGGCCAGTCGCAGCGCTGGTATCCCTGGCCCTATACCGAAGGCCTGACCATCGCGGAGGCGACCAACGACATGCCGCTGATCGTGACCGGCGCCTACGGCAAGCCGATCCCGACGCAGCATGGCGCACCGCTGCGGCTGATCACGCCGTGGAAATACGGCTTCAAATCGGTGAAGTCGATCAGCAAGATCTCCTTCGTTGCCGAGCGGCCAAAGACCTTCTGGGAAGGGCTGCAGGCCTCGGAATACGGCTTCTGGGCCAATGTGAACCCGGAGGTCTCGCATCCGCGCTGGAGCCAGGCGAGCGAGCAGGTGCTGGGGACGCGCGAGCGCCGCCCGACGCTGCTGTTCAACGGCTATGCCGAGCAGGTCGCGGGTCTCTACAAGGGGCTGGAAGGCGAGCGGCTCTACGTCTGAGCCGATCTGCCGGCGCGACGACGCTGCCGACAGGAATCGGGTTGTTCGTATGCGACCATCCGGGGGATAGTCCGGGGAGCAGCGTGTTTGTCGCTGCCCGGAACGAAAGCCCGAGACCGTCATGCAGTATTTCTGCCTGTTCGAGACCGCCATCGGCCTCTGCGCACTGGTCTGGCAGAGCGACATCCTGATCGGCTCGCAATTGCCTGAGCGCGACGAGGGGACCGCGCGTCGGCGCCTGGTGCGGCGCTTTCCCGAAGCGGAGGAAGCGCAGCCCGCGGGCTTCGTGGCGTCAGCCAGTGCCGAGATCGCGGCGCTGCTATCGGGCGAGCCACGCGATCTCTCGCATCTGCCGATCGATCTTTCCGCCGTGCCGGCCTTCAACCGCAAGGTCTACGACGTGGCGCTGGCGATTCCGCCGGGCGAGACGCTGACCTATGGCGAGGTCGCCGCCCGCATCGGCGAACCCGGCGCGGCGCGGGCCGTCGGCGTCGCGCTCGGGCAGAATCCGTTTGCCCCGATCGTACCCTGTCATCGCGTGCTGGCGGCCGGCGGCAAGACCGGCGGCTTCTCGGCCGATGGCGGCGTCGAGACCAAGCTGAAAATGCTGACGATCGAGAAGGCGCGTACCAGCGCCGAGCCCGGCCTGTTCGACGCACTCCCGCTGGAGGCAAGGCGGCGGTAAGGGGCCGCCACCCGTCATGCTCGCCCTTGTGGCGATCATCCACGTCTTAAGCGTAGAGCGCCGCGAGGGAACACGGGGATGATCGGGACAAGCCCGACCATGACGAGAGTGCCGCGGATGGGGCGTGCGGAGACGGCAAAAAAAAGCCGGCGTCCCGAAGGAGCCGGCTTTTGAAGTTTGAAACATCCAGCGCAAGCGCCAAACATCTCAGAGGGGAACGGCTGCAACGAACTCGACGCCGGGAGGAGATAGCGGAGCCCGTTGCGAACAACCGTGTTTGCTATATCGGGCAGCAGCTGCCTTTTTGCAATGCAGCATAACTTGGGGCTGGCATGCGCTTAGCGCATGAGGCTCGCTAAACTGTGACAAATTGAGCCTTTATCGATAGCTTGCATGCGTAAAACGCAAGAAAGCCGCCTCGCGCGGTGCGCAAGGCGGCTTTCTGTCCCGCAACGCTCTCAATAGGTCCAGCGCTGGGCTTTCTGGATCAGGAAATCGCGGAAGACCTGCACGCGGGCGACCGATTTCATCTCTTCGGGATAGACCAGATAGCTCTCGAGCTGCGGCATCTCGGTCTCGCGCATCAGCTGCACGAGCGTCGAGCCGGTCTCGATCAGGTAGTCGGGCAGCACGGCGATGCCGGCGCCCGAATCGACCGCGCGCTTCATCGCCGTGATGTTGTTCACGGTGAGATGGATCGGGCGCGGATTGCGCTGGTCGCGGCCAAGCGTGCCGAGCCAGTGCACGGCGGTCAGATAGGACGGCGAGGTGCCGCCGAAAGAGAGGATGCGGTGGTTGTCCAGTTCCTCATAGGTCTTCGGCTCGCCGAAGCGCTTCACATAGGCCGGCGATCCGTAGACGTGGAAATGCACGGTGAAGAGCTTGCGCTGGATCAGGTCGGGCTGCTGCGGCTGGCGCAGGCGGATCGCGATGTCGGCCTCGCGCATCGAAAGGTCGAGTTCCTCGTCGGTGAGGATGAGATCGACCTTGATGTCGGGGTAGAGATCGAGGAACTCGGCCAGCCGCGGCGTCAGCCAGTGGCCGCCGAGGCCGCGCGTCGCGGTTACCTTGAGCTCGCCCGAGGGGTGCTCGCGCGTCTCCGACAACTGGGCGCGGGTGCGCTCGAGCCGCTGCGTCATCTCGCGCGCAGCGCGCCAGAGCAATTCGCCCTGCTCGGTCAGAATGAGGCCGCGCGTATGTCGATGAAACAACGGCGCGCGCAATTCGCGCTCCAGCGCCCCGATCTGCCGGCTCACCGCCGATTGACTGAGGCCCAGAACGTCTCCCGCCTTGGTAAAGCTGCCAGATTCAGCGACGGTATAAAAAATCCTGATGCGGTCCCAATCCACCGCGGTCCCCCCGTTATGCGTTTGGTGCATGTTGGGGGGCAAAACCCTTGAAGGTCAATGTCTGCGTGACATTGAGCCTCGGTTTTGACACTGAATCTGGTGACTAAATCCATCAAAATTGGTGATATATCGAGCAGGCGTCCTATTCCGCCGCCTTCAATTGCCCGAGTTCGCTGGCCTGCAGCCAGCGTTCGGCATCGAGCGCCGCCATGCAGCCGAGACCGGCTGCCGTGACGGCCTGGCGATAATGCTCGTCGGTGACGTCGCCTGCGGCGAAGACGCCGGCGATATTGGTGTTGGTCGTGCCGGCCTCGACCGTGAGATAGCCCGATTCGTTCATCGTCAGCTGCCCGGCGAAGAGTTCGGTCGCCGGCTTGTGGCCGATCGCGATGAAGACGCCATCGGTCCTGAGCTCGCTCTGCGCCCCGGTCTTGAGGTCCTTCAGCTTCAGATGGGTGACGTTGGCCGGCTGCGTGCCGCCACAGATCTCGGCGATCTCGCTGTCCCAGACGACTGCGATCTTCGGGTGCTTGAAGAGCCTGTCCTGCATGACGCGCTCAGCGCGCAGCGAATCGCGCCGATGCACCAGTGTCACCTTGCTGGCGAGGTTGGCGAGATAAAGCGCCTCCTCGACGGCGGTGTTGCCGCCGCCGACGACCACGACCTCCTTGTTGCGGAAGAAGAAGCCGTCGCAGGTGGCGCAGGCCGAGACGCCAAAACCCTGGAAGGCCTGCTCGGAGGGCAGGCCAAGCCATTTCGCCTGCGCGCCGGTGGCGACGATCAGCGCATCGCAGGAATATGTTTCGGAGCCGTCGCCCCAGAGCCGGAAGGGGCGCTGCGAGAGGTCGACACGGGCGATGTGGTCGGAGACCATCTTCGTGCCCATGTGCTCGGCTTGCGCGCGCATCTGCTCCATCAGCCAGGGGCCCTGGATGACGTCGGCGAAGCCTGGATAATTCTCGACATCGGTGGTGATCATCAACTGGCCGCCGGCCTGCAGGCCGGAGATCATCACCGGCTCCAGCATGGCGCGGGCGGCATAGATCGCGGCGGTGTAGCCGGCCGGGCCTGAGCCGACGATCATGACGCGGGCATGGGTGTGGGCCATGAGGTGTCGTCCTTGTTGCGCGGCCGCAGCCGCGTCGTTCAACAGTCAGATATGATCTGGACTGCCATAGGCAAATGCACCCAGATCAACTCGTGTCGTCATTCCGGGCGCAGCGCAGCGAAGACCCGGAATCCATCATAAGGCGCTGTCGAACTCCATGATGGATTCCGGATCGGCGCCGCTTCGCGGCTTGTCCGGAATGACGGCGTAGGTGAGATTGTCACTCGAGCCCCAGTTCCGCCCGATGCCGGAGCCAGCCCTCGCGGACGGCAGCGGCGATCAGGCGAGTGGAGTCTATGGGGTCGTAAGCCGCGCCTTCAAGCCGGCCGGCGAAGTCATGCACAACCCCTTGCCGTTTCAGCGCGGCGAGGAACCTCGCAAGCTTGTCATGGCCGCCATGCGGTTCGAAGACGAGGATCGGTGCGCCCGTCGCTGTCGCCTCGCCGATCATGTTGGTCGAATCGGCCGTGGTGACGATGGCGTCGGCATTGGCCAGCAGCGCGACATAAGGGTTCTCGCCCGTGCCGTCCCACCACCAGCCGCCATGGCGCGCGAACACATCCGCCACGGCCTTGCCCAAAGCAGGCGAGGTGCGGCGCGAGGGCGAGCCGATCAACGCGACGCCCGATTGCGCGAGGCTGTCGAGCAGGCCGGCAAAGCGCGCGATGTCCTGCGTCCGGAAGCGATGATGCCGGCTGTCGCCGCCGACCAGCACGGCGGCGCGGGGCGCGGGCAGCACTGCGATCCCGGTCGGTGGCGTCGTCCGGGCGGCGGCCAGACGCTCCGGCGCGAGCCGGTGCGGCGAGGTCGTGGTGACCAGCACGTTGTCGCCGCGCAGGCGGTCGTGTTCGGAGACCCAGATCAGGTCGGCGGCCCCAGCGCCGGTGCGCGGATCTTTCAGGATCACCGTGAAGACCGCGCCGTTGGAGGCCTTCTTCACGGCGCGGACGTAAGGCACGGCGCGCCGGCCCGAGGCGATGACGATATCGGGGAAGGGCGGGCGGATCGGGCTGTCCTCGCGTTCGGGTCCGTCGCGCGGGTCGATCGGCCCGCGCGGCATCAGCCACACGAAGGGCGGGCGAGGCGCGACGCGCCTGATCTCGGGCATGACGCCGAGACGTTCGGCGACGCCGGCACACTGCAGCTCGTCGCCGGCCTTGCCGTCGCTCAGCACCCAGACGCTGGGGAGGGGCTCGGTCGACAAGGCGGTCTCCGTGGCCAAGGCTTTCTTGGTGGCATGGTCGATGCCTTGTATCGCGTAAGGCCTGCGTCTACACCAGCGCGACCTTTTCCGGGGAATTTTGTGCGCTCCAAGCTCGACGACATCGACCTGCGTATCCTGCGCGAGCTTCAGGGCGATGGCCGCATGACCAATGTCGAGCTGGCGAGCCGCGTCGGCATCTCGCCGCCGCCCTGCCTGCGCCGGGTCAGGGCGCTGGAGGAGGCCGGGCTGATCACCGGCTATCGCGCCCAACTCGACGAACGCAAGCTCGGGCTCGAGGTCGTGTGCTTCGCCTTCGTCCATCTTGCGAGCCAGGCCGAGCCGGATCTGGAGCTGTTCCAGGCCCGCATCCGCGCCTGGGACGCGGTGCGCGAATGCTGGAAGCTCTCGGGAGACATCGACTTCATCCTGAAATGCGTCGCACCCGACCTGAAAGCCTTCCAGGATTTCGTCGGCGAACTGACCTCTCTGCCCAATGTCCGCAATGTCCGGACCGCGCTGGCGCTCGATCGCGTCAAGGACGAGCCGATCGTTCCTCTGGGCTGATCAGACCTGCTCAGCCCCTGACATAGCGCCTGATCCAGCCGGCGTTGGTGCGCGCCATCGCGTCCAGCCTGAGCTGGTCGATTCCTGGCGCATACCAGGGCCCGGCGAGCGTCGGCGAGGACGACGACATGATCGGATACTGCGCGACGACGCGGCCGGCCTTGTCGATCACGGCGACCTCGCTGTCGATGCCGTCATTGCCCGAGCCCGCGCCGAACATGCCGGCATTGCCCGCATAGCTCGACATGGAGATGCCGCGCACCGTGACGACGAGCGAGGTGCCTGGTGCGGCTGCGCCTGCCAGTTCCTGCTCCAGCGCGGCCTGGATGCGGCTCGCATTGGGGCCGAGGCCCTGTGCGCGAAGGCGCGAGACGTCGACCTTGACCGAGCCCGCGGCGTGACCCGGAGCTGCGTGAGCGGCGGTCGCGAAGGCGGCGGCAGCGAAACCCGCGGCGATAAAAGCGCGACGATCGAGCATGGGAGATCTCCTGTCGGTTTCCGCGAAGAGCCGGGAAAGCACCCGCTCGCGTTACAAGCGGAGATAGGAGAGGGGGTCGTCGTCTGCCATGGCGGGAGGCCGCCGGTCGCGGCCTCGTGAAACGGCGTCAGCCGGCGACGTAGCGCTTGATCCAGGCGGCGTTGTGCTGGATCAGGCCGGTCATGCGGCGCTGGTCGATGTCGGGCAGGTACCAAGGGCCAGCCGCGCTCGAAGGTACTGTGGAGAGCACCGGGTAGGTTGCGATGACGCGGTTGCCGCGCCCGACCAGCGAGGCTTCGCTGTCGAACGAGTCGGCGCCCTGGTTGCCGCCGCCGCCAACGCGGCCGCCACCGCCGCCGCCGGCATAGCTGTTGAGGAAGACGCCGCGCACAGCGACGTTCAGCGTCGGGCCGGCGCCGCGCCGCAGATAGGGGCCAAGCGCCGCGGTGAGTTCGCGTTCGAGGCCGAGCTTGATCGCGAGCGCGTTCGAGCCCCAGCCCTGCGCGGCGAGCCTGGAGACATCGACGCGGATCGCGCCGATCGCCACAGGCTGGCTCTGCGCCGAGGCGCGGTCGAGGCCCGCCAACATCAGCGCTGGCGTCGTCAGCGAGGCGGCGAGAAAGCGGCGGCGTGTGGTCATGAATCTGTCTCCAGCGTCACGCGACGAGCATAGCGCTTGCGCGCGACATTACCATGCCCCGCCGCCGGACTTGGCGATCAGCGGAACTGGACGCTGACGACCTCGTAGGATTTGCCGCCGCCGGGCGTGTTGACCTGCACGGAATCGCCGACCTTCTTGCCGATCAGCGCGCGCGCGATCGGCGAGCCGATCGAGACCTTGCCGGATTTCACATCCGATTCGGGTTCGCCGACGATCTGGTAGATCTTCTTTTCCTCGGTGTCGTCGTCGATCAGCTGGACGGTGGCGCCGAACTTGATCGTGTCGCCGCCGGCGAGCTTGGCGACGTCGATGATGTCGGCCCTGCCGATCAGCGATTCCAGTTCCTGGACGCGGCCCTCATTGAGAGCCTGCGATTCCTTGGCGGCGTGATATTCGGCGTTCTCCGACAGATCGCCATGGGCGCGCGCCTCCGAGATCGCTGCGATGATGCGCTGGCGCTGCACCTGCTGGCGGTCTTTCAGCTCGGCCTCCAGGGCAGCAAAGCCGCCCGCGGTCATGGGAACCTTTTCCATCGTCTCATCCCGGATTGCGAAAGCCATAAGCCGCCGGCCGCACTCTTGCGGCCTGCGTCCCGTGCGTCCGATCGTTTCTTAAACTGCCGAAATCCGTTTCCCGCCCGCCGCCGTCAGGCGGCACGCTCGAAATAGGATTGCAGCGAACGTACTTCGAGATCGCCGCTGCAATAGGCTTTGATGCCTTCCGCCGCTGCGATCGCTCCAGCCAAGGTGGTATAATAGGGCACCTTGTGCAAGAGGGCCGTACGGCGAAGCGAGCGCGAATCGGCCAGTGCCTGCGGCCCGTCGGTGGTGTTGAAGACGAGCTGGATTTCGCCGTTCTTGATGGCGTCGACGACGTGCGGGCGGCCTTCCAGCACCTTGTTGATCTTGGCGGCGGAAATGCCTTCCTCTTGGAGCAGGCGCAGCGTGCCCCCGGTCGCAAGAATGCGGAAGCCGAGCTCGGCCAGCATCCGCATGCTCGGCACGATGCGCGGCTTGTCCTCGTCGCGCACGGAGACGAAGACTGTGCCCTTGACCGGCACCTTGGAGCCCGCGCCGAGCTGGCTCTTGGCGAAGGCGATGTCGAAGGAGCGGTCGAGCCCGATGACCTCGCCGGTCGAGCGCATCTCCGGCCCGAGCAGCACATCGACGCCGGGGAAGCGCGCAAATGGGAAGACCGCCTCCTTGACGCCGACATGATCGAGCGTCGGGGCCTTCAGGCCGAAGCTCGCCAGGCTTTCGCCTGCCATGATGCGGGCGGCGATCTTGGCGACGGGGATGCCGACGACCTTGGCGACGAAGGGCACGGTGCGCGACGCCCGCGGGTTGACCTCGAGCACGTAGATCACGCCATTCTGGATGGCGTATTGCACGTTCATCAGGCCGCCGACATCGAGCGCCAGCGCCATCGCTTTGGTCTGGCGCTCCAGCTCGGCGATGATCTCAGGCGAGAGCGAGCGCGGCGGCAGAGAGCAGGCCGAATCGCCGGAATGGATGCCGGCCTCCTCGATATGTTCCATGATGCCGGCGATGAAGGCGTCCTTGCCGTCGCTGAGGCAGTCGACATCGACTTCGATCGCGTCCGAAAGATAGCGGTCGAACAGCAGCGGGTTCTTGCCGAGAACGGTGTTGATCTGGCCGGTCTTGTCGTTGGGATACTTGGCCTTGACCTCGGAGGGGATCAGGCTCGGCAGCGTGCCCAGCAGATAATCCTCGAACATCACCTCGTCGCGGATGATCGCCATGGCGCGGCCGCCCAGCACATAGGACGGGCGCACGACGAAGGGCAGGCCGAGTTCGCCGGCAATGATGCGGGCCTGCTCGACCGAATAGGCGATGCCGTTCTTGGGCTGCTTGAGCTGGAGCTTGTCGAGCAGGCGCTTGAAGCGGTCGCGGTCCTCGGCGAGGTCGATCATGTCGGGCGAGGTGCCGAGAATCGGGATGCCGGCCTCCTCCAGCGCATTGGCGAGCTTGAGCGGGGTCTGGCCGCCGAACTGGACGATGACGCCATGCAGGGTGCCGTTCTGCTTTTCGGTGTCGAGGATTTCGAGCACGTCCTCGGCGGTCAGCGGCTCGAAATAGAGCCGGTCGGAGGTGTCGTAGTCGGTCGAGACGGTCTCGGGATTGCAGTTGACCATGATGGTCTCGTAGCCGGCGTCATGCAGCGCGTAGCAGGCATGGCAGCAGCAATAGTCGAACTCGATGCCCTGGCCGATGCGGTTGGGCCCGCCGCCGAGGATCACGACCTTCTTCTTGTCGGTCGGACGCGCCTCGTCGGACGCCTTGCCGGCGAAGGGCATGGCGTAGGTCGAATACATATACGCGGTCGGCGAGGCGAATTCGGCCGCGCAGGTGTCGATGCGCTTGTAGACGGGCCGTACATCGAGCGAGCGTCTGAGCGTCTTGACCTCGGCTTCCGTCTTGGCCGAGACGGCGGCGAGCCGCTTGTCGGAGAAGCCCATCGCCTTGACCTGCCGGAAGGCGCCCGGCGTCCGCGGCAGGCCGAACTTGCGGATTTTCTCCTCGGTGTCGACGATCTCGCGCATCTGGGCGAGGAACCAGGGGTCGATCCTGCAGCTCTCGTGGATCTGCTCGTCGGTGAAGCCGAAGCGCATCGCCTGGGCGACCTGCAGGATGCGGTCCGGCGTCGGGGTCGAGAGCGCGGCCTTGATCGCGTTCTTGTCGTCGCCATGGCCCATGCCGTCGACCTCGATCTCGTCGAGGCCGTCGAGCCCGGTCTCCAGCGAACGCAGCGCCTTCTGCAGGCTTTCCTGGAAGGTCCGGCCGATCGCCATCGCCTCGCCGACCGATTTCATCGCCGTCGAGAGCGTCGGCTCGGCGCCGGGGAACTTTTCGAAGGCAAACCGGGGGATCTTGGTGACGACATAGTCGATCGTCGGCTCGAAGGAGGCCGGAGTTGCGCCGCCGGTGATGTCGTTCTCGATCTCGTCGAGGGTGTAGCCGACAGCCAGACGCGCCGCGACCTTGGCGATCGGGAAACCCGTCGCTTTCGACGCCAAGGCGGACGAGCGCGAGACGCGCGGGTTCATCTCGATGACGATCATGCGCCCGGTGGCGGGGTCGACCGCGAACTGCACGTTGGAACCGCCGGTCTCGACGCCGATCTCGCGCAGCACCGCCAGTGAGGCGTCGCGCATGATCTGGTATTCCTTGTCGGTCAGCGTCAGCGCCGGTGCCACCGTGATCGAATCGCCGGTATGGACGCCCATCGGGTCGATGTTCTCGATCGAGCAGACGATGATGCAGTTGTCGTTTTTGTCGCGGACGACCTCCATCTCGTATTCTTTCCAGCCGAGCACGCTCTCCTCGATCAGGACCTCGCTGGTCGGCGAGGCGTCGATGCCGCGCTCGACGATGTCGATGAACTCGCTCTTGTTGTAGGCGATGCCGCCGCCGGTGCCGCCCATGGTGAAGGACGGCCGGATGATGGCGGGCAGGCCGATGTCCTCAAGCGCATCGAGCGCCTGACCGAGCGTCTTGATCTGGTGCGAGCGCGGCGTGTCCAGCCCGATCTTCGTCATCGCGTTGCGGAAGAGTTCGCGATCCTCGGCCTTGTCGATCGCCTCGGCGGTGGCGCCGATCATCTCGACGCCGAACTTTTCCAGCACGCTGATCTTGCTGCCGTCGGGCTGCACGATCGTCTTCTTGTTGAGCGAGAGCGCGCAGTTCAGCGCGGTCTGGCCACCCATGGTGGGCAGCAGCGCGTCGGGGCGCTCCTTTTCGATGATCTTGGCGACGATCTCGGGCGTGATCGGCTCGACATAGGTCGCGTCGGCCAGATCCGGGTCGGTCATGATCGTGGCCGGGTTGGAATTGACCAAGATGATGCGGTAGCCCTCGGCCTTCAGCGTCTTGCAGGCCTGGGTGCCGGAATAGTCGAACTCGCAGGCCTGGCCGATGATGATGGGGCCCGCGCCGATGATCAGGATGGACTTGATGTCTGTGCGCTTGGGCATGGGCTCGACCGGTTCGTGGGCGCGCGCAAGCCTTGAGGTCCGATCGGGCGAACGGAGGCCAGCGAGCGCCTGAGATGAATGCTAGGCGCTCGCTATAGAGGGGAGGAGCGACGGGGGGAAGCGGAAAGCGCTCCCCCGGGCTCTTCAACGCACAGGCGTCGGCGCGATCGCGATTTCGCTCATCGCCGTGCTGCGCTGCCCGGCAGCGCGCCTGCGACTGAGCGCCAGCCACAAGATGGCGAGCGCCACGACCTCGCAGGCCGCGCCGATGAGCCCTAGCGGCCCGGTGCCGAGATGGCGCAGCACCTGCTGGCCGATGGCGGCCCCGGCGGCGATGCCGAAATAGAGCGCGGACGCGTTGAGCGAGAGCGCGATCACGGTCGCATCGGGGGCCATCGCCGCCAGCCGCGACATCTGCGCCGGATGCCCGGCCCAGCCCGCGCCGCTCCAGATAAACAGGATCAGCGGCAGCACGAAGAGTGCCGTGGCCGGGGGCAAAGCGATTGCGACCAGAGAAGCGGCGGCGAGCGCCACGGCGAGAACGACGAGTGAGATGGTGAGCGCCCGTTCCGGCCCGAAACGGTCGGCCGCCCGGCCGCCGAGCTGGTTGCCGACCGCCGATCCCAGTCCCGCCACGACCAGCAGCGCGCCGAGCCAGGGGCCGGAGATGCCGGCATGGGTCGTCAGGAACGGCGCGATGAAGGTGTAGAGAACGAAGACGCCGGTCGTCCACATCAGGGTCGTGGCAAGCGCGAGCAGTACGTCGCCGCGCCGCGCCACGGCAAGCCGTTCGGCCATCGTGTTGGCGCCGCGCGGCAGCCCGACCGGCAGCTTGGCGACGATGCCGGCGAAAGCGAGCGCGCTGACCAGCGTCACCATCAGGAAGGCGAGGTGCCAGCCGCCGAGCGCGGCCGCCGCCGTGCCGAGCGGGACACCGAGGATCAGCGAGACCGTGACGCCGCCATTGACGAGCGCGATCGCCCGCCCGCGCCGCTCGGGGGTGACGAGCGCGACCGCGACCGCATTGGCGGCAGGCATGTAGACGCCGGCTGCGGCGGCCATGGCGATGCGCGCGAGCAGGAGATGATCGAAGTTGCCGGCAAAGGCGGCCCCGAGATTGGCCAGACCGAACACGGCGATGGCGCCGGCGAGCACGAATTTGCGCTCGCGGCTGCCAAGCAGGGTCGAGAGCACGGGCGAACTGATGGCGTAGGCGATGGCGAAAACGGAGATCAGCAGACCGGCGGTATCGACCGAAACGGCGAAGCGCTCGGCCAGATGGGGCAGGATGCCGGTGATGTTGAGGCTGCCGGTGCCGATGGCGAAAGCGCCGCCGGCGAGCCAGAGGAGACGTGCGTCCATGGGACATGTCCTTGCTGTGAAAGCATCGGGATCCGAAAGGCCGGCGCAACGCGCCGGTCAATTTCAATATTTCAATGATCGTTGAATTATGATCGCTCGCGGTGATCCGTCAAGGCTAATTTCAAGGAATGTTGAAACTTGTCAGGAGCGAGCCGATCGCCTATCTCGGCTTGGTCATGAAACCGGTGTTCCACCCCGATATCGACGATGTCGCGCCAGCCGACGTCTTCGCGGCGCTGGCCGATCCGATCCGGCTCGCCATCCTGGTCGCGCTCGCCGACGTGCCGGAGGTCGAAAAGGCGCGCTGCGGCAGCTTCACCGAGTTCGGCTCGCCCTCGCTGTTGTCCTATCACTTCGCCAAGCTGCGCGAGGCCGGGATCACGCGCTTCCGGGTCGAGGGCACCTCGCGCTATCTCTCGATCCGGCGCGAGGAACTCGACCGGCGCTTCCCCGGCCTGCTCGACAGCGTGCTTGCGACAGCCCGGCGCGACCCCAACCTGCCACGCCTGTCGACCGGGCCGTTGACGGTCGCCTGAGCGCGCAACCGTTCAGGCTTCATTGGGGTAAGGGCGTTATAAGCGCGCCATGCCGTTTCGCTGCTACCCGCGCCAGTTCCGCCAGCTCCTGGCCTATGTCGTCGCCGGCGGCATCACGGCGGTTGCGCATTACGCGGCGCTGATCGGGCTGGTCGAGCTCGGCCATGTCGATCCGGTGCCGGCGACGCTGGCGGGTTTCGTGCTCGGTGCGGTCGTCTCGTACCTGCTGAACCGCTGGCTTACGTTTGACGCCACCCGCAGCCACGCCCAGGCCGGCTGGCGCTTCGCCGTGATCGCAGCGGGGGGCTTCGTGCTGACCGGCATCCTGATGCATCTGTTCGTGGCGCGAGCCGGGCTGCCCTATCTGCCGATGCAATTCGTCACCACCGGCTTCGTGATGGTGTTCTCGTTTCTGGGGCACAAGTTCTTTTCGTTCGCGGATCGCGAAGGCGCGTGAGTGAAGCGTCGGTCGCTGCGGCGGCTCCTGGCTTTCGATCGCCCGCGACGATAAGCAGCCGCTTTTTTTGGCGAGGGCTGTCGAATTCAGGCCCGGCCGTTCGACGCTATGGTGAAGGCGAGGCAGCCGCCCGCCTGGAAACCGCCATGGAGACGTCATGACACAGTATCTGGTCGCCGTTATTCACCCCCACGACTATGATCCGTCCGTCGAGGATGAAGCGATGATGCGCGACATCGACGTGCTCAACGAGGAGATGGAAGCAGCCGGCGCCCGATTTTTCGCCGGCGGGCTGGAGCCGCCAAGGCGTGCGAAGTCGGTGCGGGCTCAGCCCGATGGCAAGGTCGTCGTCACCGATGGGCCGTATCTGGAGAGCAAGGAGCTGATCGGCGGTTTCTGGATATTGGAAGCCGCCAGCATGGACGAAGCCCTGGCTTGGGCGCGCAAGGCGACCGTCGCGTGCCGGGTGCCGATCGAGGTGCGCGCGTTCCTCTGACCCGGATGGGTTTCGCGTCGTTCGGTGGCGCCCGTCATTCGCTCCGGCAGTCTTGACAGGCGGCCGGCCGATCGCAGCAAGTCGTCGAGGCGAGCACGGATGATGCCGCGCATCGAAGGAGACGGCTCGATGTCTCTCATGTCGAAAGCGGCCATCATCGTCGTCGTGCTGGCCGGATGGACGCCGGCTGCGTCCGCCGAGCGCGCTGCGACGGTCAATCGCAATACTTTCGCCTGCAACAGCTGGGCGGCGTGGCACGAGTATGGGCTGGCCTCCCTGAGGCCGAAAGGCGCGCGGATGAGCAAGGCCTGCCCCCTGCGCATTGCCGCCAGGACGAGGGTCGTCGTCGTGGACGAAGATGCCGGGGCGGGCGCGTCCGAAATCCGCTATCGGGGCAAGAACTGGTTCGTCGACAATCAGCGGCTGGACTGAGCGCTCAGGCCGAGACCGCCTTGCGCGCCACAAACGTCATCCGGTGCGGGTTGTGGCCGAAGTTTTTCGCGGACGTCACGCCCTCGAATCCTGCTTGCGCGATCAGTCCGGCGATATCGGCCTCGGCATAGGTCGAAAGCCCATATTGCGCGCGCAGCTTTCGGTAGTCGGAGAATGCGGTGCGCACGAGGCCGGCCAGCGCGGCGCCCAGAAAACCGCCGCGCCAGGCGAAGGCGAGCAACTGCGAGGCGTCGGTCAGCGGGCTGACATCGGGCGGGATCACATCGGCGATCACGAGCTTACCGCCGGGTTTCAGCTTGGCCAGCCAGGTCTGGAGCGCGGCGATCAGTTCCTCGCGCTTCAGATACTGGATCAGCGAATTGGCGACGACGAGGTCGAGCGTGGCGTCGGGCAGGGCCTCGACCTCTTCGGGCGAGACCACGGTGACATTGTCGATCCGCCCGAACCCGGCGCGCAGCTTCTCGCGCACATTCGGCGCGGCCTCGCAGAGATAGAGCTTGCCGCAGGCTGCGGCGACGAGATCGGCGCTCAGCGCCTCGCCGCAGCCGACATCGAGCACGACTGCGTCACGCGTCGGGATATGGGCGACGATGTCCCGGGCTATGCCGCGATAATGCAGGGCCTTGTGGCGCGGCGAGACGTAGATCGAGTGCTCGCCGTTCCAGAAATCGCGCCAGGACATTGCTTCGCCGTCTCGCTTGCGCCGCCATCGTCGGGGCAGGCGCAGGAGTAAGCGCAGGCGGCCGGCTTCCGCAAGCCTGCGCGGCGGTTACTGACGTGCGACGACGCGGTCGCCATGGCGCGCGACGAAAGCCTCGGCCGCCTCGCGAAACAGCGTCCAGGCCGCCGGCGGCTCCTGAGCTGTGTCGGCGTCGACGCGGCCCGGTTCGCGTTCCGCCGCCGCGACGGGCTCGTCGGGGTCGAGCCGGGCGGCGCGGCAAAGCGCGCGGGCGATGCGGTTGATCCGATCTGTGTCCATGGCGAGGCTCCGGCATATAGACGCCGCCTAAACGAGATCAGGAGCGCGATTGTTCCAGCCGATCTGATCGCGGCATCGCGCAGCGACGCCAGATGTCGTGATTTCAGTCCCGGCGGCGTTTCTGTGCATTTCCCTGTCGCGCCGCCTCGCCCTATGCTGGGCGACACGCCGGGGACACCGCATGCTGCTATTGCCTAAACTTCTGAAGCGCTTCGTCAGGCTCGGACGCCTGACGGTGATCACGCCCGACAACCAGCGCCATGTCTTCGGCTCGGGGCCGGCCGAGATCCTGTTCGCCGGCGCGACGAAGACGGTGCCCTCGGTGACGGTGCGTTTCCACGACGACCGGATCGAGCGCGAGATCTTCCTCAATCCCGAGCTCGCCATGGCCGAGGGCTACATGGACGGCAGGATCGATTTCGAGGAGGGCTCGATCCACGATCTGCTGAGCCTGTTCTGGATGCAGCGCAAGGAACTGCGCAAGCACCCGATTCAGAAGGTCATCAGGAACATCCGCTTCCGCATCCGGCGCTTCCGGATGCACAATCCGCTCGGCGCTGCCGGCAAGAAGGTCAAGCACCACTACGACATTCCCACCCAGTTCTATAAGCTCTGGCTCGATGAGACGATGACCTATTCCTGCGCCTACTGGCACTCGCCCGAGGTTGGGCTGGAGGCCGCGCAGAAGGCGAAATTGCGCCATCTCGCCGCCAAGCTGAAGATCGAGCCCGGCATGAGCGTGCTCGACATCGGCTCGGGCTGGGGGGAACTGGCGATCTATCTGGCGAAGGCCTGCGGCGCGAAGGTGACGGGGCTGAACGTTTCGCCAGACCAGATGGCGGCGGCGCAGAAGCGGGCGGATGCGGCCGGTGTCGGCGAAGCCGTGACCTTCATCAACAAGGACTATCGCGAGCTCACGGGCACCTTCGACCGCGTCGTCTCCGTCGGGATGATGGAGCATGTCGGCGTCGCGCATTATCTTGAATATTTCGAGAAAATCCGCGACCTGCTGACGCCGAACGGGATCGCGCTAGTGCATTGCATCGGCCGCGTCGGCCCGCCCGGCTTCACCGGGCCGTTCTTCGAGAAGTACATCTTCCCGGGTGGCTATGCGCCGGCGCTTTCGGAGGTGTTTGCGGCGGTCGAGCAGACCGGGCTGTGGCATTCCGACTGCGAGTTCTGGCGCCGGCACTACCACTGGACGCTGGAGGCCTGGCGCGAACGCTTCATGGCGCATCGCACCGAGGTGGTCGCGATGATGGGCGAGCGTTTCGCGCGGATGTGGGAGTTCTACCTCTGCGCCTGCTCGATCTCCTTCGACATCGGCGGCGACATGGTCTTCCAGCTCCTGCTCGGGCCGCATAAGAGCGCCGTGCCGGTGGTGCGCGACTACATCACCGATGACGAGAAGACGCTGGAGGCGCGGGGATTCTAAGCGAATGGCGCGCCGCCTCGACCGATCCTGGCTGGTTTTCGACAGCATCGAGAACGAGGATCATGATCGTTGCGTCGATCTGTTCTCGCGGCCCGACGGCAGCTTCGGCTTCGAGGAGTTCCGGCGCGATGTCGAGGATCGGAGCTGGACGCCGGTGCAGCACTATTCCGGCCTGAGCTATCCGACAAAGAACGCGGCGCTGGCGGCTGCGGCGGGAGCCGTGGGTTGGCTCACCGAGGTGCTCGAACGCCGCTGAAGCCGGTGTCTGATCAGTCTGTCGCTGCAGGAAATTCCAGCGCAATCAGCGCCTCGTCGTGGAAGGCATCGCCGACCCGCAGCGCCTTGGCCTCGACGCCGTAGTCGCGAAAGCCGAGCCGCACATAGAGCCGGCGCGCGCTCGTGTTCGTGGTGACGACGCGCGCCTGCAGGACCAGCACATGCTGCGCGGCGTGGCCTATCACCGTTTCCACCATTTCCGCCGCAAGGCCGCGCTCGCGATCTTCCGGCGCGACATAGACGCCCCAGAGCGTGCCGCGATGTTGGGTCTTTTGTGTCGCTCCGGCTAGAAAACCCGCCATGCCGATGAGGTTTTCGCCGGCGAAGGCGCCAAAGACGAGGCTTGGCGGCGGCGGCGAAATTCGCTCGGCGAAGGCCGAGAGCGGGCGTGCCGCCTCGTCGGCATGGCTTGCGCCGAAGGCTTCCGGCGCGTCGAGGAGCGCGGCCAGACGCAAGGCGCGCCAGGCTTTGGCATCGGCGGCTGCAAGAGGGCGGATGGTGGTGCTCATGGCGCGGGCCACGCAACATCACCCGCCGCGCCGGCGCAAGGCCGCTTCAGCGTTTCAGGTTGACGACGACCACGCCCGCCAGCGCCATCACCCCGCCGATGACGCCAAACAGCGTCGGCACCTCGCCAAGCCAGAGGAAGCCCATCAGCGCCGCCATCGGCGGCACGCAGTACTGGAAATTGGCGGCGCGGCCGGCGGGCAGGCGCGACAGCGTGATCGCCCAGGTGCCGTAGGCGATCAGGCTCGGCACGATGGCGAGATAGACCACCGACCAGAGCGAGACGCTGGGCGCGACCTGCGCCTGGGCGATGGCGCCGGGCAGGAAGGGCAGCAGCACGAAGCCGCCGATCGCCATGTTCCAGGCCGCGACCGAGAGCGGCTTGTGGCGGGCAAAGAGCGGCTTTTGAACCACGGTCGTGATGGCGTTGCAGAAGGCCGCGCCGAGAATCAGCAGCACGGAAAGCCCGATCTCGACATCGAGCCCCTTGCCGAGTGCGATCACGCCGATGCCGGCGAAGGAGAGCGCGGTGCCAAGCCATGCCGTCAGGCTGAAACGCTCGCCAAGCAGCATCATCGCCAGCACCGCCGTCATGATCGGGTTGGTGTTGATGATGAAGGCGGCAGGGCCGGCCGAGACGATGCGCTGGCCGAAATTCAGCAGCACCGCATAGGCTGCGATGAAGACGACCCCGCCGACGAGGAAGCGCCAGATATCGGCGCGCCCCGGCAGCTTCGCCCGCGTCGCCACGAGGAACAGCGCGGCGGGGACGCCAGCGAGTGCAAAGCGCAGCGCCGCCATTTCCGCCGGGCCGAAGCCGGCGAGCCCGGCCCTGATCGCCGGGAAGGACGAGGCCCAGGCCGTGACCGTGAAGGTGATGGTGAAGATCAGCGTCGCATCGAGTGCGATGCCGGGTTTGGCAGCGAGTGGAGGGCAGGCGCTGGACATGGCGGCTTTCCGCGTGACGGGGAGATGTCGCCGATAGACGCCTCGCGGAGCTGATTGACAAACGAGGAATTCGAGGATGAGTTGTGATGATGGATCACAGCTTGACCCTGCCGCCGCTCGAAACCCTGCGCGCCTTCGAGGCTGCCGCCCGCACCGGCAGCTTCTCGGCGGCGGCGCAGGCGCTGAACCTGACCCATGGCGCGATCAGCCGGCAGGTGGCGCGGCTCGAGCATTGGCTGGGGTTGCGTCTCTTTCTGCGGCAGGCGCGCGGCGTCGCGCTGACGCCCGAGGGCCAGCGCCTGCTCCAGCGCACGCAGGAGGCTTTCGCGCTGATCGCCGATACCTCGGATCGTTGGCGGGAACAGCGCGGCGCCGCCGTGGTGCGCCTCAGCGCGCCGCCTTCGGTCTGTTCGCTCTGGTTGATGCCGCGTCTGAGCCAGCTTGAAGGTGGTGATCCGGCCTTGCGCGCGGTACTGCAGGTCGAGCATCGCAAGGTCGATTTCGAGGAGGAGGGCGTCGATCTCGGCATTCGCTGCGGGCGCGGCGGCGCGGCCGACCGGGTCTCGCTGCAGCTTTTCGAGGAATGGTGCTTCCCGATCGCCTCACCGGAACTCGCTGCTGCGATCGGGCCGGGCCGGCCGGAACGCCTGCTCGACCAGCCGCTGATCCACGATTCCGATGCCGCCGGCTGGAAGGCCTGGTTCTCGGCGCAGGGGCTCGACTATCGACCGCGCCCGCAGGACCGGCGCTTCGAGGACTACAACCTCGTGCTCGACGCAGCCGCCCATGGACTCGGCATCGCGCTCGCCCGCCCGCCTCTGGCGCAGGAGCAGGTCGCGGCCGGCCGTGTCGCGATGGTCGACGAGCGGATCGCGCTGAACCCGGTGTCCTACTGGCTCGACCGCCCGCTCGGCGGCATGCGCCCGGCGGCGCAGGCGCTGGCCATCAGGATCGCGGCGGAGGCGGAGGTGCCGCAGGAGCGGCTGGCGGGATTTTTGGCGAGTGCTGCGAGGACGCGGTAACGATGGGCAGATGACGTTTGCGATCAAGGCCGGGATTGCCGATCCGCAGGCGACGACTTTCATATTCGCCGCTCAGAAGACGATGTATGGCGGCAAGCACATCGCCGAAGGCGACACGGTTTTCGTGTTTGCGAGCGAGAACGAAGGCGGGCGGAGCCTTGTCGCGCGCGGCGTCGTCACATCGGCCCAAATGGTCGCAAGGCAGCGCGGCGTCGCCAGGCAAACGCCGCGCGTCGATCTTGCCGTCCGGAGGGTCGCGCTCGCGAAGCAGCCGCTGGGGCGCAGCGAGCTCAAGCACCTGACCGACTGGGCTGACGGCGAGCCCCGGACCGAGCTCAACTTCAAGTTCTATCGTCAGGCGACGAACAAGATCGTCGGAATTTCGGATGCGGCGGCGGCGTTCCTGGCGACATTCTTCTAGAGCCGCCAGTCGTTCGCATTTTGAGCGCCATGGCGTTGCCGGACGTTGGGCCTCAACAAAGGCGCACTTCGGCCAATTCGGCAAAGGTCACGCTCTTGGCAGGCGGTCGCTCTTCGCCATGGTCCTGCTCCAGCCCCGCCATGATCTCCTCCGCATAAGCGAAAAACCGCTCCCGCACCGCCCGCGCATGCGGGTTGGCGCGTTCGATCGCGTGGAAGACGCCGGTAGCGTCGTGGCGGACCATCTCGGTCGCCTGCATCAGGAGTTCGAAGCTCCGCGTCGTCATCCGGCGCGGCACGGGCTCCATGCGCACGAGAATCTTCGCGACGAGATGGGTCAGGCCCTGGACCAGCGCCATGTCGCGGTCATGCGCGTCGGGCGTGGTCAGGATGACGTCGAGTCCGAGCCTGCGGCGTAGGAAGGCTGCGATCCGGCGCACGCTGTCGCCGCGGATCGGGCAAAGCGCGATCCTGAGGCCTGCGAGGCCTTCGCGCGCGCTCTGCGGGCCAAACAGCGGATGCGTGCCGATGATCTCGACATCGTCGGGCAGGCCTGCGAGCAGCAGCCGCGCCGGTTCGATCTTCACCGAGCCGACATCGAGCACGATCGTCCCGGCGCGCAGATGCGGGCGCAGGGCGACAATGGCTTCGCCAAGTCCGTCGACTGGCACGGCGAGGATGACGATGTCGCAGGCCGCGACCTCGGCGATGCCGCCCGGCATGAGGCCGCGACCGGCCGGGTCGGGCGCGGCCGGGTTCGCAGGATCGAACACGATCAGCGGCAAATGCGGCTGGAGATGGCGCGCCATCAACCGCCCGAAGGCGCCAAAGCCCATCAGGCCGATCGAGGAGAGGGTTTTTCGCGTGGTCGGCATCGTCGTGGTCCCTTTGAGGGGCCGCGATGCCGGGTGACTGCCTGATTTCAACCGCCAGCGCGGCGGTTGAACATGGAAATTCGACCCGCCCTTATGAGGAGGGGGCGTAATAGCTCCGGGCGAGGCAGGTCGCTTGGGTCATGGTCTGCTTCAAGCGCGGCAGGGCTCTCTTGTCAATGCGAGCGCCACCAGACTTAGACCGCCTTCGCCTTCTCGCTCTCCATCATCGCGACGAAGCGGGCGAAGAGGTAGTGGCTGTCCTGTGGGCCGGGCGAGGCTTCCGGGTGGTGCTGGACGCTGAAGGCCGGGCGATCGGTCAGCGCAAAACCGCTGTTGGAGCCATCGAAGAGCGAGACATGGGTTTCGACGGCATAGGCCGACGAGACGGAACGTTTCGCCTTCTGCAGCGCGGCCGACGCCTTGATGAAAGCGATCTGCTTGCGGACGTTCTCGATTCAAATCATAGTTTTAGGTCGGCTATTTTGAGAAATTGTGAGTTTCGTGTTCCCAGTCTTTTTGGGGGATATTTAAATTTCTAATAAATGATTCCATATTTATTATTCTATCAATTTCTAGACTAACACGTTCGATTATATTTTCAACTGAAATACAAAAATCAAACTTCGTTGCATGTTTTAAAGGTTGTAGTACGCATGAATTTTTGATCATGCTCGCTCGGCTGGAAAATGATGGGTGTGTATCAAGAGTATTTTCTCCATATATCTTGCCTTTAATTCTTCGAAATATATCTATTGATCCGAGAAGCAGAATTCCTCCTGATCCCGTCCATAGATATGGATTCGACATTCTATACCCTTGCATTCTTTGATAAGTTTCGCTTTTTTCTGTGTTTTCACATAGGTCGACTGCAAACTGGTCAGCCTCAAATTCTTCTTGTTTCGCACTATTCGTATCAGTTAGTCTTCTTCCGTGAGATAGACAATGATGCCCTAACTCATGCGCCAGTGCAAAAATTTCCATCGCTGCAGCCATTTGTTCCATCAATAGAACTTCACGAGGCGATGACGGGGCAAAATTTGTTAGCGCATGCGTTCCGGTCAATGCGAAAGAAAATAAAATCCTCCACCAATACAATATTAATTTTGGATTATCGCGCAGGCAAGATACTAAAATTTCTTTATTGCACTCGGTGCCGGTATTAAATGGCTGAAGATTGCAAGTTCTTATGTAGGCCCGCGATATCAGTCCACAAAATCGCGTAAAATGCGTTCCCATTGTAATAACGA
This sequence comes from Allobosea sp. P2_A10, assembly GCF_056405115.1. Classification (NCBI taxonomy): domain Bacteria; kingdom Pseudomonadati; phylum Pseudomonadota; class Alphaproteobacteria; order Hyphomicrobiales; family Alloboseaceae; genus Allobosea; species Allobosea sp. P2_A10. The sequence goes on along the minus strand of NZ_JBFUCS010000005.1, from coordinate 542 downwards.
CCTGGTCGGTCATGATAACGTTTACAGTCGAGACAAAAGGTCCGGCCTTTGGTTCTACAGCGAAGTGGACCTTCGATGACTGATTTCGCTGGGCTTCCGATAGGCCGCCTGCCATCATGTCCGTCAAGCGCTTCAGCATGAATTCCGATTGCCTACTGACGCCAGGGCTTGTGACTGGCGCTGACAATGCTCTCTCAGAGTCGATTTTAGAAAGGTGCTCTATGTCTTCGCGTGTCCAGCCGGAGTCCAGAAAACCTTGCTCAATTTGAGCTTTTCTTTCCTCGCTTTCTTCATGATCCGGATCGATAAATGTGGACCAGTCGTTCTGTCTGGCCCGCTCAAGCATTTGACCCCATAGGTCAACCGCAGCAAATTTCTTCATCTAGAGCATCGGACGGTTAATCATACGCATATCCTGCGTGTTTGAAGAAGTTTCGGCATTCGGCTGGCGAGAAGAGTTCGCAGATGTTTCCGACGGCCCTCCAGAGGGCGTCGAAGGTTCGTGCCTGGGCGGCTCGCAGGTGCGCCTTGAGCTTGGCGGC